>NZ_JBKBEX010000026.1:0-75212 GCF_047303325.1 Polaromonas sp. CT11-55 | reverse complement strand
CCGCCCAGCCCATACGCTTTTACCGTTTCGCCATTTCCGGGCATTCACACCGCGTGGAGCTGTTCCTCTCGCTGCTGGGCCTGCCCTTCGAGCGCATCGAAATCGACCTGGCGTCCAAGGCGCACAAGACGCCGGCCTTCCTGGCCATGAATGCTTTCGGCCAGGTGCCGGTGATCCAGGACGGCGACGTCACGCTGGCCGATTCGAATGCCATCCTGGTCTACCTCAATGCGCGCTACGCGCCGGATGCCGAGCAGTGGCTGCCGCGCGACCCGCTGGCCGCCGCGGCGGTGCAGCGCTGGTTCTCGGTGGCGGCCGGCCAGCTGGCTTTCGGCCCGGCGGCCGCGCGCGTCGTGCAATTGTTCAAGCGACCGGAAAACCCCGAAGCCATTGAGCGGGCGCACGCGCTGTTCGCGGTGATGGAGCAGCAGCTGGGCCAGTCGGCTTTTCTCGCGGGCAGCACGCCCACGTTGGCCGACATCGCCAACTACAGCTATGCGGCCCATGCGCCCGAGGGCAATGTCTCGCTTGAAGCCTATCCGCGCCTGCGCGCCTGGCTGGCCCGCATAGAAGCCTTGCCGCGTTTTGTGCCCATGGTCAGAACACCTATTGGGTTGGCCGCATGAACGCCCCGGCTTTTCATGAAGGCGAACGTGCCGCGCAGGCGCGTGTGGGAGCGGCCGTGCGCGAGCGCATGGAAGAAATCGGCCCGCGCGTGATACGCGACTTCATGCCAGACCAGCACCGCGAGTTTTTTGAACAACTGCCCTTTGTCATTGCCGGCACGGTGGATGCTGGCGGCCAGCCTTGGGCCTCGGTGCTGGCCCAGCCGCCGGGGTTTATCCATTCACCCGATGCGCGCCACCTGACTTTGCGGGCCCAGCCGCTGCCCGGCGACCCTTTGCAAGCCACGCTGGCCGACGGCGCCGCGATAGGCCTCCTGGGCATAGAGCCGCACACACGCAGGCGCAACCGCATGAACGGCATAGTCCGCGGCCTCCAGGCTGAAGGCTTTGCGGTGGAACTGAGCCAGAGTTTCGGCAACTGCCCCAAATACATCCAGGCGCGCGAGCCGGTCTATGTGGAACGTTCCGCCTCAACCGCCGGGCCGCTGGTGCACGAGTCGGCGCAACTGAGCGACGCGGCGCGCCGCATGATTGAACAGGCCGATACCCTGTTCATCGCCACCGCCTATGCGGGCGACGAAACGCGGGCCGGCCGTGCCGGCGGTGTGGACGTCTCGCATCGTGGCGGCAAGCCCGGCTTTGTGCGCGTGGAGGCCGACGGCACGCTGACCGTGCCCGACTTTGTCGGCAACTACTTCTTCAACACCCTGGGCAACCTGGTGGTGAACCCGCGCGCCGGCCTGCTGTTCATCGACTTCGACACCGGAGACCTGCTGTATATGGCCGTTACGGCCGACATCATCTGGGACGGCCCCGAGGTCGATGCTTTTGCCGGTGCTCAGCGCCTGATGCGTTTCAAGGTGGAGTCCATGCGCCTGGTGGAATCTTCCCTGCCGCTGCGCTGGAGCGAAGCGGAGCTGTCGCCGGTGCTGGAAGCCACAGGCGCCTGGACCAAGCGACCTTAGCCTATCGCTTCCAGCGCCAGTTCGCGCTCCATCCAGGCGCGGAATTTCTGCACCGCCGGCCTGTCCGCGCTATGGGCCGAGGTGATGATGCGGTAGCCCAGGCCGTCCACCGTCTGGCCCGGCAAGACCACCGTGAGCTGGCCGCCGCGCAGCAGCGGCAGCACCAGCGGCGTGCGGCCTATGGCAATGCCGCCGCCCTGCACGGCCGCGTTCAGCACATGCTCGTACTGCGAAAAATACAGGCAGGGCTGCTGCGCCGATTGTTTCAAACCCAGGCGCTCATACCAATCCGGCCATGACATCCAGGGAAAGCGTGTGGCCGGGTCGTAATACACCAGCAGCGGTGTATGTGCGATGTCCGCGGCCGAATGGATGCGCGCCGCAACGGCCGGCGCCGCCACCAGCAAGGCCTGCTCCTGTAAAAGCGGCGGGCTCTCGTCGCCAGGCTGAACCGGATAGAGCCGCACGGCGAGGTCCATCCCTTCACGCTCCAGGTTGACGCGCACTTCCGAGGCGTCGACACGCACGTCGATGGCCGGCTCCAGCTGCTGGAATTTCGCCAGCTTGGGCGCCAGCCACAGTGCGGCGAAAGAGGGTGTGGTGGTGACCGCCACCGAGGCCCTGTCCACCGCCAGCAGGCGGTCCACGGCCGAGGCCAGTTGCGACAGCGAAGCGCGCGCTGCCTCGTACAGTTCGCGGCCCTGGGGCGTGAGGCTCAGGCCCTTGCCGCCGCGCAGGAAGAGCGGCGCGCCCAGCGCGTCCTCCAGGCTTTTGACCTGCTTGCTGACCGCCGACTGCGTGATGCACAGCTCCTCGGCCGCGGCGGTAAAGCTCAGGTGGCGCGCCGCCGATTCAAAACCGCGTATCGCGTCCAGCGACATGGCGCGCAGCGCGTGGGAGGAAGAAGGGTTCAGCATGGCATCAATGGTAGGGGCGGCATGAACGGCATGAGCAGGAGGAATACCCCGGATGACAAACCATCCGGCCGCTGGGGCCGGTTCCAAAGAAGAATCAAACCACACTTTCCAAGGAGTCCGCCATGCATGCCCCCCAAATCCCGCAAACCCCGCTCAAGCTCGGGCCCATCCCGGAGCGTTTTCGCCTGCCGCGCGGCGAAGTCCTGACCTGCACCGGCGGCTGCCTCTGGATCACCAGCGATGCGCTGGCCGGCCGCCGCGACAGCGACATCGTGCTGGAAAGCGGCCAATCTTTTGTCACACCGCAAGCCGCGACCTATTTTGTGGGCGCGCCGCGCGGCAGCGGCGTGCTGGACTTTTCGCCCGCTCCCAAGGGCACGGAGACCGCATGCTGATAGAAACCGAACGCCATGGCCAACATGTGGTGCTCACCCTGAATCGGCCCGAAAAACTCAACGCGCTGAGTTACGAACTGATCGATGAACTCATGGACAGGCTCAATGCCCTGGAGCGCGACGACAGTGTGCGCTGCCTGGTGCTGACGGGGCAGGGCGACAAAGCCTTCAGTGCCGGCGCCGACATCGTGGGCTTTGCGCCTGACATTGCCGCCTCGCCCGAAACCGCGTACCGAAATTTCGTGATGCGCGGCCAGGCCATGACGCGTCGCATCGAGAACTACCCCAAGCCCGTCATCGCCGCCGTCAACGGCATTGCCTTTGGCGGCGGCTGCGAAACCATGGAGGCCTGCAGCATCGCCATCGCGGCCGAGCACGCCAGCTTTGCCAAGCCCGAGATACGCCTGGGCTTTCCGCCGCCCTTTGGCGGAACACAGCGCCTGCCGCGCCACATTGGCCGCAAGCGTGCCAATGAAATGATCCTGACCGGCGACGCCATCAGCGCCGAAGAGGCGCTGCTCATAGGCCTCATCAACCACGTGGTGCCGGTCCATGAGCTGCTGCCGGCTTGCCTGCGCATGGCCGACCGCATTGCCGAAAACTCCGCCATTGCCGTGGCAGCCTCGCTGCGCGCCGTCACGCGCGGCCTCAATGTCTCCATCGACGAAGGCCTGGCGATTGAGGCCGCGCAGTTCATGGTTGCGGCGGCCTCGCGGGATGCGCGCGAGGGCACGGCTGCGTTTGTGGAGAAGCGGCCGGCGGTGTTTTGCCACCGCTAAAGACTCTTTTCAGATCCGGCGCGTGCAGTCTTCAGGCCGCACCGCCGCCATGATGGCGTCGACCAGGTGCCGCGAGAACGCTTCCCCCAGCGCGGACAGCGGTGACTTTTCCAGCGAGGCGATACCCAGCTGGTAGGCTATGCGGGGGCGAAACGGGCGGCTGCTGAAATTCATGTCGCGGCAATAGCTGGCCAGCAATGCGTTGACGATGGACACGCCCAGGCCCTGCGCCACGAAAGCGCAGGCCACGCCCACGGAATGCACTTCGGCGCCTATGCGCGGCATCACGCGAGCCTGCCGAAAGGCCATGTCGATCTCGTGGCGGATCAGCCGCTGGCGGCCCAGCAGGACCAGCGAAACATCGGCCAGGTCCAGCACGCTGACGGTTTCCAGTTTTTCCAGCGGGTGGCCCCGCGGCATGATGCAGACGGCCTCCGCTTCCAGGCAGGCTGTTGCCTGAAGGCCGGCGATTTCTACCGGCAACCTGACCAGCCCCATATCGGCCTCACGGCTCAGAACGGCCCGTTCCGCGTCCGAATAAGAGCCGGACAGCACTTCAAGCACCACGCCCGGATGCTGCTGCACAAAGCTGTCCACTACGGACGGCATGAGCTGCTGGGACAGGGTGCCGGGCACCGCGACTTTGAGCAACTGGCGGTTGAACCCGCCCAGGCGCAGCTGTTCGGTGTGGCGGCGAAAGCACTGTGCGGCGTCGACCAGTCCCTGGGTGTCCTGCAGCAGGGCCTGGGCTTCGCGCGTGGGAAGCAGCCGTCCCTTTTCACGCACAAAAAGGCGCAGGCCCAGGTCTTCTTCAAACTGGGCCAGCAGGCGGCTGACCGCCGACTGCGACAAGTCCAGCCGCTGCGCCGCGCCCGTGGTCGAGCCCGAGGCCATGACCGCCTGGAAAACTTCGAGTTGCTTGAAATTCATGTCGCCCGCCGTCTGTTCGTGCTGTCCGGGCCATGCTATTGCACCCGCGCGCGCACCGCCACTTCTTTGCGAATCGCATAGCCCAATGCGGATTCATCATAGCGTTGCGGCTCCAGAACCCGCGCACCAGAATCCCGTCGCAGCAGCCCTCTGCCATCCATCCATCCAACGACGGGAGTTTTTTTCATGAACCTTCATGCGTGCGCAATCCTTCTCGGCGGCCTCCTGCTCGCCGCGGCCGCTGTGCCGGCGGCCGGCCAGAACATCATCTATGGGCAGATACGCCTGACCCTCAACAGCACCAAGGCTGCTCCCGCCGGAGAAATGACGGAAATGCGCGACAACGCGTCGCGCCTGGGGATTCGCGGCAGCGAAGACCTGGGCGGCGGCCTGGCGGCCTTGTTCGGGATGGAGATGGGCATCGACGCGGATACCGGGGCCGCCACCGTTCCGGCCTATCGCAACAGCTATGTCGGGCTGCGCGGCGACTGGGGCGCCCTGGCGCTGGGACGCCTGGATTCCGCCAACCCCACCGGCTCACCCCTTTATTCCCAGGTGACCGCCATCACCAGTTTTGCCGCCAACGATGCCGGCGCCACCGCGATCGGCACGTCTATGCTGAACGCGCGCAACCGCACGTCCAACGCGGTGGGTTATGCCAGCCCCAACCTGTCGGGCTTTGACTTCCGTGCCCGCTACTACTTGCGCGGCGCGGTGGCCACGCCCGATGTCGAGGACGGCTCCAAATCGCTGGACCTGGGACTCAACTACGCTGACGGACCGCTGAAGGCCGGGATTGGGTTCGGAAAGGACACGCGTCCGTCGGGTTTGCTGGCCAATGAGTTTTCCGGCAAATGGCAGGCCGGCGTGCGCTACGCCTTTGGCGCGGTTGAGCCCTATGTGCTGGCCGGGCAGGACAAATTCCAGAATACCGCGCTCACACGCCGCTACGTGAATTACTGGATCGCGGGTGCCAAGTACAGCCAGGGCGCCCATGGCGTGGTGCTGAACCTGATGCGGCGGGATGTGCAGGCTTCACCGACAGGCGTTCGCAGGCGCCACCAAATGGCCTATACCTACGCTTTGTCCAAGCGGACCGAATTGCAGGCCTTCTATGACCGGGACGGAGTCGACTCGAGCAAGGCCGGCGCGGCCATCCGCTCGGTGGGCGCTGGCATCCGCCACGATTTCTGATGTCTGGGCTTGATGCCCTGATGTTCCCATGTCCCTTCTCCCGGAGAATACTTTCATGCGTAGACGCTTCTTTCTGCTGACAGTTGCTTTCTTTACCTTCGCCGGACTGGCCGTGGCGGGCGCTGCCAGGGCCGCTGGCTACCCCGAAAAACCCGTGCGCATCATCATCCCGTTTCCACCGGGAGCCGCGGCGGACAACGCCATGCGTGTGGTCACGCGCAAGCTCTCGGCGTACTGGGGCCAGCCCGTCATTGTCGACAACCGTCCCGGTGTTCCGGGCATGCAGGCCGCTGCGGCAGCCCCGGCGGATGGCTACACCCTGCTGCTGGGTGCCGGCTCCGGCATCGTCACCACCCCGCTTCTGAACAGCAAACTGCCCTACAACCCGTCCAGGGATTTCACCCCCGTGGGCAAGGTGCTGACCAACACCCCTGTGCTGACCACCCATCCCTCGGTTGGGGTGAAATCCGTCAAGGAGCTCATCGCGCTGGCAAAAAGCAAGCCGGGGCAACTCAACTACAGCTCCAGCGGAACGGGCGGCCCGAACCACCTGGCCATGGAAATGTTCCTGGCGATGACGGGAACCGAGATGGTTCACGTGCCTTACAAGGGCGCCGCGCCTTCCGTCAATGAGCTGGTCGGCGGGCACGTCCAACTGGGCATCAACGCGGTGCCCAGCGTGGCCCACCAGATCAACGCCGGCAAGCTCACGGCCCTGGCCGTGGCCAGCGCCAGGCGCTCCACATTGCTGCCGCAACTTCCCACCATGGCCGAAGCGGGCGTGCCGGGTTTTGAGTACGACATCTGGTATGCCCTGTTTGCGCCGGCCCGCACGCCGGCCGTGCTGGTGGACAAGGTCAGCGCGGACTTGCAACGGGCACTGCGTGACCCCGAAGTCGCCAGGCAGCTGGTGGCGCAGGGCAGTGAGCCGGCACCGGGCAGCGCGCAGGATCTGGCTCGTTACATACGGGAAGACACGGCGCGCTGGACCCAGCTGATCGCCGAGCGCAAGCTCAAGATCGACTGACCGGGGCGCGCGCTATGAACTATCTGAAGCAAGGGCCGCAAGCATTCCCCGCCACTTCGGCTCCGCCGGCGCCCGCGACGCATGAGGTGACAACAAAGAGCGACGTCATGGTGGTAATGCGCGACGGCATACACCTGGCGACCGATGTGTACCTGCCGGCTCGCGATGGCCGGGCCCTGCCGGGCCCGTTCCCGGTGCTGGTGGAGCGCACGCCTTACGGCAAAACCAACGAAACCGTCCGCGAGCGCACGGCGCGCGATCCGCGTCCCGTCTCCCGCGCCGAGGTTGCGGCGAGGTTCGCACGCCGCGGCTATGCGGTGGTCTTGCAGGACTGCCGCGGGCGTTTCGCGTCGGAAGGGGTCTTCACCAAATACCTGGGAGAGGCCAACGACGGCCATGACACGCTGGCCTGGGTTGCCGCGCAGCCCTGGTGCAATGGCCGAATCGGCACACTGGGCTTGTCCTATGCGGCGCATACACAAACCGCGTTGGTGAGCCAGCGCCCGCCAGGCCTTGCTGCGATGCTCCTGGAGGCCGGCGGTTTTGCCAACGCCTATCGCGGCGGCATACGCCACGGCGGCGCTTTTGAGCTCAAGCAGGCGACCTGGGCCTATACCAACGCCCAGCGGACCGGCCCCGCGCTGCGCGATCCCGTCATCCGGGCGGCGCTGGCCGCCGAGGACATCGCCGAATGGTTCGCCGCCATGCCCTGGAAGCGTGGGCATTCGCCGCTGAAATGGGTGCCTGAATACGAGAACTATCTGTTTGAGCAATGGGAGCACGGCAGCTTCGACGCCTACTGGCGCCAGCCGGAGCTTTACGCCGCAGGGCACTACGACAGCTTTGACGGCATCCCCACCCTGCTGATGTGCGGCTGGTGGGACCCCTACGCGCAGACCACCACGGACAACTACCTTGGCATTTCGCGCCGCGCCAAGGGTATGGCGCGCCTGGTGCTCGGGCCGTGGACCCACGGCGAACGCAGCGTCACTTTCGCCGGGGACGTCGATTTCGGCCCGCAGGCCACGCTGGATGGAAACCTGGCCGAGGATCACCTGGCTTTTCGCCTGGCCTGGTTTGAGCGCTGGCTCAAGGGCGACGCGCCGGAGGGCCTCAATCACGTGGCCGATGATCCGGCGGTGCGCTATTTCCGCATGGGCGGCGGCTCGGGGCGTCGCACTGCAAGCGGGCGCCTCGACCACGGCGGCAGCTGGTGCACGGCCGGCGATTGGCCGGTTCCCGGCACCGAGTTCCGGCCCTACTACCTGCAGGCCGACGGTACGCTGCAAACGCAAATCCAGGCGCAGGAGGCCGTGCTGGCGTTTGATTTTGATCCGGCGCATCCGGTGCCGACCATTGGCGGCTCCATCACCTCGGGCGAGCCCCTGATGACGGCTGGTGCCTACGACCAATGCACGCATCAGGGGATTTTTGGCGCCCAGCCTCCTCATCTGCCGCTTGCCGCGCGGCCGGACATCCTGGTGTTTGAAACGTCGCCGCTCGAAGTCGACATGGAAGTCACCGGCCCGGTCACCATCAAGCTGTGGATTTCCTCCAGCGCGCCCGATACCGACTTCACCGCCAAGCTGATCGATGTGCATCCGCCCAATGCCGACTACCCGCAGGGTTACGCCATGAACCTCACCGACGGCATCCTGCGCTGCCGTTACCGGCGCTCGTGGGAGCACCCCGAGCCGTTGGCGCCCGGTGAAGTGGCCGAGATCATCATCGAGCCCATGCCCACCTCCAACTTCTTCAAGAAGGGGCATCGCATTCGCCTCGACATCTCCAGCAGCAACTTCCCGCGCTTTGACGTGAACCCCAACTCAGGCGAGCCCGAAGGCCGGGCGCAGCACAGGCAGGTGGCCGTCAACCGGGTGCATGTGTCGGCGCAATACCCGTCGCAGTTGCTGCTGCCCATCGTGGCGCTAACCGGCGCCTGAAGGCCCTGAATACCCATGCGCCGATAATCGGTGCATGAGCACTCCTTCCAAGACACCCGCATCCGGCGCGGCAAACACTGATTTCGCGAGCCTCTCGCTGAATCCCGCCATGCTGGCCAACCTGCAGCAGCTCGGCTACCTCAGCATGACGCCCATCCAGGCGGCAAGCCTTCCGGTGGCGCTGCTCGGCAAGGACCTGATCGCCCAGGCCAAGACCGGCAGCGGCAAGACCGCCGCCTTTGCGATTCCCTTGCTGGCCAACCTTAATGCGCGGCGTTTTGCGGTGCAAGCCATGGTGCTGTGCCCCACGCGCGAGCTGGCCGACCAGGTCGCCACCGAAGTTCGGCGCCTGGCGCGTGCCGAAGAAAACACCAAAGTCGTGGTGCTGTGCGGCGGTGTGCCGCTGCGCAACCAGACAGCCAGCCTGGAAAACGGCGCACACATCGTGGTCGGCACACCCGGCCGCATCATGGACCATTTGGCGCGCGGCAACCTCACGCTCGAGGCGCTCAACACCCTGGTGCTCGATGAAGCCGACCGCATGCTGGACATGGGGTTCTTCGAAGACATCGTCACCGTCGCCAAGCAATGCCCCAAAGAACGGCAGACCCTGCTGTTCTCGGCGACCTATCCTGAAGGCATCGCCAAGCTGAGCCAGCAGTTCATGAAGGCGCCGCAAACCATCACGGTGCAGGCGCAGCATGAAAAAACCAAGATTCAGCAGCGCTGGTACCAGGTGCCGGACAGCGACCATGACGAAGCCCGCCTGGGCGCCGTCGCGCAAGTGCTGCGGCACTTCCGCCCGGCCAGCACCCTGGCGTTCTGCAACACCAAGTCGCAGTGCCGCGCACTCGTGGCCTATTTACAAGATCAGGGTTTCAGTGCGCTGGCCCTGTTCGGTGAACTCGAGCAGCGCGAGCGCGACCAGGTGCTGGTGCAGTTCGCCAACCGCAGCTGTTCGGTACTGGTGGCCACCGACGTGGCCGCGCGCGGCCTGGACATTGCGCAACTCGCGATGGTCATCAACGTCGACGTCACGCCCGACGCCGAGGTGCACATCCACCGTATAGGCCGCACCGGCCGCGCCGACGAAGAGGGCTGGGCCATCAGCCTGGCCAGCATGGACGAGATGGGCTATGTCGGAAAGATTGAAGTGCTGCAGAAGGCCGAATCAGAATGGCACAAACTGGCCGAACTGACGCCCGCGAGCAATGAGCCCTTGCTGCCGCCCATGGTGACCCTGCAGATCGTCGGCGGCCGCAAGGAAAAGATCCGCGCCGGCGACGTGCTGGGCGCGCTGACCGGCGAGGCCGGCTTCACGCGTGAGCAGGTCGGCAAGATCAACGTCAATGAGTTTTCCACCTACGTTGCAGTGGATCGCCGCATTGCCGCCGACGCACTGAACAAACTCTCGACCGGTCGTGTCAAAGGCAAGAGTGTGAAGGTGCGGCTGCTGGAGGATTGATCCCGCTGCGCGGTCTCAGCGCCCGGCCAGTGCCGCGCGATTCGACACCAGGATATTGCTTTTCTCCAGCCGCCCACCGGCCTGGATCGCGGTGATCCAGGCATCGGTAGACCCGGCGGCGGCAAAGCGCGAATGGAAGACCACGCTGAACACGCGGTGGATTTCCTCGGCGCTGGCGCTGCCGGCTTCATTGGCATAGGGAAGGGCGCCGGTGGCGTCGCTCAAGAACTCCACATGCAGGCCACGGTGCGTGGCTTCGAAAATGGTGGAGGCATCGCAGTTGTGCGTCATGTAGCCGATCACGGTGAGGGTGTCTATGCCGCGCTGCTCCAGCCACTGCGCGAAATCGGTGCCGGTATAGACGCTGGGCCAGGATTTCTCGATGTAGTGGTCGCGTGGGCGGCTGGCCACGGCCTCATGCAATTCCCAGGCGGCCGAGCCTTTGGCGAACAGCGCCGCGGCGGGGGATTCGCTGTGCTGCACCACGACGATGGGAATGCCGGCCGCGCGCGCGGCGTCCATGGCGCGCGCGATGTTGGGCAGGGTCTGGGCCACGGGCGGGTGTTCGATCAGCAAGCCGCCGTTGAAGTACTCCATCTGCACGTCAATGACAACGAGGGCGCGGCGCGGGGCTTTTGAGGTGTTGCTTGCGGTCATGAAAGTTTCCTGTGTTGAAAGCGGTGGTTGATGTAAGGATTGTTGGCCGGCACCCGTTTTGTCGACAGTGGCCCAAATGCCAATACTCGATAGAATCGGGCCATGTCACCGCGTTCCCTGAAATCAAGCCGAAAAGCCGCCAAACCTGCCAGGCCCGCAAAACAGGACGGCAGCGTGGCCGTGGTCGCGTTTGACGGCATCAGCCCCTTTCACCTGTCGGTGCCCTGCATGGTGTTCGGCAACGATTTTTCGGGGGCCGACCTGCCGCGCTTCAAGCTGGTGGTCTGCGCCGAAAAGCCGGGCACCTTGAGCACTACCTCGGGCTTCGGCATCAGCGTGCAAAAAGGCCTGGGTGCGCTCGCGAAGGCGCAGACCATCGTGGTGCCGTCCTGGCGCGACGCGATGGAGCGCCCGCCCGAGGCCTTGCTCAAGGCTTTGCAGGCCGCGCACAAACGCGGCGCGCGCATTGTGGGCTTGTGCCTGGGCGCGTTTGTGCTGGCCGAGGCCGGCCTGCTCGATGGCCGGCCGGCAACCACGCACTGGGCGCTGGCCGGTGAATTTTCCGCGCGCTACCCGCAGGTGCGGTTGCAGCCCGATGTGCTCTATGTGGATGACGGCGAGGTGCTGACTTCGGCCGGCACGGCGGCGGGCATAGACTGCTGCCTGCATGTGCTGCGCCTGGACTACGGCGCCGAGATGGCCAACCGCGTGGCGCGCCGCATGGTGGTGGCGCCGCAGCGCCAGGGCGGGCAGGCACAGTATGTGGAGCAGCCCTTGCCCGCCACGGGAGCGGGCCACCGGCTGTCGACCATCCTGGCCTGGGTGCAGAAAAACCTGGACCAGCCGCACAGCCTGGACGCCCTGGCGGCGCGGGCGCTGATGAGCAGGCGCAGCTTCACGCGCCATTTCCGGCAGGTCACTGGCACCACGGTGGGCCAATGGCTCACCAGCCAGCGCCTGGGCCTGGCGCAACGCCAGCTTGAATCGACGGACCGTTCCATGGAGCAGATCGCGCTCGATGCGGGTTTTGGCTCGGCGGTGTCGCTGCGCCAGCATTTCGCGGCAACGCTGGGGACTTCGCCGTCGGCTTACCGGCGCGAGTTTCGCGCGGCCTGATGTGTTGTAGGCGCGGGCGACGCCGTCTTGTCGGCCCCGGCGGCCAGGGCTTCCCGGCAAATATCGCCAGGCGCGAATACAGGCCCTTTTTGCGCGCCTAATGGGTAGCGATGGTGGCGGGTTCCCGCCGCCGCGGACAGACAGGCTCCTTTTGCGGAGCCAATCCCCAAGGCATAAGACACCCTATGGTCAGGCTTGAATTTTCCGCGGTGCTGGATTACGAGGTGATGGCACCGGGCTGCGATTTCATCTTCAACATCCAGGCCGCTTACACACCGCGGCAGCTGGTGATGCATGAATCCCTGGGGCTGAGCCAGCCGGTGGCCACCAGTAGCTACACCGATCCCGCCACGCAAAGCCGCTTTCTGCGCCTGCACGCCGAGCCCGGCCACTTCACGCTGAGCTATACGGCGGTGGTGGACCTGGTCCACTACGAGGCGCAGCCGGGCTCGCTGCCCGAACTGAGCCCGCTGGCCCTGCCCGGCGAGGTGCTGCCTTATTTGTATCCCAGCCGTTATTGCCAGTCGGACCGCTTGCTGACCCTGGCCAACAGCCAGTTCGGCCACCTGCCGCTGGGTTACGGCCGGGCGCGAGCGATCTGCGACTGGGTCCAGCAGCATGTGAGCTTTCAGGGCAATACCAGCAACAGCACGACCTCGGCCATAGACACCCTGATAGAGCGGGTCGGTGTGTGCCGCGACTTCGCGCATCTGATGATCGCGCTGTGCCGCGCGGCCAGCCTGCCGGCGCGCATGGCCAGCGGCATGGACTACGGCGCCGACCCCGCGCTGGGCCCGCCGGATTTCCATGCCTATGTCGAGGTCTACCTGGGCGACCGCTGGTACCTCTTCGACCCTTCGGGCACGGCGATCCCCATGGGTTTTGTGCGTTTCGCCACGGGCCGGGACGCGGCCGACATCGCCTTTGCCACGATTTTCGGCAGCGTGCGCGCGGCGCAGCCGCAGGTCCACATCGAGGCAGTGCCCAACAGCCTGGGGCAGCTGGTGCTGCCGCAGCATGTGAACTACGCGCTGTCGACCGATGGACCCTGACCGCCTGAAGGCCGCGCAATAAAAAAGCGCGCAGGCCTGCGCGCTTTTTTGGGGGTGGTGCCGCTCAGCTTCGCTGCGATGCCGCCTTGGCGGCGTTGCGGCGGCGCTCCAGGAAGGCCTGCAGCTCGCCGATCACGCCCTTGCGGAAGGCCAGCACGCACAGAACAAAGATCCCGCCGATGATGACGGTGACCCAGGAGCCGACCTTGTCGGCCAGCAGGTTTTGCAGCGCGATCACGATGCCCGAGCCCATGACCGGACCGAAGAAGGTGCCGACGCCGCCCAGCAGCGTCATCAGGATGACCTCGCCGGACATGGACCAGTGCACGTCGGACAGCGTGGCAAAACCCATGACCAGGGTTTTCATCGAACCGGCCAGGCCCGCCAGCGCGGCCGACAGCACAAAGGCCAGCAGCTTGTAGCGGTCCACGTTGTAGCCCAGCGAGATGGCGCGGGGCTCGTTCTCGCGGATCATCTTGAGCACCTGGCCGAAAGGCGAATGCACGATGCGCGAGATGAAGAGGAAGCAGGCGACAAAAATCGCCACCACCACGTAATACAGATTGATGTCGGATTCGAGCGGCAGCAGGCCGAAGAGCTTGCCGCGCGGCACGCCCTGCAGGCCGTCTTCGCCGCCGGTAAAACTCGCCTGCAGGCAGACGAAGTAGACCATCTGGGCAATCGCCAGCGTGATCATGGCGAAATAAATGCCCTGGCGGCGTATGGCCACCAGGCCGACCAGCAGGCCTATCAGCCCGGCCGCCACCGCGCCGGCCAGCAGGGCCAACTCGGGAGTCCAGTTCTGCGACTTGATGAACCAGCCAGTGACATAAGCGGCCGAGCCGAAGAAGGCCGCATGGCCGAAAGACAGCAGGCCGGTAAAGCCCAGCAGCAGGTTGAAGGCGCAGGCAAACAGCGCGAAGCACAGCAGCTTCATCACAAACACCGGGTACAGGCCCAGGAAGGGCGCGGCCAGCGCAAGCGCCAGCAGCACGAGGTAGGTGATGCGCAGCATGTTGGCGGCTTTGGTGGAGAGGGCGCTCATGCTCAGGCTTCCTTTCCGAAGAGGCCGGCGGGCCGGAACATGAGAACAATCACCATGATGACAAACACCACGATGTTGGACGCTTCAGGGTAAAACACGCGGGTCAGGCCTTCGACAATGCCCAGGCCCAGGCCGGTGACGACCGAGCCCAGTATGGAGCCCATGCCGCCGATGACGACGACGGCGAAGACCACGATGATCAGGTTGGAGCCCATGAGCGGGTTGACCTGGATGATGGGCGCGGCCAGCACGCCGGCGAGAGCCGCCAGCCCGGCGCCCGCGCCGTAAGTCAGCATGACCATCATGGGCACGTTAACGCCGAAGGCCTGCACCAGCGGCGCGTTTTCGGTGCCGGCGCGCAGGTAGGCGCCCAGCCGGGTGCGCTCGATCAGGAACCAGGTGCCCAGGCAGACCACCAGCGAGACCGCCACCACCCAGGCGCGGTAAATCGGCAGGCGCATAAAGCCCAGGTCCATGGCGCCGGCCAGCAGGTCGGGCACGTTGTAGTTCTGGCCCGAGACGCCGTAAATTTCACGGAACACGCCTTCGAACACCAGGGCCAGGCCGAAGGTCAGCAGCAGGCCGTAAAGCGGGTCCAGCTTGTACAGGTGTTTGAGGAACAGCCGCTCGATGATGACACCGAGGATGCCGACTGTCAGCGGCGCCAGCACCAGCGCAAACCAGTAATTCATCCCGAACTGGTCCAGCATGATCCAGGCGGCAAAGGCGCCCAGCATGTAAAGCGCGCCGTGCGCGAAGTTGACGATGCCCAGCAGCCCGAAAATCACCGCGAGCCCCAGGCTCAGCATGGCGTAGAAGGCGCCATTGACCAGGCCCAGCATCAGCTGGCCCATAAACGCTTGCAGGGGAATACCGAAAATTTCCATGGGAACCTGTCAGGACACCAATACCGTTAGTTGTGGCGGAAATGAGAAAGGCTTAAAGATGCAGCCGGCCATTCCTGCGAATGACCGGCTGGATCAAACCCCTCGTTCTTCTCCGTCTTTCTTGCCGTCAGTTCAAGGCTTGCGCAATTACTTCTTCACGGCCGCGCACTTGGATTCGGCCACCGTGGTGAAGGCCTGCTCGCCCGGCACCTTGGCCACGGTCTTGTAGTAGTCCCATGGTGTGGTGGACTCCTTGGAGCCCTTGACCTGGAACAAATACATGTCGTGGATCATGCGGCCGTCGGCGCGGATCTGGCCCTTGTTGTAAAAGTCGTCGATCTTCATGCCCTTGAGCGTGCTCATGACCTTGTCGGAGTCGGTCGTGCCGGCGGTTTGCACGGCCTTGAGGTAGTTCATGGTGGCCGAGTAGTCGGCGGCCTGCAGGCTCGAAGGCATGCGTTTGTATTTGTCGAAGAAGCGCTTGGCGAACTTGCGCGAGGCGTCGTCCTGGTTCCAGTACCAGCTGTCGGCCAGTTGCAGGCCTTCGGTATTGGCCAGGCCCAGGGAGTGCACGTCGTTGATGAACACCAGCAGGCCGGCGACCTTCATGGTCTTGCCGATGCCGAACTCCTTGGCGGCCTTCATGGCGTTGGTGAAGTCGCCGCCGGCATTGGCCAGGGCCAGGATCTGCGCCTTGGAAGACTGGGCCTGCAGCAGGAAGGACGAGAAGTCGGAGGCGTTCAGCGGGTGGCGCACGGTACCGGCGACGGTGCCGCCGTTGGCCTTGACCACGTTGGAGGCGTCGCCTTCGAGCGAGTAGCCGAAGGCATAGTCGGCGGTCAGGAAGTACCAGCTCTTGTTGCCGGCCTTGACCAGCGCTGATCCGGCGACCTTGGCCAGCGACACCGTGTCGTAGGCGTAGTGGACGGTGTAGGGCGAGCAGTCTTCATTGGTCAGGCGGGCGGAGCCTGCGCCGATGGCGATGAAGGGCTTTTTCTTTTCGGTGGTGACCTTGGACATGGCCAGCGCCGTGCCGGAGTTGGTGCCGCCAATCAGCATCTGCAGGCCGTCCTTGTCGATCCACTCACGCGCCTTGGACGATGCGACGTCGGCCTTGTTCTGGTGGTCGGCGCTCAGCACCTCGATGGGGCGGTCCAGCACCTTGCCGCCGAAATCCTGCACCGCCCACCTCAGCATTTCCGCGCCGGCGGGGCCGTCGATGTCGGCGTAGAGGCTGGACATGTCGGTGATGATGCCGATCTTGATCGGGCCGGTGTTCTGCGCAAAGGCGGCGCCTGTGAGGCCTACGGCGAGTGCGGCAACAAGTGTTTTGAGTTTCATGGTGTCTCCTGATTTGGATGGGGTGAACGGGGGAATTCGAAGGAATAAAACGGAAGGTCGGCGCGACGGCTCAGACGCCGAGGTATTCCTGAAGCATGCCCATGTTGCCGGCGAGCTCGGCCTGGGCGAACTGCTTGACGATGCGACCGTGTTCCATGACATAAAAGCGGTCGGCCAGCGGCGCGGCGAAACGGAAGTTCTGCTCCACCAGCACGATGGTGTAGCCCTTTGCCTTGAGCGTGAGGATCATCTCGGCGAGTTTTTGCACGATGACGGGCGCCAGGCCCTCGGAAATCTCATCGAGCAGCAAGAGGCGCGCGCCGGTGCGCAAAATGCGCGCGACGGCCAGCATCTGCTGCTCGCCGCCCGACAGGCGCGTGCCGGGGCTGGCGGCGCGTTCCTTGAGGTTGGGGAACATCGTGTAGATCTCGTCCAGGCTCATGCCGCCCGGGCCTATGGTGGGCGGCAGCATCAGGTTTTCCTCGGCCGTGAGGCTGGCGAAAATGCCGCGCTCTTCAGGGCAGTAGCCCACGCCCAGCCGGGCCACCTTGTGCGGCGCGAGCTTGATGGCTTCCTCGCCGTTGATCTTGATAGAGCCCTTGCGCGCGCCCGTCATGCCGACGATGGCCCGCATGGTGGTGGTGCGGCCGGCGCCGTTGCGGCCCAGCAGGGTCACCACTTCACCTTCATTGACCGTGAGATTCACGCCGTGCAGGATGTGCGACTCGCCGTACCAGGCGTGCAGGTCTTCTATCTTGAGGAGCTCTTTGGTCATCTAGTGGGCTCCCTGCAGCTCGGTGTTCGCCGTACCCATATAGGCTTCGATCACCAGCGGGTTTTTGGCGACTTCGGCATAGGGGCCGTCGGCGATGATGGCGCCGCGCTGCAGCACGGTGATGCGGTCGGCAATCGACGACACCACGTTCATGTTGTGCTCCACCATCAGGATGGTGCGGCCGGCCGAGACCTTTTTGATCAGCTGCGTCACGCGGTCCACGTCTTCGTGGCCCATGCCCTGGGTGGGTTCGTCCAGCAGCATCAGCTCGGGCTCCAGCGCCAGCGTGGTGGCGAGTTCCAGCGCGCGCTTGCGGCCGTAGGGCAGGTTCACGGTCAACTCGTCGGCGAAAGCGCTGAGGTCGACCTCGGCCAGCAGTTCGCGGGCGCGACCGTGCAGGTGAAACAAAGTGTCCTCGGCCTTCCAGAAATGGAAGGAGGTGCCCAGGTTGCGCTGCAGCGCCGCGCGCACGTTCTCCAGCACCGTCATGTGCGGAAACACGGCCGAGATCTGGAAGGAACGCACAATGCCGCGCCGCGCGGTCTGCGCGGGCTGCTCGAAGGTGATGTCGCTGCCGTTGTAAACGATGCTGCCGCGCGTGGGCGTCAGGAATTTGGTGAGCAGGTTGAAGAAGGTGGTCTTGCCGGCGCCGTTGGGCCCGATCAGCGCGTGGATATGCCCGCGCTGGACCTTGAGGTCCACGTTGTTGACGGCCACGAATCCCTTGAATTCCTTGGTCAGCCCTCGTGTTTCGAGAATGAACTCCACGGACAAATCGCTCTCCGGCAGGTAAGGGGTTGGACATCACGGTACGCCAGGGCGGCCGCGGCAGGTATGCAGCCGCGGACATAGGCCCGTGAAACACAGCTGGTCATCCTAGCCATCCCCTCCCGCAGGCGGTACCCGGTCAGACCCTTAGGTAGTTTTGCGTGATCCCGCGCTTGCGGTTTATTGCTCGCGGTTTCGGTTGGGGCCTCCTTCACCGCGCTGGCCGCGCGGGTTGGCGGCGTCGGCCTGGCGAATGGCTTTGTCGGCTGCGGCCTCCCTGGCCTGGGCGGCTTCGCGCTGCGCCTGTTGCTGCTGCCTGCGCTGTTGCTGCTCCTGGGCTTGGGCTTGGGCTTGGGCCTGGTGCTGGCGTTGCTGCTCCTGGGCTTGGGCTTGGGCTTGGGCCTGGTGCTGGCGTTGCTGCTCCTGCTGGGCACGTAGCTGTTGTTGCTGCTGCTGTTGTTGCAGGTGCTGCTGTTGTTGCAAATGTTGCTGCTGCTGTTGCTGTTGCTGTTGCTGCCTTTGCGCCGCCTGCTGCTGGCGCGCGTTTTCCTGGTCGCGCTGGGCCTGTTCGCGCAGGGCGCGCTGGCCTATGGCTTCTTCACCCGAGCGGCGTTGCTGTTCCAGCTGAGGGGCTTGCAGCTTTTCCCTTTGCTCCCGCTGTTCCCTTTGCTGGCGCTGCTGTTCGCGCTGGGCTTGCTGCTGGCTGCGCTGCGCCTGTTCGGCGGCATGGCGATCGGCCTCGGCCCGGGCTTGCGCGCTGGCATTGGCTGCCTGGGCGCGTTCCTGCGCTTCGTTGCGGGCTCGCGCATCGCGTTGGGCCTGCTCGCGCAGCGCACGCTGGCCTATGGGCTCCTCACCTGAGCGGCGTTGCTGTTCCAGCTGCGGGGCCTGCAGCTGTTCCTGCCGCTCCCTTTGCTGGCGCTGCTGCTCGCGCTGTGCCTGCTGGCCGGCGGCGGGAGTGCCGCGGTCGGGTGCGGGTACTGCCGGTATTGTGGGCATGGTGGGCTGGGGCCGGGCATCGTGGTCCCTGCCGGCGATGGGGCCGGCGCGCCGCTCATCCCGGTTGTTGTCATCGCGGCGACCGTCACGGCCATCACGGCGGTCGTCACGGCTGCTGACGACGGGCACGGGCCTTGCGGCCACCGCCGGTGGCGGCAAGGCGGTAGTGGCCACGGGGCGTTGCCGTTCGCGAAGCTCCGCCGGATTCGGGCGTTGCGGCAGCGCGCCGCGGTCGGCCACAAGCTGGGCACGGCCCAGGTCGGCGCGGCTCAACGCCTGCTGCACGCGCACCGGCCGGCCGCGCTCGAAGTCCTCGCGGCTGACGGCCGTCACGGCGGCGGGCTGGCGCTGGTAGCGGTACACATTGGTCACATTGTTGGTCACGTTGACGGTCTTGTTGACCACGATGTTGTTGTTCACCTGGGTGACGTAGCGCGGGCTCACGCGGTAGGCCGGGCGGAAGGCCTCGCCGGGCGCCAGCGGGAACCAGCCCACGCCGGGGCGCGCCGCGCCGCCTATCGAGATGTTCCAGCTCACGCCGCCGCTGCTGCCGCCCACAAAGGCGACCAGCGCGGGCGCGTACACCGGACGCGGCGCGAGCCGCCCCGGCACCCAGGCCCAGCGCGGGCCTATCTGCGCCCAGCGGCCGTAGTGAAAGGGCGCGAACCCCCAAGGCGCGTCGTCCACCCAGGTCCAGCCCCAGGGCGAGACCCAGGCCCAGTGGCCCATGCGGTAAGGCGCCCAGTTGACGGGCACGGCGCGCGGTATCCAGATGGCGCCGTAGCTCGGGTCCTGGCTCCAGTTGCCGTAGCTGTCGAGTTGCTGGTAGCCCACGGTTTCGCGCGGCACATAACGCGCGGATACCGACTGGTCCTCCAGCCGGTTGCGGTTGGCGGCCCACAGGTCGAAGTCGTCCTGGCGCGAGGCGCCCGGCCCGGCCGGCACCAGCTGCGTGCCGCTGAAGTTGGCCTGCTGGCCGGCGGCCAGGTTGACCGAGGCCGAGTTGTCGCCGTAAATCACGCCGCCGCCCGATTGCGCGATCACGCGCGTGGTGTTGCCGGCCGGGTCCACGTCGAGGCGGTAGTCACCGGGCTGCGACACCACAAAAGCCAGGTTGGGTGTGTCGACTTCGAGGCGTTGGCCGTCAAACAGCTGGCGCACGCGCAGCTTGAGCGTGCCCTGGGCGAGGCGCAGCTGGGTGGTGTTGTCGTCCAGCGCGAGCAGGTCCAGGCTGGTCTGGTGGTTCATGCGCACGGCGGTGGAGCCGGCATAGACTTCGGCGCGCGCCTGCGGGCCCGTCCAGAGCCTGTCGCCGGCGGTCAGCGGCCGGTTCAGGTTGGCGGCAGTCCATGCATCATTGGCGTCGCCGGGTGCGAAGCTCACGGGGCCTTCAGCCAGGTTGAGCCGGGCCACGCGGCCGGGCGGGTCTATCGCGTCAGCCTGTGGTGCGGGTTGCTGGGCCCAGGCGATGGGCTGCAGCAGCGCCAGCACAAAGGCGACCGCCGTCAGCACAAGGTACCAATAGAGGTCTGAGAAACGAAAGCCCCGGAATTCTTGGCCGGGGTCGTCGCGAAATGGTTCGGTGTCGGTGCGGGTCATGGTGCACGCTCTCTTCCTGTCGTTGGGGCCTCATCGATGTGACCGTTGATGAGGCCGGATGAAGCTAGTGGCTCAGGCTCTAAGACCACCATACCCATGACAACGCGCCTGAAGATGGATGGAGTGCTAACAGCTCGTAAAGATTGCGCGATTCACGGTGGCGATGAAACAGGATGTAATGCCCGGCACACGACCCCGGCATAAATGATGTGAGACTATGTCGCCCATGCAAGATTTCTGGCCTTCCAGCGGCTTTAAGCAACTGCGCCGCACCCCGCGCGGCTGGCTGCAGCCCACCGACGATTACCTGCGGCTGTTCCTGGCGCGGCCCGAGCTGGCCCTGGTGCCCGAGTCCTGCGACGCCGAGCGCGTCCTGCACGCCGCGCTGGTGGCATCGCCCTCAAAGTCCGTGGCGCCCGGCGAATTGCAGGCCTTGCAAGATGCCGATGCGCGAGACAACTATGCGCATTTCCTGCGCTTTCGCGACGGCCTGCTGGCCGCCGGCACGCTGGAGGCGTACTACCTGGGCCTGTTCCCGCGCGACGGCACGGGCCGTGTGGACATACCGCCGCTCTTCATCGACCTCATCGTGCAGGCCATGCTGCGCAACCTGCTCGATGATTCCGCCGATGCCTATGAGTTGCGCGCGGCCGAAATGCTGTTTCGCGCACAGCGCATCAGCACCGAAGGCGGCCGTGTGCTCAGCGGCGACCTGGCGGTGCTGGACATGCTCCATGAAACCGGCGGCGTGGGTGACTTCGGCCGCTTCCTGGCCGAGGCCGGCGCGCCTGTGCCCGCCATCGAACTGCGGGTGCTCGCTGACGACAATGCGGCCGCCTATTGGCAAGAGACCGAAGGGGCGGGCGGCCATCGTTTTCTGCTGGACCTCACGCATGAAATCAACAATGAACTCGGCCACGGCCTGGTACTGACCGTGGTGCGCGCGCGATCCGGCCTCAAGGCGCTGGCCGTGGTGCTGCAAAAATGGATTGCGCATTTGCTGGGCGTGGCCGTCACCATACGCCCGGTGCAAAAAGTGGACGACGAAGCCTGGCGCTGGCATGTGGGCCTGGACGCCGGGGCCACGGCCCTGCTCAATGACTTGTATGAAGGCCGCGAGGTGGAGCCGGCGCGTTTGCAGCGGCTGGTCAGCCTGTTCCGGCTGGAGTTTGCCGATCCGCGCGAGATGCGCGCCGACGTGGCGGGAAAGCCGGTGTACCTGGGACTGATGATGGACGCCGGCGGCGTGCTCAGGCTCAAGCCGCAAAACCTGCTGGTCAACCTGCCGCTGCCTGCGGCGGCTTCGTAAGTTCAGTCACTGCCCTCCACTTCAACTACCAGCACGCGGGCCTCGCCCACCGGCGAGGCGATGTGCTCGGTGCCCGCGCTCGCGAAAAAGATGTCGCCGGTTTCCAGCATGACCGAGCATTGGCCGCAGTTGTCGCGGTAGCGCATCTCGACGCGGCCGTCGAGCACGGCAAACACTTCCTCGCCCTCGTTGATGTGCCACTTGTAGGGCTTGTCGGTCCAGTGCAGCCGGGTGGTGATGCCCTGCATATTGGCCACCGTCATCGCGCCCCAGGCGCGTGTCGCGGTGAAATCCTTGCTTCGAATGATCTTCATGTGGGTCTCCATCAGGTGAGCGCTTGGCGCAATGAAAGCCACGCCATGCTACGTCGCGGGGCTCTCGCAAACATGAATTCTTCGGCGTGAATTGATTCCGTATCCGCATCACTGAAATGCCCCGCATGCGGTTCTGCGGCGCTAAGATGAATTGCATGAAGACCGTATTGCTGCCCGGCGGCGAAGCCGTCCCCGCCCTCGGCATGGGCACCTGGAACATGGGCGATGCGCCATCGCGGCGCGCTGATGAACTCGCGACCTTGCGGCTGGGGCTGGATCTGGGCTGCACGCTGGTCGATACCGCTGAAATGTATGGCGAAGGGCTGTCAGAGGAACTGGTCGGCGAAGCGCTGCAAGGCCGGCGCGACGAGGCCTTTGTGGTGAGCAAGGTCTATCCGCACAATGCGTCGAAGGCCGGCATGGTGGCGGCCTGCGAGCGCAGCCTGCGCCGCTTGCGCACCGACCGCATAGATCTTTATTTGCTGCACTGGCGCGGTTCGGTACCGCTGGCCGAAACCCTGCAGGCTTTCATGGCGCTGCAAAAGGCCGGCAAGATCAGGCACTACGGCATCAGCAACCTAGATATGGCGGATATGAAAGAGCTGTGGGCCCTGCCCGGCGGGAAGGACGTGCAGGCCAATCAGCTGCTGTACAACCTCACGCGGCGCGGCATCGAGTGGGACTTGTTGCCCTGGCTTCGCGAGCGGCGCGTGCCGGTGATGGCTTATTCTCCGATTGAGCAGGCGCGCCTCTTGCGCCATGCGGGCCTGGCCCGCTTCGCAAAAAACCACGGCATGTTGCCCTCCCAGGCCGCGCTGGCCTGGCTGCTGGCGCAACAAGGCGTGATCGCGATTCCCAAGACCAGCCACCCGGACCGCTTGCGCGAGAACGTCGCGGCTGCGCAGATTCAGCTCAGCGACGAACAACTGGCCGAGTTGGACGCGCTTTTTCAGCCACCTGTGGGCCCGGTTCCCCTGGAGATGATCTAGTCCGGTGCGCTGCGCCGTTCGATCGGCTCGTCTTACGCTTTCAATCGGCGTGACGGGTCGGCTTGGTGCAGGTACACCGCGAAGGTGTCCCATGGGATGCTGATTGCGAGCCGCGACATGATGCGTCCGATCTCGCCGCGATGGTAGCCACTATGGATGACGAGGTGGGTCAGAATTTCCTCGCGTGACATGCACCCTCGGTCCCCGTCAGTGAACACAAAGGGCACGAATTCGGACAACAGTTCAGGCGTGGCGGTTTCCAGGTAGTTCAGGTACCAGCGGTCGGAAGCCGTCAGCGCCTGGCGCAGGTCTTCCAGTGTGGGTGTGTCCGGCGTGTTGTCTGCGGCAAAGTTGTGCGCGGCGCCGACGAGATGCGCCGCGAATATCTGGTCAACGATGTAGTTGTGGTTGAGCAGCCGCAGGGCGGCCTGCCGGTCTTCGGCATGCAGCTTGGCATCGAAGCCTTTCATCTTGTCCAGGAACTCGGCATTGGCCCAGGCGCGGTAGCTAAAAAGGGTCCGCAGCAATGCGACAGCGCTCATGTTGAAGGTGTCCTTTGTCGTTCGAGAAATGTGAGTACCATGTACATATATTCATGGGAGTGGGGTCACGTGTCTACTCGCATTTCAGCGGCACGGTCATCAATGCGCAAAGAGCCACGCCAAGCGCGTTCCCGGGCCACGGTGGAGGTCATCGTTCGAGCCGGGGCTCGCGTTCTGGCCGACCGGGGCTGGGCCGGCTTCACGACGAACGAGGTTGCCGAAGTCGCCGGCGTCAGCATCGGGTCCATTTACCAATATTTCCCCGACAAGCTGGTGTTGGTGGATGCCATCCGGCGCCATCACCTGGACGACGTGCTGGGGGTGCTGCGAAAGGCCGGGCAGGGCGCGTCGCTGGACCAGCTGATTGATGGTCTTGTGGATGGCATGGTTGCGGTCCATAGTCTTCATCCCGCCCTTCACCGGGTGCTGCTGGACGAGGTGCCGGGCGGCGCCGGGAGCTCCGCGCATCGCGCGTTCGAATCCGAGTACCTGGAGCGTTACCGAGCGATTGTTGCGAAGTCCGGCCGTCGGAAAGGACTGGCCGTCGACGCCATGGTCCAGGTGCTTTCTTCCGCGGTCGAAGGCGTGATTCATGGTGCTGCCCGGAGAGGAACTTTGGCGTCGCCGGACCTCAAGCGTGAACTCGCGACGATGATCCGCTCGTACCTGATCCCGCAAGGTCATGCGACATAGGCCGCTGTTGCACTGGAAACGGCGAGTTGCCGCGGGCCCATCGCCGGCCGCGAGGCCGGCCCCCGCGGATCACGGCCCATTCAGGCCTTGTATAGACAGGTCGGCGAATAAAATCGAGGGTCAAAAACCGGCCGCACGCGGGGTACCCATCATGGGCCTTATGCTTGCAAGCCCCATCTGGAGACTTCCCCCATGCTTCGCAAAATTCTGTCCTTCGTCGCCCTCGCGTTGGTGCTCTGCGCCGCGCAGGCCCAGAGCTATCCCACCAAGCCCATCCGCCTGATCGTGCCTTTCCCACCCGGCGGCGGCACCGACATCCTGTCGCGCCTGGTGGCCACCAAACTCACGGAGGCCAGCAAGTGGACGGTAATCCCCGACAACCGCGGCGGCGCGGGCGGCACCATAGGCATTGCCGAAGCCGTGCGCGCCGCGCCCACGGGCTACGACATGGTCATGGGCCAGAAGGACAACCTGGTCGTCGCGCCCTGGCTTTACAAAAACCTGAGCTACGACCCGACCAAAGACCTGGTGGCCGTGGCCCACGTGGCCTACACGCCGGTGGTCATCGTCACGGGCGTGCAGTCGCGCTTCAAGACCCTGGCCGACGTGGTGGCCGCGGCCAAGGCCGCGCCCGACAGCGTCACCTACGGCTCGCCCGGCAACGGCACCACCATCCACCTGGCCGGCGAAATATTCAACAGCGCCGCCAACATCAAGCTGCGCCACGTGCCCTACAAGGGCTCCAACCCGGCCATGATGGACGTGCTGGCCGGGAATGTGGACCTGATGGTGTCCTCGCTGCCCTCGGCCATCGCCCAGATCAAGTCGGGCAAGCTGCGCCCGCTGGCCGTCACCTCGGCGCGCCGCAGCACCTCGCTGCCCGAGGTGCCCACCGTGGCCGAACTGGGCTACAAGGACTTTGACGTGAGCACCTGGTACGGCCTCTTCATGCCGGCCGGCACGCCCAAGGACGTCGTGGCCACCGTCAATGCCGAAGTCAACAAGCTGCTGGCCACGGCCGACATGAAGGCCGCCATCCACGCCCAGGGCGCCGAGGTGCAGAACATGACGCCCGAGCAGTTCTCCAGCCTGCTCAAGACCGATTACGTGAAGTGGAAGAGCATCGTGCAGGCTTCCGGCGCGACCATCGAATAAGCGCGTTGTCAGGCTTGCTTCCTGCACAAGGCGGCGCCCAGACGGGCGCCGTTTTTTTTGGCCGCAGCGCTACGTGTAAACCCTAGGAAACTGAAGCTTTGGTACGTGACATGATCTAGTCATCTATAGGACTAGATCAATCATGAGCGCACCTGCCCTGACCGTGGTGCCCGAGCCGGGCCAAAGCCGCTATGCCGCGCTGGCCGCCGCCTTGCGCGCGCGCGTGGTGGCGGGCGAATGGCCGCCGGGCAGCGCGCTGCCGGCCGAGCAGACCTTGGCCGCTCAGCACGGCGTGGCGCTGGGCACGCTGCGCCGCGCGCTGGAACTGCTGGCCGGCCAGGGGCTGATTGAACGCATCCACGGCCGCGGCACCTTTGTGCGCGCCGGCTTGACGGGCGACACCATGATGCGATTCTTTCGCTTCGGCGAGGGCACGGGCGAGGTGCCGGTCTCGCGCATCGTGTCGCGCCAGCTGCTGATCGCGCCCGCCGAGGTGGCGCGCCGCCTGGGTCTGGCGCCCGGCGACACCGCGCTGCGTCTGCAACGTGTGCGCTCGCTGTCGGGCCAGCCCTGTGTTTATGAAGAAATCTGGCTGCCGCTGGCCCTGTTCGCCGGGCTTGGCGAGGGCGATACCGCCGCCTGGGGTGATTTGCTCTACCCGATGTTTGCCGAGCGCTGCGGCGTGCGTGTGGCCCGCGCGATCGATGAAATCGCCTTCGGTGTGCTGACCGCGGCCCAGGCCGGGCACCTGGCCCTGTCGGCCGGCCACCCCTGCGCGCTGGTCACGCGCAGCGCCTACGACCTGGCCGGCCGCTGCGTGGAAGTGCGCCATACGCGCGGCGACGCCCATGCCTTTCACTACACCGTCACCATCACTTGAACACCTGCTTGCACGTCCTTGAACCATCCCTGAAACCGGAGAAACCATGCCAGCCAAGCCCCGTCACCTTTCATCCGCGACCCAGCCGCTGAACCGCTCGCGCCGCCTCATGTTGCAGGCCACCGGCGCGGCCGTCGCCGCACCCTGGGCTTTTGCCGCCAACGCGGCCGGCCAGATCGCCGGCGGCAAGCCGATCACGCTGGTCGTGTCCTATGCCGCGGGCGGCGGCGCCGACCTGATGGCGCGCCTGATCGCGCCGCGCCTGTCGGAGTTCCTGGGCCAGCCCGTGCTGGTGGACAACAAACCCGGCGCCGGCGGCCAGATCGCCGCGACCCAGGTGGCGCGCGCCACGCCCGACGGCACGCAGCTGCTGGTCGATGCCTCGTCCTTCGCGGTCAATCCCGCGCTGTATCCCAAGCTGCCCTATGACGTCGACACGGCGTTTGCGCCGCTGGCCGTGCTGGCGCAGTTTCCCAACGTGCTGGTCTGCACGCCCGGCTTTGAAGCCAAAAGCGTCAAGGACCTGATACGCATGGCCAAGGCCAGGCCCGGGCAGATCGCCTATGCCTCCTCGGGCAACGGCTCGGCCCAGCACCTGGCCGGCGCGCTGTTCGAGGACCTGGCCGGCGTCAAGCTGGTGCACGTGCCCTACCGCGGCGGCGGCCCGGCCATGAACGACGTGATGGCCGGCCAGGTGCCGCTGTTCTTCGCCAACGTGGCCTCCTCGCTGGGGCAAATCCAGTCGGGCCGGCTGCGCCCGCTGGCGGTCACCAGCCGGCGCCGCACGCGCTCGCTGCCCGACATGCCGACCATGGAAGAAGCTGGCGTGCCGGCCTACGAGGTGCTCGAATGGAACCCGGTGCTGGCGCCCGCCGGCATAGACGCCAAGTCCAAGGCCGCGCTGGTCGCGGCCATCCGCAAGACCATGGCCGACCCCGAGGTGCTGGGCCGCATCCGCAGCCTGAGCGGTGAAGTCTTCCCCGACGGACCGGAAGCGCTGACCGTGGCTTTCCTCAAGGCCCAGCAGCTCAAGTGGGGCCGCATCATCAAAGACCGCAAGATCACCGCGGGCTAGGGCCTTGGCCGTGCGAAATGCAGTGACAGCCCCTGTGGCGCCCGGCTGGGACAGCCACGTGCATGTGTTCGATGCCGAGGCGCCCGTGGCTGCGGGCCATTACCGCCCTGTGCACCGTCCGCTGGCCGACATTGAGCAACTGGCCCATGCCTACGGCTTCGGTCACCTGGTGCTGGTGCAGCCCAGCGTCTACGGTACGGACAACAGCGTGTTGCTCGATGCGCTGCGCGCCAGCCGGGGGCGGCACCGCGGCGTGGTGGTGCTGCCGCCCTCGGTGGACGACGCGGCGCTGGCCGACATGCACGCGCTGGGCGTGCGCGGTGTGCGCTTTAACCTGGTGTCGCCCGTCGGCGACAGCCTGGGCGCGGCGCAGGGCGGCGCGATGGAGCGCTTCCAGGCCCTGGCGCCGCGCCTGCGCGCCCTGGGCTGGCATGTGCAGTGGTATGCCTCGCCCGATGATCTGCCGGTGATCGCCGCCCTGCATGCCGCCAACCCTGTGCCCGCTGTGCTGGACCACCTCGCGGGCATGCACGCGGGGATAGCGCCCGGCCACCCGGCCTGGCGCGCGCTGGAGCAGCTCACGGCCCAGGACGCCTGGGTCAAGCTTTCGGGCTGGTACCGCCTGCGCGCGCAGGCGCCGTATGAGGCGCTTTATGACGTGATCCGCAGGATGGCGGCCCTGTTCGGCCGGCGCCTGGTCTGGGGCTCCGACTGGCCGCATACCGCCTTCGCGCCCGATGCGCTACCGGCCTATGCCAGCACCTGGGAGCCCGTCTCGCGCGCGCTGACGCCGGTCCAGAAGCAGTGCGCCCGGGAGCAGGCGCCGGCCGCCCTCTACGGCTGATCGCCCCCTGCAGCGGCCCGGAGCCCGGAGTGGCTTAAAATCACGGGCTACGCCATTTTTAACCGGAGTTCTCCATGCCCAAGAAAATCAGAGTCGAAGCCGACATCTGCGCCCCAAAGCCAGTCCCTCCCAAGGGCTACACCATCACCACCGGCCGCGGCCAGAAGATCAGCCTGGAGCGCGGTTCCCACACCCGCAGCAAAAAGAACCCTGGCAAGCGTCCCCACCAGGGTTGAGCCGGTTCTGCTGATGTGGCCCAGGTCGCATCCATGAAAAAAGCGCCTTTTCAGGCGCTTTTTTCATGTCCAAAATGGCTGGCGCTGGTGGTCAATATCGGGCACAAGCTGCAATACCTGCAGTTTGTATGGCCGCAGAATGTTCGCCGTGACGCGCATCCGGCGCAGGCCTGGCCAGTTTCAGGTCGCGAGCGCAGCCGCCATGCGGTGCGGCATGAGGCGTTCGCGTGGCGCTGCGCCGCCCCACAGGCTCAGCATCAGGTCCACGATGACCGGTCCGAAATCCTGGTGCGGAATTTCGACCGAGGTGAGCCACGGGGCGAGCCAGGCATTGATCGGGTTGCCGTCGATGCCGACCAGCTCGCAGTCGCCGGGCACCCGGATTCCGCTCTCGCGGGCCATGCGGTGCACCCCATAGGCGACCTGGTCGCTGATGCACATCGCGCCACGCGGCCAGGCACCGGGCGCCGCGAACTGGGCCGCGGCGGCGTAGCCGATTTCCAGGTGCGAGATGCCGGGGGCCTCCACCCGGCGGACCCGGTCGGCCGACAAGCCTCTGGCGACGACCCGTTCGCAAAAGCCCTGCACGCGTTCCCGGGTCGTGGACGATCCGCGCGACGGAAATACCACGGCCGGCGCGTCGATGCCGCGGTCGAGCAGGTAGTCTGCGGCGGCGGCGCCGGCCGCCAGGTTGTCCGGTCCCACGAAGGCGCAGGTGCCGAACGGGCTGCGCCGGCTCACGAAGACCATGGGCGCACCGCGCTCCACGAAGTCGCGCAGGCCGTCACTGGGCTGCGCCGCGACCATCACGTAGCCCTGCACGACCTGCGAACGCATGGCGTTGAGATAGTCGTCCTGCAGCTCCGGCCGGTCGTGCGTGTCGCACAGGATCATCGTGTAGCCTGCCTGGCGCAGCGCGGCCTCGGTGGAGGCGGCCAGCGTGGCCATCACCGGGTTGTCGAGGTTGGCGGCCAGCATCGCGACCAGGCGGCTCTCACGGCTGCGTAGCGCGCGCCCCAGCTGGTTCGGGTGGTAGCCCACGGTCTTGATCGCCTCGCGCACGCGCGCCAGCGTTTCCGGCGAAGCCCGCCGGGTCTCGCCGTTCACGATGCGCGAGACGGTGGAGATGGAGACGCCGGCCTGCACGGCGACTTCGCTCAGCGAAACCGGGCCGACGCCCTTGCGCCTGCGCGGGGTGTCGTCGGTCATCGCTGCGGGCGGCAGGCCTGCCGGGTCAGGACGCCGCAGCGAATGCCGGGTTGGCGCGAAGGCCGGTCATGCGGCTGGCGAGGCGGGAGTCCGGCGAGTGGAAAGCGAAGCATCAGTGGGTCGTATTTTGGGAAAACAAGGGGGCGGCGGCGGGTGGCCGACCGGCGGCGCGATCGGTGCGTGCCAAGGCAACGTATAACCGAGAAAGCCGCGACTGACAACTATGGCAAACGATTGCCAAGCGTTGGCAAACGTTTGCCATAATAGCCCAAAACCGCCAACAATCGCAAAACAACGGAACAAGACGACATGGTTTTCACCTCACCCGCGGCCGACGCGCATTCATGAAGCCGACGACCGATCGGCCCCATCTTCCTTTTTTCCAGAAAGAGACAAACATGAACTTCCAGCTTCGTTCCCTCGCCAGGCACGCCATGCGCGCCGGCCTCCTGGGCGCCGCCGTCGCCACGCTGGGCACCAGCGCTTTCGCCGACATCCGTGTCATGTGCTACCAGGACGGCAATGAGTGCGATGTCACGGCCGACCTCATCAAGCGTTATGAAGCCCAGAACGCCGGCGCCAAGGTGATCCTTGACATCGTGCCCTACAAGACCGTGGTGGAGCAGTTGCCCGTGCAACTGGCGGCCGGCCAGGGACCCGACATCGCGCGTGTCGCCGAGATCGGCGGCCTGTCCAAGAACTACATAGACATCAGCGCCTATGTGAAAGACCGCAAGTACTGGGAAGACAACTTCGGCAGCACCTTGCCCTGGATGCGCAACAAGGCGGGTGACAAGGGCATTTACGGCTTCCTGTCGCAAATGACCATGACCGGCCCCTTCGTCAACAAGACCTTGTTCGAGCAGGCCAAGGTGCCCATGCCCGGCCCCAAGGCCACCTGGGAAGAGTGGATCGATGCGGCGCGCAAGGTGGCCAAGGCCACGCAGACCCCGGCCGCCATGGCCTGGGACCGCTCGGGCCACCGCTTCGCGGGCCCCGCCGTGAGCTACGGCGCGAAGATCTTCGACGCCAAGGGCAACCTCACGGTTGACGCGGGCTACAAGACTGCCGTGGGCAAGTTCGTCGGCTGGCACAAGGACGGCACCATGCTCAAGGATGTCTGGGGCGGTTCGGGCGGCTCCAGCTATGCCGATGCCGTGGGCGAATTCAAGAACGGCCGTGTGGTGATGATCCTGTCGGGTTCATGGCAGATCAACCGCATGCAAAAGGAAATCGGCAATGCCTTCGACTGGGTCGCCGTGCCCAACCCTTGCGGCCCCGCGGCCTGCTCAGGCATGCCCGGCGGCGCGGCCTGGGTGGCGCTGAAGACCACGAAGTCCCCGAAAGAGGTGGGCCGCTTCCTCGACTTCATGGCGCAGGAGGCCAATGTCGCTGAATTCGCATCGCGCACCAACACCATTCCCGCCCACGCCGGGGTGGCCAAGCGGGGCCTGGCGTACACCAGTGCGGGCCCGGCCGCCAAGGCGGCGCTGACCGTCTTTACCAACGGCACCGGCACCATCGCGGCTCCGGCCTACGCGCTGCAAGGCTACAAATACAACCGCGCCCTGATGCTGCCGACCGTGACCCGCGTCACCCAGGCCATCGTGGGTGAAATCAGCGTGGACGAGGCCGTGACCAAGATCGGCACCGACATGGCTGAGGCGGTCAAGCAAGCTGAGAAGTAGCACACCCCCGTGGCGCGCACTGCGTGCGCGCCTCCCCCTTGCAGGGGGCGACAGCTGCGGCCCGGCAAAGCCGGTTCCGCGCTGTCACTGGCATAAGGCCGGGGCGTAGCGAGTGCCCTTGGGACAGTAGATCGGAGTCGGTATGTCAGTCTTTTCGGCCTTTCTGGGCTTTTTGTTCAACCTGTTCGAGCCGGCTTTCCGGCTGGGCCAGAAATGGCTGGGCGCATCGCGCATAGGCTGGCTTTTTGTCGGGCCCAACCTGGTGATCATCAGCATCTTCACCTTTTTGCCCATTGTGGTGAACCTGGTGTATGCGGTGACCGGCGGGGTGAACCTGCTGCCCACGCAGCGGCCTTTCACGGGGCTGGAGAACTTCGCCATCCTGCTGGAGTGCCGCGACTACGCGGACCTGCAGACCTGCCGCACCGACATCTTCTGGCGCTCCATTGCCAACACGGTCAAGTTCAGCCTGATCCAGGTGGCCTTGATGGTGTTCTTCTCGCTGGTCACGGCCCTGGTGCTGAACCGAAAAATCATAGGCCGCGGTTTCTGGCGCGGCGTGTTCTTTTACCCGGTGCTGCTGTCGCCGGTGGTGGTGGCGCTGATCTGGAAATGGCTGCTGCAAAGCCAGGGCGTGTTCAATGCCGCGCTGGTGTCCATGGGTGGCTCGCCCATGGACTGGCTGCTGGACAGGCACTGGGCCTTCTTTTGGGTGGTGGTGGTGTCGATCTGGGCCCACATGGGTTTTTACACGCTGATCCTGCTGGCCGGCCTGCAGGCCATTCCGAAAGATGTGTATGAAGCCGCCGAGATGGACGCCGCGCCGCCCTGGCGCGTGCTCAGGCGCATCACGCTGCCGCTGCTCATGCCCAACCTGATCGTGGTGCTGGTGCTGGTGATGATCCGCGCGGTGCAAAGCTTTGACGAGGTCTTTGTGCTCACCGGCGGCGGCCCGGGCTCGGCCACCACCTTCATCGTGCAGTACATCTACCAGACCGGTTTTGCCGAGCAGATCCACCTCTACGGCCTGGCGGCAGCGGCCTCGCTGATCCTGGCCGCCGGCCTGATGGCCCTGACGCTCGCGCAGCTGCGGCTGTCCAAAGCCAGCGAAGCCGGCAAGACAAAGAAATAAGCAGAGAACAGGACAAGGGTCATGGCAAATTTCTTTACCCGTACCAAGGGCCATAAATACGGTGGCACCCACCTGCATTGGACCGACTGGGTTTCCTACGCCTACCTGCTGGCCGGCCTGATCGTGATGTTCGGCCCGGTGCTCTGGCTCGTGGCATCGTCCTTCAAGACCGAAAGCGCGCTGAGCCAGTTCCCGCCCACCTTTTTGCCCTACACCCAGAAAGAAGTGGTGGTGGCCGGTTACGACAAGCCGCTGCCGCTGTTCCTGGCCAGGGACGAGCAGGGCAAGACCCGCGAGCTGGCCCAGGTGCGGCGCATAGGCCTTGTCGCCACCATGGTCGACCCCGCGGCGCCGCAGACCGAGCTGCGCGTCAACATCAATGAGCGCAAGCCGGTCAACGAACTCAAATTCGCCGGCAGCAACTACACCGAAATCTTCGGCAAGTTCGCCTTCGGCACTTATCTGTGGAACAGCGTGTTCATCACCGTGGTGGCGACCCTGCTCACGCTGCTGTTCAATTCGATGGCGGCCTTTGCGCTCTCCAAATACCAGTTCACCGGGCAGAAGACGGTGTTTGTGCTGATCATCGCCACGCTGATGATTCCGCCCACCATCATCCTGGTGCCGGCCTTTCTGGTGATCTCGGAACTGAACCTGCTCAACAACCTCTGGGGCGTGATCCTGCCCGCAGTGGCCACGCCCACCGGCGTGTTCCTGCTGCGCCAGTACATGCTGACCATTCCCGACGAGCTGCTGGAAGCCGCGCGCATGGACAACGCCAGCGAGTGGCGCATCTATTGGAAGATCATCCTGCCGCTGGCCGCGCCGGCCATGGCGGTGCTGGCCATCTTCTCCTTCATGTGGCGCTGGAATGATTTCCTCTGGCCGCTGATCGTGCTGTCCAAATCCGAGCACTTCACCCTGCAGCTCGCGCTCAACGCCTTCCAGGGTGAACTCAACACGCAGTGGCACTACCTGCTGGCGATGACCGTGATCACCCTGATCCCGATCACCCTGGTCTTTGCCTTCCTGCAGAAATACATCGCGACCGGCATCGCCAGCGCCGGCGTCAAATAAACCGAGGACTCTCCCGTGGCCACTCTTGAACTCGCCAACGTCGTCAAAACCTTCGACAAAGCCACCATCATCCATGGCGTGGACCTGACCGTCTCCGACGGTGAATTTGTGGTCTTCGTCGGCCCCTCGGGCTGCGGCAAATCCACGCTGCTGCGCATCATCTCGGGGCTGGAGCCTGCCAGCAGCGGCGACATCCGCATAGACGGCCAGCGCGTCAACGAGGTCAGCGCGGCGCACCGCGGCTGCTCCATGGTGTTCCAGTCCTATGCGCTGTACCCGCACATGAGCGTCTATGACAACATGGCCTTCGGCCTGGAGAACCTGGGCGTGGCCAAGCCCATCATCGAAAGCAAGGTCAGCGCCGCCGCCGCCATGCTGCAGCTCACGCCGCTGCTGCAGCGCAAGCCCACACAGCTTTCGGGCGGGCAGCGCCAGCGTGTGGCCATAGGCCGCTCCATCGTGCGCGAACCCAAGCTGTTCCTGTTTGACGAGCCGCTGTCCAACCTTGACGCCGAGCTGCGCGTCTCCATGCGCGCCGAGATCCGCGACCTGCACGCCCGTCTGGGTGCGACCATGATTTACGTGACCCACGACCAGGTCGAGGCCATGACCATGGCCGACAAGATCGTGGTGCTGCGCGCCGGCCGCATCGAGCAAGTCGGCTCGCCGCTGGAGTTGTACAACCGGCCCTGCAACCAGTTCGTGGCCGGCTTTATCGGCAGCCCGCGCATGAACTTCGTGCCGGCGGCGCAGATCCCGGGCGCCAAGGGCGGCGCCCAGACCGTGGGCATACGGCCCGAGCATGCGCGGCTGGCGGATGACGGTCCGCTCCAGCTGGCGGTGTCCCAGGTCGAGCAACTCGGCAGCACCAGCATCCTGCACGGCAAGGTGGTGGACGGCGTGCCTTTCGAGCTGATCCTCAATGGCCAGACAAGCATCAAGCGCGGCGACACCGTGCGGGTGAGTGCGCCCGCGGAGCAACTGCATTATTTCGACCAGAACGGCCTGCGCCTGTGAGCGCCATGCCCATCCCACACGACACGCCCGCCATGCGCCTGGACCATCCCCCCGTATTCGCCCTGCAGTCCCGCAGCGGCAACCACCTTGTACTGGCCAGCGACGGCGCCGCCGTGGCCCACATCTGGGTGCTTGAAGAAGACATCGTGCGCGTGATGCTGCTGCCGCAAGGCCAGCCGCAAATGCCGCGCAGCTGGACGGTGGCGCCCGGCCTGGAGAACCTGCCGGTTGAAGGCCGTGACCGCTTTGACGTGAGCGGCTTTTCGCTGCCCGCTTTTGAGTGTGAGCTTGTGCAGGACGGCGCGCAGCTGCGCATCAGCACCGCCGCCGTGCGCCTGAGCATTACGCTCAAGGGTTTCTTCTGCAACTGGGAAAGCCGGCACCAGGGCCGCTGGCAGGCCAGCGCCGCCGACCGCCCGACGCAGAGCTACAACTTCGGCTGGTGGGACGACAAGGTCTACCACTATTTGCAACGCGAACGCGGCGAGGCCTACTTCGGCCTGGGCGAGCGCGCCGGCGACGCCAACCGCGCCGGCCAGCGCTACCGCATGTGCAACCTCGACCCCATGGGCTACAGCGCGCGCAGCACCGACCCGCTGTACAAGCACATCCCGTTCTACATCACGCGAAAACCAGGTGATGGCGGCGAAAAGGATGCGGGCCTTTGCTACGGCCTGTTTTACGACACCCTGTCCGACTGCAGCTTCGACATGGGCCGCGAGATGGACAACTACCACGGCCACTACCGCTACTTCGTGGCCGACCACGGCGACCTCGACCTGTATTACATCGCCGGCGACGGCCCGGCCGCCATCACGCGCCGCTACACCTGGCTCACCGGCCGGCCCATCTTCCCGCCGCGCTACGCGCTGGGTTATTCGGGCTCGACCATGAGCTACACCGACGCGCCAAATGCGCAGGAGCGCATGGGCGAGTTCCTCGAACGCTGCGAAGAACACGACATTCCCTGTGACTCCTTTCACCTGTCGTCGGGCTACACCTCGATAGGCCCGGGCCGCTACGTCTTTAACTGGAACCGCGACAAATTCCCCGACCCGGCGGCCTTTGTGCAAAGCTACCTGGATCGCGGCGTGCGCCTGGTGCCCAACATCAAGCCCGCACTGCTCAGCAACCACCCGCGCTTCGAGGAAGCCCGGCAGGCCGGCCTGCTGGTGCAGGACCCGGACGGCCAACCCACCGCCATCCAGTTCTGGGACGGCACCGGTGCCTACCTCGACTTCACCAACCCCAAGACCATTGCCTGGTGGAAAAAGCAGGTCACCGAGCAGTTGCTTGAGTACGGCATTCCCGCCACCTGGAACGACAACAATGAATACGAGATCTGGAGCGACAAGGCGCTGGCCCACGGCTTCGGCGCGCCGCGGCCCGCGCGCGAGGTGCGCCCGCTGCAGACCCTGCTGATGATGCAGGCCTCGCACGCCGCGCAGTCCGAGTTCGCACCCGCCGAGCGGCCTTACCTGGTGTCGCGCTCCGGCGCCGCCGGCATGCAGCGTTATGTGCAGACCTGGTCGGGCGACAACTACACGTCCTGGGAAACCCTGCGCTACAACATCCGCATGGGCCTGGGCCTGGCGATGTCGGGCGTGTCCAACACCGGGCACGATATCGGCGGTTTCTCAGGCCCCGCGCCCGGCCCCGAGCTGTTGCTGCGCTGGGTGCAGCATGGCATCTTTTTGCCGCGCTTCAGCATTCATTCGTGGAACGACGACAAGACCGTCAACGAACCCTGGATGTACCCCGAGGCCACGCCCCAGGTGCGCGCGCTGATACGCCTGCGCTACCGGCTCATGCCCTACCTCTACGACCTGGTGTGGCGTTACCACAGCGCCTACGAGCCCATCATCCGGCCGACGTACCACGACTTCCCCGAAGACGCGCGTTGCCTGGAGGAAAACGATGACATGCTGCTGGGCGCCAACTTGTTGGTCGCGTCAGTGGTCGAGCCCGGCCAGACACAGCGCCCCGTGTGGCTGCCCGGCACCGGAGGCTGGTACGAGGTGCACACGGCGCGGCGCTTCGACGCCGGGCAATCGGTGACATTGGATGCGCCCCTGGATGGTCCGCCTCCTTTGCTCGCGCGCGAAGGCTGCGCGATTCCGCTCAACGTTGGCGAGATCCACTTCGCAAACGTCCAGGACGTACGCGGCTTCCAGGTCTTTCCGCACAGCGGGGAGGGCAGTTTTGAGGCCAGCTGTTTTGAAGACGACGGACATAGCCAGGCCTGGCGCAGCGGGGCTGATGGGCAATGGCGCTTGCGGGTTGAGTCCAGCGAACAAGGCCTGCACATCGCTGTATCCCGCGAGGGCGCTAAGCCGCCTGTGCAAGACACCCTGGTCTTGCTGCTGCCCGCCGCCGAGCAACGCAAGCTCAGCTTTGCCGGTGCGGTGCTCGCGCAGGAGCAGCAGGAAGGCGCCTGGCGGCGGCTGACGCTAAAGCTTTAGCCTTGGCCCGGCGGCGCCACCGCGGCGCCTTCTATGCCATGGCGCGCCAGGGCCTCGGCCACAAAACCACTGGCCTTCATCTTTTCGACAAAAGCGCGCAGCTCGTCAGCGGCCGCTTCGCCGCGCGTCTTGGGCACGCCCATGGCCTGCCGTATCACCATGAAATGGCCCGGCAACAGGCGCAAGCCGCCCCTCTGCCGGGCATCGGCTTCCAGCTGCTGCTTGACGCCGGCCGCGACATCAAGGTTTTGTTCCACAAAAGTGGCCACCGTGGTCGGCGAGCTTGGCGCCCTGACGATCTCGGCATGTTTGAGCTCCCGGGTCAGGAACAGGTCGTAAGCGCTGCCCAGGCCCACCGCGACACGGCGGCCGGTTCGATCCACCTCTTCGTTTGCGCTTAACGGAGAGTCTTCGCGCACCAGGTAGCAGCCTTCGATCAGCACATAGGGCGCGGTGAACGCGATCTCCTTGCCGCGCACCGGGTCGATCGCGAAGAAGCCGAAATCGGCGCGCTCCTCGTTCACTGCCTGTACCGATTTGGCCGCGGTGTCCAGCACCACCAGCTCCAGCGGCACGCCCAGCCGCTGCGCAAAGGCATGGGCGAGATCTATGGACACACCGAAAGGCGTGCCCGTGACCGGGTCGGCATTGGCAAGAATCGGGTTGCCCAGATTGATCGAGGCGCGCAGCGTTCCGGTCGGCGCGAACAGCTTGGCAAGCGAGGCGTTGGTGGCCATCGAGGTTTCCTTTTTCAGGTGGCGAGGAGTTTTGTGATTTTCTTCGGATTGTGCCGTGTGCTGGAGGAGTGCCCGCACGCCAGCAGGTCGACTGGATTAAAGGGCACAGGCCCTAGCCCGCATGGCTCTGAACCCTGTAGACCTGCCAGGATCCGGACTTCTGCTTGCGCAGGTAGAAGCGAACCGAGCAGTCAAAAAAATCCACGCTGACCTCCGCTGGATCCGGATCTACGTTGCCGGCCAGGCGGCGAAGGCGGTTGCCGTTTGTCTGGAAGGGCGTGAACGAGCTCGGTTTGACGCAGCTGCGCAGCCGGGCTTTCCAGCCGGGGTCGGCGTCCACGCCTTCGATATAGGCATGGGTCGCGGCGATGGCTTCTGCCGGCCTGTGTTCGCGCTTGATCCAGAAAGCAAGGATCGCCGCAGCGGCGATGGACGCGGCGATCATGGAAATCATGGTTTTGTGCATGGCGGCTCTACGGAACAAAGACTGATTCGGCAAATGTGGTTAGAGGGGCACTCTATAAGGGTGGCCCGGACTGCGACTGCTCTCAGAAATACTCAGCAATTCCCCTAATTGGAGGATGTCACTTTTCATGAGCGTGGCGCATCATCATTACTCCTAGTGAAAGCTGGAGGTCGGCTTCATACTCAAATCACCCAAGGAGCAACTATGAAAGAGCCAGGACTTGACGGACGCCATCGTGACAAAGATGGACAAATACAGCAGAAACGTAGCGATACGAAGAATAAAAACTTGTCAACTCCTATACCAGGGTTTAAGCCGGATACCACGCTCAAAACGATGCGAGAGAAAACCGGGAAGGTTAGCGAGAAGGACATACGGGACGCTGTGAAGCGCAAACCATAAGCGACGGCGACTCAATTTGATCTGAAGTAACTGCACCGTGAAAAATCAAAGGCTTGATCTACTACCTAGTCGCCTGAGCCAAGGATTGGGCGGACTGATGCGGGTATAGGCGTTTGCATCTAGTAGTTTGGGAACTACTGGTGGATAGCCTTTAAAGAGAATTTACAAGGTGAGGGCGAAAAGATGAAGCTGAAGTCGATGACCGTAGCGAATTTTCGATGCTACAAGGGCCCGTTGACCGTCACGTTCGATGGACTGACAACCCTTGTTGGTCGTAACGATGCCGGCAAGTCAGCGCTACTGGACGCCCTGGATGTGTTCTTCAACGATAAGGCACTCGATAAGAACGACGCAGCGAAGGGGGGCACGCCCAAGGCTGTGACTATTACATGCGTGTTCAGCGAGTTACCCAGTGAGTTGATCCTTGATGAAAGTGCCTCGACCAGTCTGCGCGGCGAGTATCTGCTCAATGCCGACGGTGATCTGGAGATCACCAAGGTCTACAACTGCTCCCTCGAAAAACCCAAACTCACTGCTTTACGCCTTAGGGTTGTCCATCCAACAGCAGAAAAAGTCAAGGACCTCGTAGCTCTGAAGATCGATGAACTGAAGACTCGAGCCGAAGAGGTTGCTGTGGATATGGCTACGGTCAATAAGACGGTGAAGCGCGACTTGCGCGCTGCCATTCGTGACAAAGTTGGAGAGTTGGGGTTAGCGGTTAGTGACCTGTTCATCGGCGGTGACGGTGTCGATGACAAGAGTAATGTGCTGAAAGTGTGGGATGGATTAAAAGCGGCCCTACCGCTCTACGCGTTGTTTAAGAGTGACCGCCAGAGTTCCGACCAGGATGCGGAAGCGCAAGATCCACTGAAGATTGCCATAAAGGAGGCAGTTGCCGCGAAAGCGGCAGAACTGCAGGCGGTCATGACATTCGTCGAGCAGGAAGTCAAAAAAGTAGCCGATCTCACGCTCAAGAAATTGAAAGAAATGGATGCGGGCGTCGCGGCCACACTGGATCCAAAATTCGAGAAACCGAACTGGTCGACTCTTATCAAAGCCAGTATTACAGGCGACGATGAAATCCCTCTGAATAAACGAGGTAGTGGCGTTCGCCGCCTGATCCTCTTGAACTTTTTTCGCGCAAAGGCTGAGCGCATGATGCAAGAGAAAGGTGCGCAGTCAACCATCTACGCTGTCGAAGAGCCTGAGACCAGTCAGCATCCGCACAATCAGCGTCTGCTAATGCGCGCGTTGCAACAGCTTGCCGTGAGTGACGATCAAGTAATTGTCACGACTCATACGCCCACACTTGCGCGTGCACTGCCCAGTACCAGTCTGAGATTTTTAAGTAAGGCCGAGAATGGCATTCGAAGCATTGCGGTCGGTGGTGAAGATGAAGTTAACAAATCGATAGCCGACAGCCTGGGTGTACTACCGGATCACACTGTGAAGATGTTCATCGTCGTCGAAGGGATCCACGACATCACCTTTATTAAGAGTCTGTGCAGGATGTTCCGCATGCACGGAACTGCTGTTCCTGACCTTGAAGCGTTAGAGCTAACAGGTGAAGTTGTATTCGTGCCTTCCGGCGGTGCCGGAAATTTGGCGTTGTGGTCGTCGCGCCTACACGCGCTCAATCGCCCGGAATTCCATTTGTATGACCGCGATGCTCCGTCAGGCGATCCAGCCAAGCATCAAGCCAAAGTGGATGCGGTGAATCAGCGCGCCAGCTGTAAGGGAGTTTCAACCTCCAGAAACGAGATGGAAAACTTCGTCCATCATGAAGCGGTCAATGCTTGTGCGCAGGCGCTGCAGCTTGCATGCAACCTGGCAGCGCCCTTTGGGCCTGACGATGATGTTCCAGCGATGCTAACGGCAGAGTTAAATATTCATGCTCCCCAGAGTGCCAGATGGGGGCACAACAAAGTAAAAGCGTGGCTCGCCGATACGGTAGTGCCAACAATGAGTTCTCAAATGCTCGCCCAGATTGATCCGGCGGGGGAAATGCGTGGATGGCTTGCGGACATTGAGTCGATGCTCGCACCTCCACAAGTGCCAAAGGTCGGCTGAACTATCGCGGCCGCCCGTGAATTGAGACTTTATGTCAAAGATCCACCGGTGACACCGGCACTCGAGAGGGCAGATTCGCAAGGGGTTGTTTAGATTCCTCAGATCGTGTTAGCTCTCCATGTGTTTGGATAGAAGGCTTTGCAGGATCTAAGCGCTTAGGCTTGCGGAGCGATGTTGCGCAGACCAGTTCGCCTCTATCGCGTGCCTAAGATGACGGACAGGGCGCTACGCACCCAAGTAGTGATCGCACCGGTGAATGGAAGATCGAAGTTCTCGGATGTTGAAAATGAAGTTCGCACAACAATGTGCTGTTGAACGGGCTCTCAGCGAACTTCCACGACTCTCGAGATGGCCTCAAATTGACGGGGCTCTGCATAAATTCGCAGTTCTTGATGGAAAAACCGATGTCGATCGCAGGGTGCGCGATGCTGAGCCCGTTCGCGCGGTCAACGACGTACTGCGTGGCCGCCTGCCTCTCGATTCCTGATACTTCCAGCCAGGCCGCTAACGCTTCTGCAGCAGCTCGCGCATGGCCTGCAGCGGCAGTTCGCGGCTGCGGCCGCGGCGCAACGCCAGAGAAAACTGCGACTGGTAGCCAAACTCGGCGGGCAGCAGCACCTTCAGCCGGCCCTGTTCGACCCAGGACTGGGCATAGTGCTCCGGCAGATAGCCGATGTAGCCGCCCGACAGTATCAGGATCAGCTGGGCTTCCATGCTTTCCACCGTGGCCACGCTGCGCTTGAAGCCATGCCGGCCCAGCTCGGTCTGGCTCCAGTAGCTGCGGCTCACCACGTTGAGTTCGGAAACCACCGCTGGCAGCAGTTTCTTCTGTGTAAAGCAGGGGTGCCGGTCGCTGCAATACAGCCATTGCTGCTCGCGGTAGAGCGGCTGATAGACGAGGCCATTGGCTTTGGCGGGGAAGAAGCCCACGGCGATGTCGAGTTCGTTGTCGAGGAGGCCCTTCTGCAGCTCATAGGGGCTGCGGATCATCAGGCTCAGGTGCATGCCCGGGTACTTGCCGGAAAACACCCCTATCGCCTGGGCCAGCGGCAGCGAAGCGTCGGTCACCGTGGTGTCGAGCACGCCCATCTTCAGCGTGCCGCCGAGCTCGCCCTTGAGCGACCGGGTGTAGAGATCAAAGCTGTCCAGCTCGCCCAGCACGCGCAGGGTTTCCGACAGCAGCAGCTCACCCTTGGCCGTCAGCGCAAAGCCGCCACGGCCGCGCCGGCACAGCGAGAAGCCGACATCACTTTCCAGCTGGGCCATATAGGTGCTGATGGCCGAGGTGGTGAGGTTCAGCTCCTGCTGGGCGCGGGCAAAACCCTGGTGGCGGGCCACGGCCGCAAAAATCCGCAACAGCTTGAGATCAGCGCTTTGTGCCATGGGACAACCTTGCATTTAGTTATGAAATTCTAAAACTGATTATTTGGTTACTGCTATTTTTTCATAACACAGACTGGCTAAAGTTCGACCCATCGCAGCACGCAGGCGAGCTGCCACATGAAAAGGCCGATGCATGGTGTCCAAAGTTCTGTACCAACCCCAAAGCGGCAACGAGATGCCCCGGTTTGCCGGCCGCTCCACCATGATGCGGCTGCCCGCCATGGAGACGGCCGAGGGCCTGGATGCGGCCTTTATCGGCGTGCCCCTGGACATTGGTACCTCGCTGCGCGCCGGTACCCGCTTCGGGCCGCGCCAGATCCGGGCCGAGTCCGTGATGATCCGGCCCTACAACATGGCGACCGGCGCCGCCCCCTTCGATTCCCTGGCCGTGGCGGACATCGGCGACGTGGCCATCAATACCTACAACCTGCTGGAGTCGGTGCGCATCATCGAGGACAGCTATACCCGGCTGATGCAGCACCCGGTGGTGCCCATGACCCTGGGCGGCGACCACACCATCACCCTGCCGATTCTGCGGGCCGTCGCGCGCAAGCACGGCCCCGTAGCCCTGGTGCATGTGGACGCCCATACCGACACCAACGACGACATGTTCGGCGAAAAAATCGCCCATGGCACCACCTTCCGGCGTGCGGTGGAAGAGGGCTTGCTGGACTGCGGCCGCGTGGTCCAGATCGGCCAGCGCGCGCAAGGCTATGCGAGCGGCGACTTCCAGTGGGGCGTGGACCAGGGCTTTCGCCTGGTGCAGGCCGAGCAATGCTGGTACCAGTCGCTGGCGCCGTTGATGGCCGAGGTGCGGGCCCAGATCGGCGACAGGCCGGTGTACCTCACGTTTGACATCGACGGCATAGACCCCGCCTGGGCACCCGGCACCGGTACACCCGAGGTCGGCGGCCTGACCGCCATTCAGGCGCTGGAAATCGTGCGCGGCTGCCGTGGCTTGAACATCGTCGGCTGTGACCTGGTTGAAGTGTCGCCGCCGTATGACCTCAGCGGCAATACCTCCCAGCTGGCAGCGAACTTGCTTTACGAAATGCTGTGTGTACTGCCCGGCGTGGCGTACCGCTAACAGCTCTTTGTCCATGGAACTCAAGATATTCCGCTCTACCTGGGGTGCGCAAGGCGATATGGCTGCGTGCGTGGCCCAGCTGCGCGAAGCCGGTTGCGCCGGCCTGGAAGCCCGCCTGCCGATGGATGCACCGGCGCGGCGCGTGCTGCGTGGCAGCCTGCAGGCCGAAGCGCTGGACTACATCGCCACCGTGTTCAGCGGCGCCGATGTGATTCCGCGCCAGCAAGACGGGCCGCAGGTGCATCTGCAGCACCTGGCACGGGCCTTCGATGCCGCGGCGGAACTGGCTCCGCGCTTCGTCAACCTGCTGGCCGGCAACGACCGCTGGCCGCTGGCGGCGCAGGTGGACTTCCTGGGCCGGACCCAGGCCCTGGCCGATGCCGCGGGCATCGCCTGCGCTTTTGAAATCCACCGCGCAAGCTCGCTGTACAGCCCCTGGGTCACGCTGGACATTGTTCGGCAACTGCCGCAGCTGCAATACACGGTCGACATCAGCCACTGGGTGGTGGTGTGCGAGCGCCTGCTGGACGACCCGCTGGACGACCTGACGCCGTTCCTGGAGCGGGTGCACCACATCCAGGCCCGCGTGGCCTACGCCCAGGGCCCGCAGGTGCCCGACCCGGCCGCGCCCGAATACGCCGCCGAACTGGCGTTCCACCAACGCATCTGGGAGTCGGTCTGGGCGCTGCATCTGCGCAAGGGCTACGCCACCACCACGCTGACCCCCGAGTTCGGCCCCGACGGCTACATGCATCTGCTGCCCTACACCCGCAGCCCGGTGGCGGACCTGTGGCAGGTGAATCGCTGGATGGCGCTGGAAGAACGGCGGCATTTCGAACGCTGGTCGCAACACCACCTCTCTCAACCTCACACCACGGCAGGACCCTGACCATGCAACCCGGACAACGTAATTTCACGGCCTTGCCCGTGATCAACATCCGCGGCCTCTTTAGCGACAGCCTGGCGCAGCGCCAGACGGTGGCCGACGCGCTCGGTGCGGCAGCCCGCGATGTGGGCTTTTTCTACGTCGTCGGCCACGGCATCGATGCCAGGCTGATCGCCGGCCTGCGCCAGGCCAGCCGCACCCTGTTCGAGCAGCGGATGGAGTGGAAGATGCGCTACTACATCGGTGAATCCTGGGGCCATAAAGGCTATGTGCCCGAAGGCGAAGAGGTGTATTCCAAAGGCCGGCCCGACCACAAGGAGGCGTTTGACATCGGCTTTGAGGCGCCGGATGACCACCCGCTGGTACTGGCCGGCACACCGCTGATCGGCAACAACAAGTGGCCGGATCTGCCCGGGTTCAAAGCCGCCGTGGCCGGCTACTACGCGGCCGTGTTCGCGCTCGGCCGCCAGCTGTTCCGTGGTTTTGCCTTGTCGCTGGGCCAGCCCGAAGACGCGTTCGAGGCCCTGGTGACCTGCCCGCCGTCCAAGTTGCGGCTGATCCACTACCCGGTGGACACCGAGGCCGTGGACGCCCCCGGCATAGGCGCGCATACCGACTACGAGTGCTTCACCCTGCTGCTGGCCGACCAGCCGGGCCTGGAGGTGCTGAACGACCAGGGCGCCTGGATAGACGCGCCGCCGTATGCCGAAGCCGGCCCGAACGGTGAAGAGGCTTTCGTGATCAACATCGGCGACATGCTGGAAGTGATGACCGCCGGAGCGTTCCCCGCCACCTCGCACCGTGTCCGCAAGGTGCAGCATGAGCGCTATTCCTTCCCGCTGTTCTTCGCCTGCGATTACCACACCCGCATCCGGCCGCTGCCGCAATTCGCGAATGGCGCCGCGACCACCCGCTACAGCGAGCTGTCGATTGGCGAGCACATGTATTCGCAAGCCCAGCAGACCTACACCTACCTCAAACGCAAGCTGCAGGCCGGTGAGATTGCGTTGCCCGACGGCGCGCTGAAGCCGAACAGCTTCGGCCACCTGAAGTCCCAGGCCGGCGCCTGAACCTTTTTTCGTTTCCCTTGTTCGTCCACCCACCCCAGGAGTTAGCTACCATGATGAAAACCATCCGTACCGCGTCCCTCAACCGCAGCCTGCTGGCTGTCGCACTGGCGGCCTTGCTGCCGGCCGCCGCATTCGCCCAAACCATCGTGCCCGGCCAGATCAAGGTCGGCATGGAGATCACCTATCCTCCATTTGAATCCTGGCAAGGCGACAAGGTGGTGGGCTTCGACCCCGATATGGCCGAAATGCTGGGCCGCGAGATGAAGACCAAGCCCGCCTTCGTGGACACCAAGTTTCCCAGCCTGATCCTCGGCCTGGGCAGCGGCCAGTTCGACACGGTGATCTCCGGCATGTACATCACCCCGGAGCGCACCGCCCAGGCCGATGCCATCGCCTATGCCCGCACCGGCGCTTCCATCATGGTGGCCAAGGACGGCGGCGTCGCACCCAAGACCGAGCAGGAGTTGTGCGGCCTGAAAGTGGGCTTGCAGCAGGGCACCAGCTGGGTTGCCGCGCTGAAAAAGCTGTCCGCCGAATACTGCGTGCCGAACGGCAAGCCCGCCGTGGCGGTGAGCGAGTTCCCCACCGCGCCCGAGGTGTCGCAAGCCCTGCTGTCCAAGAACGTCCAGGCGCAGCTGGAGATTGCCGGCGCCGCGAAGATGCTGGCGGAGCGCAGCAAGGGACGCATCGCCATCAGCTCGCCCGCCCTCGTGTATCCGCAAACTCTGGGCATCTACGTGAAGAAGGGCAACACGGCCCTGTACCAGGCGTTTGAGAAAGCCCTGGCCGCCGTGAAAGCCAGCGGCGAGTACGCGGCCCTGGTCAAGAAGTACGACCTTGAGCCGATCGCGGCAAAGTAAGGTCTCACCCCCAGGCTGCAGTGCTGCGCATCTTTCGCCTGCCCCCTTGCACGGAGCGATACCCGTGGCCCGGCGAAGCCGGTTCCACGGCTTCTACGGGAGGGGACATCCTGCCTGCCCGCGCCTGGGGAGCCGTTGTCACGCAAGTCAACACGCGAGGGCGTGGCGCAGCTGCGCCTTTTCGATAGTTTTGCCTCCTGGAGCCTGTGCATGGAACTGGATTGGTCGTATTTCTTCTCGCTGTTTTCCATGAAGGTTTTCTGGCGGGCGTGCGTGACCGTGGTGCAACTGGGCTCACTGGCCTGGACGCTGGGCCTGGTGCTGGGTTTCTTCCTTGCCTGTGCCCGCATTTCCACCACGCGCTGGATCCGTGCATTGGCGGGGGTTTATATCTGGCTGTTCCGCAGCGTGCCGCTGCTGGTGGTGGTGGTGGTGGTGTTCAACCTGCCGCAGATCTTTCCGGCAAGCCGCGGCGTGATCGGCGAGCCGTTTTTTGCCGGCCTGGTCGCCATGGTGCTGACCGAGGCGGCCTACATGGCGGAAATTCACCGCGGCGGCCTGCTGTCGGTGGCGCGCGGCCAGCGCGAGGCGGGCCGGGCGCTGGCCCTGGGCCGCTTTGGCGCGATGCGGCTGATCGTGGTGCCGCAGGCGTTTCGCATTGCGCTGCCTACGCTGATCAACGAATTCGTCACCATCATCAAGCTGACCTCGCTGGTCTCGGTGATCTCGTTGCCCGAGCTCCTGATGACCGGCTTGCGGCTGTATTCGCAAAATTTCCTGGTGATGGAAACCCTGCTGGGCGTGGCGGTGTATTACGTGATGCTGGTCACCGTATTCAGCACGCTGCTGGGCTGGCTGGAAAAGCGCCTGGACCTGCAGCTGCGCCGCCCCACCACTTTGGACGATGCGGCCTGCGCCAGCCTGCGCAGCCGTCTCGGCGGCCTGGCGGCGATACGCCCGGCGGTTGCGGCCCCCGGCCAGCCGGCCGCGCTGGAGCTGCGCAACATCCACAAGGCCTACGGTGCGCACCAGGTGCTCAAGGGCGTCAGCTTGCAGGTCGGCGCAGGCCAGGTGATCTCCATCATCGGCCCGTCCGGCTCGGGGAAAACCTCGCTGATCCGCACCATCAACGCGCTGGAGAAGATCGACCAGGGCGAGATCATCCTGTTCGGCGAAAGCCACATCCACGCCCACGAATCTCTGGAGAGCAGCCGGGTGCGCAAGGGCATACGCCGCATCGGCATGGCTTTCCAGAGCTTCAACCTGTTTCCGCACCTCAGCGTGCTGGACAATGTGCTGCTGGCTCCGCGCTACCACGGCCGGCCGGCCGACGCGGCGCTGCGCCAGACCCAGGCCCAGAAACTGCTCGACAAGGTCGGCTTGCTGGCACACCAGCACAAGTACCCGCACCAGCTGTCGGGCGGCCAGCAGCAGCGCGTGGCGATTGCCCGTGCGCTGGCCATGTCGCCCGACGTGATGCTGTTCGACGAGCCGACCTCGGCGCTGGATCCCGAGCTGGTCGGGGAGGTGCTGAAGGTGATCCAGGACCTGGCGCAAGAGGGCATGACCATGGTCATCGTGACCCACGAAATGGACTTCGCGCTGGCCATCTCCGACCGTGTGTTGTTCATGGAAAACGGCCTGATCCAGCTCGATGCCGCGCCGCCGCGGATACAGCAACCCGGCGCGACCGATGCCACCGTCCAGCGCGTGCGTCGATTCATGGGATTGGAGTCCTGACATGAGCACTACCTCCGACGAAGCCACCCTGCGCCGCGACCTGGCGGCCGCCTATCGCCTGGCCGCGCTGTTCGGCTGGGACGACACGCTGTACACCCACTTCTCGGTGCGGCTGCCGCGCGCGGACGGTGCGGCGCCGCAAGACGACCGCTTCCTGATCAACCCCTTCGGCCTGCTGTTTGAGGAAGTGCGCGCCAGCGACCTGCTGGTGGTGGACATGCGCGGCCGCGTGGTGTCGGGTGGCTCCGATTACAACGTGGCCGGCTTCACCATCCACAGCGCCGTGCACATGGCGCGCGACGATGCGCACTGCGTGCTGCATACCCACACCTTGGCCGGCATGGCGGTGGCGGCCTGCGAGGGCGGGTTGCTGCAGTTGAACCAGATCAGCGCCGAGTTCTACCAGCGTGTGGGCGTGCATGCCTACGAGGGCGTGGCGTTTGACCTGGGCGAGCGCGAGCGCATCCAGCAGTCGCTGGGTGCGAACATCGCCTTGCTGCTGCGGCATCATGGCCTGTTGTCGGTGGGTAGCACCGTGGCCGACGCGTTCTGCATCATGTTCTACCTGAACCGCGCTTGCGAGATCCAGATGGCGGCCAGCCAGATGGCCGCCACCGCCGGCCCGGTCACCGAAATCCCCGCGCACCTGAGCCAGCACGCCTGCGAGCAGCTGCAGAGCGTGGAGCACGAGCGCCAGGTCCTCTGGCAGGCCTGGCTGCGCCGGCTGGACCGCATCGATCCCTCTTACCGCGATTGACCCTGTACTTGCATGCCGACTCTGCTGCTCTGTAGTGCCACCGATGACCTGAGCGACCTGCACACGCTCTTCCAGCACGAGGCCGCGCGCTGCGTGCCCGGCCTGCAGGTACGCCTGTGGCCCGACATGCCCGATCCCGCCGATGTCGAGGCTGTGGCCGGCTGGTATCCGCCCGCCGGTTTGATGCGCAGCCTGCCGAATCTGCGCCTGGCCTCGTCGATTGCCGCCGGGGTTGACCATGTTCTAGGCCCGGCCCAGCCGCGTCCCGAGGTGCCGGTCTGCCGCATCGTGGACCCTGGCCTGGCCGCCGGCATGGCCGAGTACGTGCTGTGGGCCGTGCTGTACTACCACCGGGCGCTGGACCAGGCGCAGCAGCAGCAGGCGCAGCGCCTGTGGAAGATGCCGGCACAAAAAGCCGCCCGCCAAACCCATGTAGGCCTGCTGGGCCTGGGTGTACTGGGCAGCCACGTGGCCCGGGTGCTGCGGGCCCAGGGTTTTGCCGTCAGCGGCTGGTCCCGCTCGGCGCACGCCATCGACGGTGTCACTGCTTATGCGGGACCGCAGACGCTGAAGGCTTTCCTGCGCGAGCCCGATGTGCTGGTCTGCCTGCTGCCGCTGACCGACGCCACCCGCGGGCTGTTGAACCGCGAGTTCTTGCAGGCCATGAAACCCGGTGCGGCGCTGGTGCATTGCGGCCGGGGCGAGCATTTGGTGGTCGAGGACCTGCTGCAGGCGCTGGACCAAGGCCATCTGCGCGGTGCGGTGCTCGATGTGTTTGCCCAGGAACCGTTGCCGGCATCGAACCCGCTATGGACGCACCCACGGGTGGTGGTCACGCCGCACATGGCTTCGGCCGCGCAGCCGGCGGCCATCGTTGGCCAGATCCTGGACAACCTGCAGCGCGTGCGCAGCGGCCGGCCGGTGCTCAATGCCGTGGACCGCAGCGTGGGTTATTAACAGGCAGTCCTGTTCATAGGGGGTGGCCTACATACTGCGCCGGTACTGCCCACCCACGTGTGTTGGATCACGCCGCCTCTGCCTCGTTCAGCAGGCCGCCGCCGCAGCGTCAGGAGCCAGGCGGCGACTGGCCCGTCAACCACTGGCGCAGCGATTGGATGACGGGCGCCTTGGCGCGCTCGTTCGTCGTCACCAGAAAGTAACTGCGCGGCGAAATGAAGGGCTTGTCATTCAGCTTGACCAAGCGCCCGGCCTGCAGCGCCGAGGCGCTCGCATAGTCCGGCGCCAATGCGACGCCCAGGCCGGCCTCTGCTGCCATCAACCCAAGCGACAGCAGGCCGTAGTGGGCGCCCGGCATCGGGACTTCTACCGACGCGCCCAGCTGCCGCAGGTAGGCTGCCCAGGAGTTGGGCGCCATGCTCTGGTGCAGCAAGGGCAGCGCGGCCATTTGCGCACCCGTCAGCGGCGCCACCAGCCGGCTCAGCGTGGGCGCCGCAAGAGGAAAGGAGTGCAGGGGATGCAGCAGGTCGGCCACGCAGCCAGGCTCCGGCCCTTCGCAGTGCACGATGGCCGCGTCCAGCCCCGAGTCGCGCATGCTGATGGGTCCGGTATGCGTGGCCACGTCCAGCTGGATCTGCCGGTGCGCGGTGGCGAAGGCGCACAGCCGTGGCATGGCCCACAGCGTGCCGAAGGTAGTGGGCACAGACAGCCGCAGTATCTTGCCTGGCATGGAGCCCATGGACGCGGCGATGGTCGCTGACTCCAGCTCGTCCAGCAGAGTTCGCACCCGCCGAAGGTAGCTGGCACCGTCAACCGTCAGCTCCATCCCGCTGGTTGTGCGCCGGCACAGCGCAACGCCGACAAAGCCCTCCAAGTCCGACAGCTGGCGGCTCACCGCGCTTTGCGTCAAGCCCAGTTCATCGGCTGCGGCAGTGATGCTCAGGCGCCGGGCAATCACCTCGAAAGTGTTGAGGTTGACGATGGACGGCAAGTGGCGTTGCGTCGGATATTTCATGGCGGTTACGGCCATTATTGGCATGGCATCGATTCGTCCGCAATGAAAAAGGCTGCGTGGTCATGAAATAAATGCAGGGGGGCATGCGTTTATTCCGTTGGACAGGCCATCGCGCATGTCAGATATTCAGGGCGCCCGGTAAGGGGCCTCAAGAACAGAAGTTGGAGTCATCGATGTCGAAATTTCAAGCACGCCTCGTACTGCTGCTGGCGGCGGCCACGCTGGCTGGCACCGTCCTGGCGGCGGATTGGCCCGCCACCCAGCCTATCAAACTGATCGTGCCCTCGTCCGCCGGCGGTACGCCAGACCTGACCAGCCGCAAGCTGGCCTACTACCTGCAGGACAAGCTCAAGCAATCGGTGATCGTCGAGAATCGCCCGGGCGCGGCAGGCACCATCGCCATGCAGGCGGTGGCTACCGCCAAGCCCGACGGTTACACGCTGGGCTTCGGCAATATCGTGACCATGGCCATCAACCGCGGCCTGATCGCCAAGATGCCCTACAACCCCGACAAGGACCTGGCACCGGTGGCCGTGCTCTCGCAGGTCCCCAACGTCCTGGTGGTCCGCCAGGGTTTGCCCATCACCTCGGTGCGCGAACTGGTCATCTATGCCAAGAGCCACCCGGGCCGCCTGGCCATGGGCTCCGGCGGCAACGGCACCACCAGCCACCTCAGCGGCGAAATCCTCAAGGAAAAAGCCGGCATCAGCTTTAGCCACATTCCCTACCGCGGCGCCCCGCAGGCGCAGAGCGACCTGATCGGCGGGCAAATCGATTTCATGTTCGACAACCTGCCGTCCATGGTGGGCGCCGTCCAGTCGGGCAAGGTGCGTCCGCTCGCGGTTACCAGCAAACGTCGCTCGGCGCTATTGCCGGATGTTCCGACCATGGAGGAGGCCGGTATTGCAGGCTTCGAGGTAGTAGCCTGGGGCGGCATTGTGGCCCCGGCGGGCACGCCCCGGCCGGTGATCCTGCGCCTGAACCGTGAAATCAACAACTGGTTGCAGGCACCTGCGACAAAGGCTGAATTCGCGCAAACAGGGCAGGTCGCACTCGGGGGAAGCCCCGAGTTTTTCAAGACGCACATCGACAGCGAGGCGAAAAAATGGGGTGACGTGATCCGTACCGCCGGAGTCAAGCTTGACTGATGTTGCCTGGCCTTTCGCGTAGGCCTGCAGTTGCGTTTCGGCCATTCGCTTCACACAAGGATGCGCTGACAGGCGCACCCCATACCAAACACACCTCAAAGACAAGCATGCCCAGTTCCTCCGTTCCCGCTACCCATGTTCTCGCGCACTGGGCCGCCACGGTCCCCAATCATTGGGGCGAATCCACCCTGCGCACGGCAGAGCACTCCCTGGAGGACACCATCGCCGCCATGGTGGCAGGTGCGGGGGACCCGGTTTGCGCATCGGTACGGGCGGGCTTGCGTGTCGCGGGATCGGTCCCGGTGGTGGGCAGCAACACCGGGACTTGTGCCGCCTTCAGTGCACTGGCCAACGGCACGGCCGCCCATGCGCGGGAGCTCGATGAGATGTTTTTCGTCGCTGGTGGTCATTTTGGCTGCGCGGTGATCCCAGCCATCCTGGCGCAAGCCCACGAGATGGATGCCACGCTGGACGCCGTGCTGGACGCGCTGATCATCGGGAGCGAGGTGATGGCCCGCGTCGGGATGGCGATGGACCGGTCCCATGCCGAAAAAGGCTGGCACGGCACTCAAACCATTGGCGTGATCGCTGCCGCAGTAGCTTGCGGCAGACTGCTTGGGATGGACGCGGCCAGGATGACGCATGCCCTGAGCCTGGCCGTTTCCATGGCAGCTGGACCCAAGGTCCAGTTCGGCACCGACACGAAACCCGTGCATGCCGGACTGGCGGCTCAAGGCGGTGTCCTGGCCGCATCGCTTGCAGCATCGGGCGTCACGGGCAGCGAGAAAGCCCTGGAAGGTCCGCACGGGTTTGGCGCGCTCTACGCCGGCGGCTCTGCGGCCGACTGGCAGTCCGTGGCTGCGGTCGGTGACGGCCCGCTGGCGATCGACAGCCACGGCCTGGCGTTCAAGCTGTATCCCAACTGTGCGTCCACACACCGCTGCCTGGACGCGTTACAAGCCCTCGCCACCGAAAACCGATTCGGCATGGAGGACGTTGAGCGTGTCGAAACATGGGTAGGGCGCGTCAACCTGGTGAACCTCAAATACCCGGAGCCCAGGAATCCCCGCGAAGCCATGTTCTCCATGCCTTACGCGGTGGCCACGATGCTCCGTTACGGCACGGTCACGTTGGCCGACTTCACGCCGCAAGCGGTGCATGACGATATGACCCGACGGCTCATGCCACGCGTCGAATTGCGCTTGAACCCGACACGTACAGAAACCGCGACGCAGCTGCTTCCCCACACCACAGCCGTGACCTTGAAGGACGGACGACGCCTGGAGCGCGTCGTTCAACACGCCAAAGGGTCGTTCCTGAATCCGTTTTCGGCCTTGGAGCGGCAAATCAAATTCGAACAATGCACGACGGGCATCCTTGCGCAAGAGCGCCTGGCACCGCTTCGCGACAGCCTTGCCAGGCCGCAAGGCGTCAAGGTTCGCCAACTGTTGGCGCAGCTTCAGTTCGAGGCCGAGGTCGATGACGGTACACGTTTCGGCCGCCCACGAAGAGGGGGGGCGGGGCCCCTTCCTTGATCCATGGAATACAGCCTTGCTGACCACTGATCGATACCCAGGTCCGTCAGTTTCGCAGCACAAAAGGAAACTCTCATCATGCGCAACCGTTGTTTATCGTCGGCTTTCGCCAAGACCCTGAAGGCACTGGCCGTGGCTGCCCTTGTGATGGGAACGGGTCCGATACTCGCCGCCGAGATCCTGGTGGGCCAGGTCGGCCCCATGTCAGGGCCGGAGGCCGGTCAGGGCCGCGCTTACGCCGCCGGCATGCAATTGCATTTCACCGCCCTGAACAAGGCCGGCGGCATCAACGGCCATAAGTTCACACTCCTGCGCAAGGACGACGGGGGAGCACCCGACGACACAGTCACCTTGACAAAGCAGATGATTGCCGAAGATAGCCCGATGGTCCTGGCCGGTTACTTTGGCGGCAGGAATGTGGCCGGCCTGGTGTCTGCGGGCATCTTGGCAAAAGAGAAGATTGCCCTGGTGGGCTACCGCACTTCGGAGATTCAGCCGGACGTTCCCTACCTGTATAGCGTGCGGGCAGGCCTGCGCGACGAGATTTCCAAACTCATTGAGCATTTGGCCACCATCGGGATCAAGCGCCTGGGGTTTTTCCATGAGGCTGGGCCGGGCTCGACTTCGGTCATCGCCGCGGCCGAGGATGCGGCCAGGAAAGCCGGGGCGACTATTGAGGGACGCGGCTCTTACGTCGCAAACACGGTCAACGTCACTGACGCCGTGGACACTTTCATGAACATGCAGCCGCAAGCGATCATCATGGTTTCCAGCGGGGCTGCCGCGGCCGGCTTTATTGAGAAGTACCGTATCGCTGGCGGCGCGGCCCAACTGCTTGCGCATTCGGGCGCCGACATCGAGCAACTCTCCAAACGGCTGTCTCCGGAGCAGATGCAAGGTGTGGCTATCGCCCAGGTGACGCCGAGTCCGTACAGGGTCTCCAACCCGCTTGTCAAGGAATTTACCGACATTGCAGTCAAGGCGCGTAACCTGGAAGTGCCTGTGAGCTACGCCATGATGGAGGGCTACATCGCCGCTCGCGTCATTTCCGAGGTGATACGCCGCCAAGGCAGCAGGCCCAGCCGCGAAGGGACCGTTCTAGCCTTGGACGGCATGAGCAATTTTGACCTTGGTGGTTATGTGATCAGCTTTAAACCTGGACAGCACTCCGGCTCCAGCTTCGTCGAGTTATCCATCGTCACCAGTGCTGGAAGGATTCGTCAATAGCTCAAATCATTTGCCATTGGTCAGTTGGGTCATAGCAGCCCCCGGCGATTTACATATTCCGCCGGTACTGCCCACCCACCTCAAACAGCGCATTGGTGATCTGCCCCAGCGAGCAGACGCGCACCGCGTCCATCAGTACTTCGAAGACATTGAGGTTTTCGATCACGGCCTGTTGCAGGCGCTTGAGCATGGCCGGTGATTCGGCGGCGTGGCGGCGGTGGAAGTCGTCCAGGCGCTTGAGCTGGTTTTGTTTTTCTTCCTCGGTGGAGCGGGCCAGCTCGAGCTTGTCCTGCACCGCGTCGCCGTGCGGGTTGCGGAAGGTGTTGACGCCGATGATGGGCAGCTCGCCGGTGTGCTTGAGCATCTCGTAGTGCATGGACTCGTCCTGGATGCGGCCGCGCTGGTAGCCGGTTTCCATGGCACCCAGCACACCGCCGCGCTCGGCGATGCGTTCGAACTCGCTGAGTACCGCTTCCTCGAGCAGTTCGGTAAGTTCTTCGATGATGAAAGCGCCCTGCGAGGGGTTCTCGTTCTTGGCCAGGCCCCATTCGCGGTTGATGATGAGCTGGATCGCCATGGCGCGGCGCACCGATTCCTCGGTCGGTGTGGTGATGGCTTCATCAAACGCGTTGGTGTGCAGCGAGTTGCAGTTGTCGTAAATCGCGATCAGCGCCTGCAGCGTGGTGCGTATGTCGTTGAACTGGATTTCCTGCGCGTGCAGGCTGCGGCCCGAGGTCTGGATGTGGTACTTGAGCTTCTGGCTGCGTTCGTTGGCGCCGTATTTTTCTTTCATGGCCACGGCCCAAATGCGGCGCGCGACGCGCCCCATCACGGTGTACTCCGGGTCCATGCCGTTGCTGAAGAAGAAGCTCAGGTTGGGCGCGAAGTCGTCGATGTGCATGCCGCGCGCCAGATACGCTTCGACAAAGGTGAAACCGTTGGACAGCGTGAAGGCCAGCTGGCTGATGGGGTTGGCGCCGGCTTCGGCGATGTGGTAACCGCTGATGGAGACACTGTAGAAGTTGCGCACCCGGTTGTGCACAAAGTACTGGGCGATGTCGCCCATGACTTTTAGGCTGAACTCGGTCGAGAAGATGCAGGTGTTCTGGCCCTGGTCTTCTTTCAGGATATCGGCCTGCACCGTGCCGCGCACGTTTTCCTGCACCCATTCGCGAATCTTGGCGGCTTCGGTGGCGGTCGGGTCGCGGCCGTTGTCTTTTTTGAACTTGTCGAGGTTCTGGTCGATGGCCGTGTTCATGAACATCGCGAGGATGGTCGGGGCCGGGCCATTGATGGTCATGGAGACCGAGGTCGACGGGTTGCAGAGGTCAAAGCCGTCGTACAGCACCTTCATGTCGTCGAGCGTGGCGATGGACACGCCCGAGTTGCCGACCTTGCCGTAGATGTCGGGGCGCAGCGCCGGGTCGTTGCCGTAGAGCGTGACCGAGTCGAAGGCGGTGGACAGGCGTTTGGCGGCCATGCCTTCGCTGAGCAGTTTGAAGCGGGTGTTGGTGCGGAAGGGGTCGCCCTCGCCGGCGAACATGCGGGTCGGGTCCTCGCCCTCGCGCTTGAAGGCGAAGGTGCCGGCGGTGTAAGGGTAGCTGCCGGGCACGTTGTCCAGCATCAGCCACTTGAGGATTTCGCCGTGGTCTTCGTACTGCGGCAGCGCCACCTTGCGTATGGTGGTGCCCGAGAGCGACTTGGTGGTCAGCGCGGTGCGGATTTCCTTGTCGCGGATTTTCACGACGTATTCGTCGCCGGCATAAGCGGCCTGCATGTCGGGCCACTGGGCCAGCAGGGCGCGGGCGTCGGCATCCATGCGCGCCTTGCGGTGGCCGGCCAGGTCCAGCGCGGCTTCGGCGGCCGGTGCGCGGTCAGGCTTGTCGATTTTCAGCATGGCGGCAGCGGCCTTGAGCTGCTGCACCTCGCGCGCGAGCTGGGCCTGGGCGCGGGCACGCTTTTTGTAGCCGCGCACGGTGTCGCTGATCTCGGCCAGGTAGCGCGTGCGCGCGGCCGGCACCACGGGTGTCTGGTTGGTGCTGTGGCGCACGCCGGCCGCGGGCAGTACGCCGCTCTCAAGCGCCAGGCCCAGCGCGGCCAGGCGCGGCTTGAGGGCCTGGTAGAGCGCGGTCACGCCGTCGTCATTAAAGCGCGCGGCCATGGTGCCGAAGACCGGCATTTTGTCGGCCGGCGTGCTCCAGGCTTCCTTGTTGCGCTGCACCTGTTTGGAAACATCGCGCAAGGCGTCGAGCGAACCTTTGCGGTCGAACTTGTTGATGGCGATGAACTCGGCGAAGTCCAGCATGTCGATTTTTTCGAGCTGGCTGGCTGCGCCGAACTCGGGCGTCATCACATACATGGGCACATCCACATGCGGCACGATGGCTGCGTCGCCCTGGCCGATGCCCGAGGTCTCGACCACGATCAAATCAAAGCCTGCACATTTGCAGGCGGCGATCACGTCGGGCAAGGCCTGGCTGATTTCGGAGCCGAAGTCGCGCGTGGCCAGGGAGCGCATGAACACGCGCTGGCCGCTGTCGGCGTTCTTTTGCCCGGCTGCGGGCACGGTCCACGGGTTGATGGCGTTCATGCGGATGCGGTCGCCGAGCAGGGCGCCGCCGCTTTTGCGGCGCGAGGGGTCGATGCTGATGACGGCCACGCGCAGCTTGTCGTTCTGGTCCAGGCGCAGGCGGCGTATCAGCTCATCGGTCAGAGAGGACTTGCCGGCGCCGCCGGTGCCGGTGATGCCCAACACGGGAATCTTGCGGGTGGCGGCTTGCGTACGTACCTTGTCAACCAAGGCGGCATCGGCCTTGCCATTCTCAAGCGCAGTGATCAGCTGGGCCAGCGCCCGCCAGTTCATCTCGCCATGGCCTTCAATGGCCTTGACGGTTTTGGGTGCGAAGCCGGTCAGGTCCTTGTCGCAGCGCATGACCATCTCGCCGATCATGCCGGCCAGGCCCATTTTCTGGCCGTCTTCGGGGCTGTAGATGCGGGTGACGCCGTAGGCATGCAGCTCGCGAATCTCGGGCGGCACGATGACGCCGCCGCCGCCGCCGAAAACCTGGATGTGCTCGCCGCCGCGGCTTTTGAGCAGGTCGACCATGTACTTGAAGTACTCGACATGCCCGCCCTGGTAGGAGCTGATGGCGATGCCCTGGGCGTCTTCCTGCAGGGCGGCGGTCACGACCTCGTCGACGCTGCGGTTGTGGCCCAGGTGGATGACCTCGGCGCCCATGCTTTGCAGGATGCGCCGCATGATGTTAATGGCCGCGTCATGGCCGTCAAACAGGCTGGCCGCCGTGATGAAGCGCACCTTGTGCGTGGGGCGGTAGCTGGCGAGCGCTTTGTATTCAGCGGACATGTCGGTCATGGTTGTCTCCGGGCGGTGGCGGGTCGGCGCCCCACTCACTGTAGTTGACGTTTACGTAAACGTCAATCTTACTCCGTAAGCGGGGGCTGTTCAAGCGCTCACCCCCGGGCAGGGATTGAGCGCCCCGGGGGCCGAGGCCAGGCGGTCAGCCGCCGCCGTACAGGAACTTGGGCAGCCAGAGCGTCATGCCCGGCCAGATGTACATGAAGACCATGCACAGGATCACGATCAGCATGTAGGGCATCATGCCGGCGAAGATCTGGTTCAGGGTCACATGGGAAGGCGAAACGCCTTTGAGGTAGAAGGCGCTCATCGCGACCGGCGGCGACAGGAAGGCCGCCTGCAGGTTCACAAAAACCAGCACGCCCCACAGGATGGGATCGATCTGGAAATGCTGCAGCAGCGGCAGGAAGATGGGCACGAAGATCACGATGATTTCGGTCCATTCGAGCGGCCAGCCCAGGACGAAGATGATGGCCTGCGACACCAGCAGGAACTGCAGCGGCGTGAGTTCCATCGACAGCACCCATCTTTCGATCACGGCCTGCCCGCCCAGCAGGGCGAATACGGCCGAAAACAGCGCCGAGCCGACAAACAGCCAGCACACCATGGAGGTGGTCTTGGCGGTCAGGAAAACCGCCTCCTTGATGCGCTGGAAATTCAGGGTCTTGGCGTGCCAGGCCATCAGGAAGGCGCCCGCCGCGCCGACCGCCGCGGATTCGGTGGCCGTCGTGATGCCGAACAGGATCACCGCCAGCACGACGAAGGTGAGTATGGCCAGCGGCATGACGGAAGACACCAGCAGGCGCAGGATCTCGAACTGCTCCGCGTCGAACTTCCAGTAATACCAGGCCAGCAGCAGCAAGGTGACGGCGCAGGCGATCCAGAAGCCGGTGAAGAAGACCTCGGGAACGGCGGCGGTGTGCGGCCCCTCGGCCGCCGGGTCGCCGAACTGCTGCATGGGCTCGTCCTTGGCCGGGCCGGCGGCCGGCTCGCCGACGGCGCCGGGCGGGGCCGACAGCTCCTGCAGGCCGCTGGTTTCGGTCGGCGGTTCCTGCACGCCGCCGGCGGGCGGCGGCGCCTGGGCCGCCTCGGCGCCGGGGGCTTCCTGCAGGCCGGTACCGGTGCCTGCCGCCGCAGGCGCCTGGGCCCGCTGGGTGACCTGCGCCGCGGCGCTGGCGACGTTGTCCTCCTGGGAATGGATCACCACATACCACCAGACGGCGCCCAGGGTGACGGCGGCCAGCGCCAGCGGCACCAGCGCCAGACCCAGGCTGCGTGCCAGCAGGCCGCGGGTGATCTTCACGCCGTCCACGCCGGCTTTGAGGGCGCGGCCGGGTGAGGCGGTGGCGGCCAGCAATGCGGGCAGCATGCGGCGCGAGTAGGCGCCGGCGACGGCGTGCAGCCAGGCAGGCACTTGCACCTGCTGCTGCTCGGGCGGCAGCTTGGGCGCGATCTTGGGATTGATCAGCACCCAGCCAATGATGTAGACGAGGTACAGCAGGGCCAGGAAGAAGCCGGGGAACATGGCGGCGGCGTACAGCTTGACCACCGACTGGCCCGCGACGGCGGCGTAGACGATGATCATCACCGAGGGCGGGATCAGGATGCCCAGCGTGCCGCCGGCGGTGATCACGCCGGCGGCCAGCCGGGTGTCGTAGCCGGCGTTGAGCATGGGCCGCATGGCGATCACGCCCATCAGCACCACGACCGCGCCCACCAGGCCGCTGGCGATGCCCCAGAAAGTGCAGATGATCAGCGTGGTGACGGCCAGCGAGCCCGGCACGCTGCGAAAGGCCAGCTGCACGCTGTGGAACATCTTGTCCACCAGCGCGCCGCGCTCCATCACATACCCCATCAGCACGAACAGCGGGATGGATAACAGGGTTTCATTGGTCATGGCCCCGAAGGCGCGCTGCACCATGAGGTCGAAGATCTTGTTGTCCAGCCAGTGCGCCGACGGGTCGTAGAAAGCGACGAAGCCGAACATGATGCCCAGGCCCATCAGGGTGAAGGCAGTGGGAAAGCCCAGCATGATCACGACCACGATCAGGCAGAGCATGGTCATGCCGAGTGCTGCGTTGCTCATCATTTATCCCTTCATTCCTTTGGATTTTTCGATGGCAAGCTGCTTGGCGTCCTCGTCGACGAATTCGCTGCCGGCCAGCTGCTGGGCCACCACGTCGGCCTCCTCGGCGTCCCTGAGCCGGGGCGTCCATGCGCCGGTCCTGAGGCAGACCACGCAGCGGATCATCTCGGCGATTCCCTGCATCAGCACGATGGCGCCGGCCAGCGGGATCACGAACTTGAAGGGATACAGCGGGATCGGGTCGGCGTTGAAGGTCTGCTCATGGATGGACCACGAGTCGTTGAAATAGGTCCAGCCGGCCCAGGTCAGCGCGGCGATGCCGGGCAGGAAGAACAGGACGTAGAGCACCAGGTCCAGCAGGGCCTGGGTGCGCGGCTTCATGTTGCCGTACAGGAAGTCTCCGCGCACATGGCCGTCATGGGCCAGGGTGTAGGCCCCGCCCATCATGAACAGCGTGCCGTAGAGCATGTTGTTGGCATCGAAGATCCAGGCTGTCGGGGCGTTGAGCGCGTAGCGCTTGAAGACCTCGGCGCAGACCAGCAGCATCAGCACCACGATGAGCCAGGCAAAGGCCTTGCCCACCCAGGTGCTGATGGCGTCGGCAGTGTGCAGGAGACGTTGAACGTTCATGGCGGTTCCGGTGGCGTGCGGTGACAAAGAAAAGCAGCCATCCAGGTGGAACCGGATGGCTGCTGTGCTTCAGGCTCAGACTCGAGCGCTGGCGGTCAGGCTTTCTTGCCGGAGAAATAATGGTTGTAGGCCATCTTGAAGTCGACGGAGTAGTCGTTGTGCCAGGATACGGCCCGCTGGGCGAACGCCTTTTGCGAATCCAGCACCTTCTGGAACAGCGGGTTCTCGCCGGCTTTTTTGGCAATGGTCTTGTCCCAGGCGTCCAGCTGGGCGCGCAGCACGGCGTCCGAGGTCTTGTAGAACTTGATCCCCTGCTTCTTCATCTCGATGTAGTCGCTGGAGTTGCGGTCTATCATCTTCCAGCTCATGTCGGCGCTGGCCGCCTGCACCGCATAGTCGATGATGGCCTTGAGTTCGGCCGGCAAGGTGTTGTATTTGGTTTTGTTGAACAGGATCTCGAACTGCTCGCCGCTTTGGTGAAAGCTCTGCAGCATGCAGTTTTTCACCACGTCCGGAAAACCCAGGACCCGGTCGGAGGAGGCGTTGTTGAATTCGGCCGCGTCGATCAGGCCGCGGTCCAGCGCCGGTACGATTTCGCCGCCGGGCAGGGGGTTGACCGCAGCACCCATCAGCGTGAACATGTCCACAGCCAGGCCTACGGTGCGGTACTTCAGGCCCTTGAGGTCATCGGCCTTGGCGATGGGTTTTTTGAACCAGCCCAGCGGCTGGGTGGTCATGGGGCCATAGAGGTAGGACACCACGTCCATGTTGATGGCCTTGTAGATTTCCTCGAGCAGGGCCTTGCCGCCGCCGTAGTTGTGCCAGGCCAGCACCATGTTGGAATCCATGCCGAAGCCGGGGCCTGAGCCCCACAGGGCCAGTGCTGAATTTTTACCGTAGTGGTAGGCCACCACGCCGTGGCCGCCGTCCAGCGTGCCCTTGTTCACGGCTTCGAGCAACTGGAAGGCCGGCACGACAGCGCCGGAGGGCAGCACCTCTATCTTGAGGCGGCCGCCGGCCATGTCGTTGACTTTTTTCGCGAAGTCGTTGGCGAATTCGTGGAAGATGTCCTTGGCCGGCCAGGTGCTCTGGAAGCGAAAGGAGGTTGTCTGCGCCATGGCGACCATGGGGGCGGACAGGGCGCCGGCGGCAATCGCGGCGCCTTTCAGCAGGCCGCGCCTGCGGGGGCTTTTGCTCTCGGTCATGACTGTCTCCTGTTGTTGGAAAACATACGAACACTAAGAACACTCATCATTCCGCCTTGCCCAAAGCTTACAAAGAGGGTTTCCACCAACGGGGGCGGCGATCGGCCTTTTGATTACCCCCGATACGGGTGAAACTGTTTTTGCAGTCCGGGCGGGAATCGCGCGGCGGCTTTCAACCTCAGCGGATTTTCACGCTCTTGAGCGCGGGATCGCCGGGGGGAAAGCGCAGGCCCAGCTGCACCAGCGTGGCGCGGACCACGGTGGCGATCATCAGGTTGCGGTGGGTCTTGGAGTCGGCGGGCACCACGGTCCACGGCGCCCAGGGCGTGCTGGTGGCGCGAAGCAGGTCCTCGTAAGCCTGCTGGTACTGCTTCCACTGCTTGCGCGCCTCCAGATCGTCGATGTTGAACTTCCACTGTTTGGTCGGGTCGTCCAGCCGCGCCTGCAGGCGGTCACGCTGCTCGTTGCGGCTGATATGCAGCATGAACTTCAGGACCACGGTGCCGGTCTGCGCAAGCAGGCGCTCGAAGTCGTTGATGTGGCGGTAGCGCTGGGCGGTCTGCGCCGGCGTGATCCAGCCCTTGACGGGCGGCACCAGGACGTCCTCATAGTGGCTGCGGTTGAAAAGGGTGATCTCGCCGGCGGCCGGCACTTGCTGGTGGATGCGCCACAGGTAATCGTGGGCACGCTCCGCCTCGTTGGGCGCGCGCCAGCTCACGGTGTGCACGCCCAGCGGGCTGATGCGGCCGAACACACCGCGCAGGGTGCCGTCCTTGCCGGCGGTGTCGGTGCCCTGCAGGATGACCAGCAGCTTGAAGCGCTTGTCGGCGTAGAACAGGTTCTGCAGCTCGTCGAGTTCCGCCGCCAGGGTCTCGACCAGGGCCTTGTCGCGCTGCTTGTCGCCGCTGGAAAAGGGCTTGGCCGTGGGGTCCAGGTCGGCCAGCGCCCAGGGCTTGCCGGCTTCTTTGCCGGACGGCGGCTGGCCGTCCGTGCCGGTTGGCGGTGGCTGCCATCGGGCCAGCAGCCTGGCCAAGGCCTTGAGGTCCGCCTTACCGGCCGCGGTGTCGGGAAAAAGAGGCGGGTCTGTGCGGGTGGTCGGCATCGATGTCTCCGGTAGGCGGTGGGCGGGCTTGCCGCTGTGATTGTGCATGCCGCGCTTTCTCCCTGCTGTTGCCGCGGGCCGCGGCCCGGGAATAAACTTGCCTGGGCGCTTTCACTTTTCTGCTTCTTCTTTTTCTTTTCTTTTCTTTTTTTCTTCCTCCTTCCTTTTCTTTATATGACAGGCAATGACATGACAAGCTCTACCGCAGCGAACGCCTGCTCCCCGCTTCAGGTCCGGCCGGCCGCCGGCTATGCCGGGGACATCCCCGCGCGCCTGGCGTTTGAATGGATGCAGTCGGGCGAGGCTGTGCTGGTGGACGTGCGCACCGACGCCGAGCGCGAATGGGTCGGTTATGTGCCCGGCGCCGTGCCGCTGGCCTGGAAGCAATGGCCGGGCATGGCCATGAATGCGGGCTTTGATGAGGGGCTGAAAGCGGCCGTGCCCACCGGCAAGAAAGCCGTGCTGCTATGCCGCAGCGGCGTGCGTTCAGTGGCGGCCGCCAAACGCGCGGCGGAGCTGGGCCTGGAGGCCTACAACATCCTGGAGGGCTTTGAGGGCGACGCCGACGAAAAGGGACAGCGCGGCCACAAGGGCGGCTGGCGTCTGCAGGGCCTGCCGTGGAAGCAGGGGTAAAAAATTAAATACCCGAAATATCCCGGCTCCATGGGGGATCCGTACCTTTCGTAACTTCGCCATGTAAGGAAATAGGTGAGAGTCCGGAAAAAATGAAGTGAATAGTTCACATTACTTTTGCTGAAATTTGGTGTATTAGCGTGACCCCTGTTAGTTCTGACAGGGGATAACACGTATCAATTTGTTTGAGCGCTTTCAATGGGGGTTCCTCTTTCTAACGGAGCTCCCCCATGCAAGTACTCGAACGCGAAATTCCATCCGCCGTCAAGGCGCCTATCAATCCCGCCCTGGGGGCCCAGCTGAGCCAGCGCATCGCGCGCGACTTCAAGCCGCGCTGGGACCAGCAATGGGGCGGGAAATTCATGCTCCATGGCCGCACGCCCGACTCCAATGCCATACGCCTGGACGGCAACGACTACCTGAGTATTACGGGGCATCCGCAGATCGTGCATGCCCAGGTCGAGTCCTTGCGCAAGGCGCAGGAGTTCGTGGTGCAGTCCGGCGTCTTCCACCTGAACCAGCATCCCACGCATGCCCTGGAGACGGCCCTGGCCGCCTGGGTCGGCAAGGACGACGGCTTCATTTGCCAGTCGGGCTACGCGGCCAACGTCGGCCTGCTGCAGGCGATTGCCGACGCGCAGACGCCGGTCTACCTGGACACCCTGGCCCATGCCTCGCTGTGGGAGGGCGCCCATGCGGCACGCGCGCCGGCCTTCGCCTTCCGCCACAACGACCCGGCCCACCTGGCGCGCATGATCGCCCGCAACGGTCCCGGCATTGTGGTGGTGGATTCGGTCTACAGCACCACCGGCGCTGTCAGCCCGCTGGTGGAAATAGTGGACGTGGCCGAGGCCCACGGTTGCATGATGCTGGTCGACGAGTCGCATTCGCTGGGCACGCACGGCCCCCAGGGCGCGGGACTGTGCGCCGAACTGGGCTTGACCGACCGGGTGCACTTCATCACCGCCAGCCTGGCCAAGGCCTTCGCGGGCCGCGCGGGCTTTTTCACCGCGCCGGCCCACATGCGCTACTACATCCTGTGTTCGAGTTTTCCCAACATCTTCAGCTCCAGCCTGCTGCCGCATGAGATCGCCGGCCTGGCCGCCACCCTGGAACTGATTCGGGACAGCGATGACGCGCGCAAGCGCCTGCACGCGAACACGCGCCGGCTACGCGCCTCGCTGAGCGAGCTCGGTTATCCGATCCACCAGGGCAGCCAGCAGATCATCGCGCTGGAAGTCGGCTCGGAAAGCGACACCATGGTGCTGCGCGACCGGCTGGAAGAGCGCAATGTGTTTTCCTCGATGTTCTGCGCGCCGGCTACCAGCGCCAAGCGCGCCATGATGCGCATGACGCTGAACGCCGGCCTGATGGAGTCGGAACTGGACCACGTGGAAGCCGTGGCCCGCGAGATCGCGCCCATCGTCAAGCCCTGGGACTGGCCGATCGCGCGGCGCGCCCGAGCCGGCCAGGCCGAGGCATGAGTGCGCAGCCGGATGGCGCGCAGGCTAGTCCTGCAGCTGGCGCTCGCCCGAGGTGGCGATAAAACGCTCGTGGCTGGTCATGAAGCCCGGGCTGAAGGTCTCACCCACGTTGAACAGCGCGGCGTGCAGCACGGTTGCGCCCGAGGCGATGGTGAAGGCCTGGCGCGGCTGCGGCTTCTGGCCGGCGCCCAGCGCCAGCTGCAGTTCGAGGTCTATGAGTTTTTTGCCCGCGGCTACGTCCTGCACGGTGGCCGTGTCCCAACCCTGGGATTCGGCGATTTCCGCGAGTTCGCGCAGGTTGGCCGCCGGCTCCAGCTGCAGCCAGCTGGCGCTGCCCTTGCGGTCCAGCGCCAGCACGCCGAAAGGCGCGCCTATCACCACATGCTCTATCCAGCCCTGGCGCAGCGCCAGGTTTTCCAGCTCCTGGGCGATCGTGGGCTCGCACAGCAGGGCGTGCTGCTCGCGCGACAGCGTGGAGCGCCAGGTCTGCTGGTGCCTCCCGTCGGGCTGTCGCAGCAACGCCTGGATGGCGTCGGTCAGGCGCAGCCGGATTTCGGGGGACTGTTTGGGAATGAACTGTTCGATCAGCCCGCGGTTGAAGGCCGAGACGGCGAGTTGCTCGTCGGCGCGCCCGGTCAGCAGCACGCGCGCGCCGGACCAGCCCGTCAGCTCGCTGAGCACCCGCAGCCCGCTCATCGCCGGCATCGAGTAATCGACCACGCAGACCTGCGTGAGCGCAAAGCGCGCCGAGCCGTCTTCGCGCCAGTATTGCAGGATCTGCGGGATCAGGGCCGCGCCTTCGCGCCAGCGGTTGATGATCTCCTGCTGGCGCCAGGCGTCCGCTTCCCAGCGTGCCGGCTCCTTGAGCAGCAGGTCTATGCAGGCCACTGGCCGCAGGAACAGGCGCACATACCAGTCCAGCGGCATGACCTCGGCCAGCATTTCGAGGTAGTCCGGGTCGTCGTCCAGAAAGACCACGCCTCCCGGTCGGCGGTAGAGTGCAAAGGACATGTTTGTCGTTTTAGGGTGGGTTGTCAAAAGCAGTCGTACAAAGTCGCAAACAGGCTTTCAGGGGCATCAGGACGCCATGGGCAGTTCAATGGTAAAAACGGCGCCCACGGCAAACTCGGATTTCACATGAATGTTGCCGCCTGCACTTTGTACCACTTGCTGGCAAAACGCCAAACCCAGACCGTGGCCTGTGCCACGGTTGCTGGAGAAAAAAGGTTTAAAAATCTGCGGCAGCAAGGCCGCGTCTATGCCCATGCCTTCGTCCGCCACGATAATGCGGCCGCGCTGCTGCGAGTGGCCCACCTCGATGCGCAGCGCTCCGGCCGGGTATTTCGAGTCGGCCGCCATCAGGGAGTGCAGGGCGTTTTTGATCAGGTTGTCCAGCACCTGGGAAAACTGGGTGGCGGAAGAACGGAAACTGAAATCGTCATGAATGATGACCTTGACACAGTCGCGCTGGCGGCTCGACTGGTAAGGATAAGCCACCACAACGTCCTGCACCACCTTGCTGGCCCAGACCCGCTCGGTGTAGCGCGGCAGCTGCAGCAGCTTGGCGTTGGCGATCTGGGTGTCGATCTGGTGGTTCATGTTGCGCACCAGGGCGTGCAGGCGCAGCGCCAGTTTGTCCAGCTGCTGCGCGCGCGGGTTGTCGGGCTGGCGTTGCACCTCCAGCTGGATCGCGTCGCCCAGCAGCGCCGCCGTCGACAGCGGCGTGCGAAGTTCATGGGCCATGATGCCTATAGTGGTCAGCGTGCTGGAGAGTTGCTCCCGCCGCAGGTTGGCCGAGGACAGGTTGAGCACCAGCGCGATCGACCAGGCAAAGGCGAACACCACGGCATGGACGGCGCGCTGCTCGGGCGGCAGCAAGGGAACCGCGGGCCCGATGGCCATGAAGGCCCCGAAGGCCAGCAGGCCCCCCGTGATGGTGCCCAGCGTGGCCAGGCGCCAGTCGGTCACGTGGTAGTAGATCAGCACCATGGCCGCCATGGTGGCCAGCCACACCGTGCTGCCGCTGTTGCACAGGTACATCCAGCTGAACAGCACCGGCAGTTCCACCCAGAACACCAGGCCGAACACCCTTTGCGCCAGGCGGCTGCTCGGGTCGTGGTTGACGCGCCGCGTCATCAGGCTGTAGCCCAGCAGGCTGGCCATCACGCGCAGGGGCAGGTTTTCATAGGGCTGGGGCAGCCAGGCCGACCAGATCCAGGCGAACAGGGCATTGCCCGAAAAAAAAGAAAGCCCCAGCCACCACAGACGCCGCGGCGATGGATGCAAAATGGGCTCCAGCGGGGCAAGTACCAGCTCCTCGCGCAGCCACTGGAGCAATGGGCGCTGCGCCAGCCACGCGTGGAAGCGGGCGCTCCTCACTTTAAAGATCTCTCCAGCACAACAGGGAACCTGACTGATGATGCATTTGACATGTGACTGTATTGTCCTGGTTCTTTTTCCGTCAAGCTAATGCTATTACCTGCCAACTTTGACAGCGTGAGCCTCGATGGCGTCATCAGCGACTGGCTGTGCGCCCTGCGCGAATTTTCGGTCGAGGCCCTGATGGTGCTGGGCCCCGACCCTTTTGCGGGCCAGGAGGACCGGCTGGTGCTGGCCATCCACCCGCCGCGCCTGCTCGAGGCGGCCGAGGCCCTGGCCGAAAGCCGCGACTTCGGCGCTCCCTGGCGCGACTCCGACGCGCCCCTGGTGGCCTGGCAGGATATCTCCAAATCGGCTTTCGAGAGCCTGGGCCGCTGGCGCCGTCTCTGGCTGGCCCACGGCTACCAGAGCGTGGTGCGCATCGCCTTTCCGCTTACCGTGGGCCGCGCCTTCGAGTGCTACCTGTTCAGCCCGCGCCAGTGGCACGACCGCAGCGAGGCAGCCCTGCTGGCCTGGTCGGCGCTCAACATCTGGCCGCTGCTCAAGCGCGCGCTGGCCGAAGCGCGCAGCCCGCTGAGCCCGCGCGAACTCGAATGCCTGAGCCTGGCTTTCCAGGGCATGACGGCGCGTGAAAGCGGCGAGCTGCTGGCCTGCAGCGAGCGCACCGTGAACTTCCACCTCTCCAATGCCATGACCAAGCTCAGGGTCGACAACAAGCTGGCCGCTATCCAGCGCGCCTGTTGGTTTGGCCTCATTTGACCCTGCATTCCCAAAGAAACCCTACTGGAAACCCCTAGGCGGGTAGCCGGGGCGCGGCGCCAAACCTGTTCATAATCCGCCAAATGACCTTCCTAGCGCTTGACGTGGGTAACACCCGCCTGAAATGGGCCCAGTATGAGGCGCCCGCGGCCGGCGCCAAGCTGCTGGCGCAGGGGGCGGTGTTCCTGGAGAACATCGACAGGCTCGCGGAAGAGGAGTGGAACGGCCTGCCCATCCCTTCGCGTATCCTGGGCTGCATCGTCGCCGGCGACGCCATCAAGCGGCGCGTGGCCGAGCAGATGGAGCTCTGGGACGTGGCGCCGCGTTGGGTGGTCTCCAGCCCGCAGGAGGCGGGTGTGAGCAACGGCTACGACCATCCGGCGCGCCTGGGCGCCGACCGCTGGGTCGCCATCATAGGGGCGCGCCACCGCCTGCTGGCGCGCGGCGTGCGCAAGCCCTGCGTGGTCGTCATGGTGGGCACGGCGGTCACCGTCGAGGCCATAGACGCCTCCGGAAAATTCCTGGGCGGCATCATCCTGCCGGGCCACGGCATCATGCTGCGCGCGCTCGAGTCCGGCACGGCCGGCCTGCATGTGCCCACCGGCGAGGTGCGCGATTTCCCCACCAACACCAGCGACGCGCTGACCAGCGGCGGCACCTTCGCGATTGCCGGGGCCGTGCAGCGTATGGTCGAAAACATCACGCGCCACTGCGGCGAGACGCCCGAATGCATCATGACCGGCGGCGCGGGCTGGAAGATGGCGCCCAGCATGTCGGTGAAGTTCGAGCTCGTGGACAGCCTGATTTTTGACGGGCTTCTAGAAATAGCGTCGCGTCGCTTTGCCGCCTAGACTGGCTCACCCCTGTTGAGGCTCACTTCGTGTAGCCTCCTCTCCCCTTGCAGGGGACAGGCGCCTTGCGGCCGGCGAAGCCGGACCGCGGCCCCCGCTTGAATGAGCCGGGCGCTCACTCTCCCCAGGGAAGCATCAAGGTCACTATCGACAGTTTGGCGAACTCCGGCACGAACTCGTCGATGATGCGCTGAGGCTCCGGGCACAGCGTGCTGTCGGTGATCACGCCGAACTGCACGCCGCCGCCGTAGCTCAGGATGGACACACCCAGGCCCATGTCGCCCGACTGCGGCACCCAGAACATGCTTTGCTCCAGCGTGGAGCCGCAGAACTTGAGCTTTTCGCGCGGGCCCGGCACATTGGTCATGACCGCCGTGGTCTTTTTGGCGAACAGGTTAAGCATCATGTCCTGCGCCGGCTTGATGAGCAGGCCCGCCACCGCCAGCAGGCTGAAGGCCAGCAGCGGCTGGTAGCTGCCCTTGAGCGCGGCCATGCGGCGGCGCACCTCGTAGACGCGCTCGATCGGGTTGTCTATGCCTATGGGCAGCACCAGCGGCACCAGGCCGAAGCGGTTGCCCAGCTTGTGCGCCTGGTCCAGCGGCCGCAAATTTACAGGCACCATGGCGCGGATTTCCTGGCCCGCCACGTCGTCGCCGAAGGTTTTCAGGTACTCGCCCAGGGCGCCGGCCACGCAGCTCAGCAGCACGTCGTTGATCGAACAGTTGAGCGCCTTGCCCACGGCCTTGACCTCGTCCAGCGGAATCGGCTGGCACCAGGCCACTTTTTTCGCGCCGCCGGGCTTGCCCTTGAGCCGGGTCTTGGAGTCGTCGGGCATCAGGGCCAGCGCGGCCGAGTCGGACAGCAACTGGAACAGCACCTTGGCCATGTCGAAGGAGCCGCTCACGCCCTGCTCCATGCCTTTTTTCGGATCGCCCAGCATGCCCAGCGAGCGCGCCGCGCCCTCGCCCACGGCGCCCAACGCCTTGACCGTGATGTCGGTAAAGGGCTTGAGCAGGGTGTCGGTAATCCAGTCTTCCGGGCCCGCGGCGGCGGCTTTCTTGCGCCGCTCGGGCGGCGGCGCGCCGCCGTCGACCAGCGACATGGTCACCGAAATCAGCGCGATGCCGTCGGCGATGCAGTGGTGGATGCGCACGATCATGGCGCTGCCCTTGACGCCGTCGGGCCCGGTGTAGTCCTCGACCAGGTGGATCTGCCACAGCGGGCGTTTCGGGTCCAGGCGCTGGGTGGCCAGCTCGGCCACACGGTCCTGCAGGGCCTGCTCCTGGTTGGCCGATTTCGGCAGCTTCTCCGCCACCACATGATTGGCCAGGTCGAAATTGCGGTCCATCACCCAGGTGGCGCCGGCCGCGTCTTCCATCACGCGCTGCTTGAAGCGGTCGTATTTGAGCAGGCTGTTTTCAATGCGTTCGCAGACCGCCGCGTGCTTGACGCCGGGCGCCAGCTGCCACACGCCCACGATCATCATGAGGTTGGCATCGTTGTCCATGCGCAGCCAGGCCGTGTCGACCTTGCTCATGCGTTCCCCCGAAATGCCCAGGGTTCCCGAGACGGCCCGCTTGACGTTCTTCTGGACGTTTTTTGCCACTTTCCGGCCGGCGGCCTGGGCGGTAACGCGTGTAACCATGAGCACTCCCGATGCAAAACTGCTGCGAATCCACCCCGGATGGGGTAACTTCCCTATTTTGCAAGGAACGGCCTCGCTAAGATACCGGGCAGTTACCCCAAGCACCTCATTGGTGACCCACTTCTAAAAACGGAGATTCCCTCATGTCAGACCTGAAAGCCGCCTTCGACAAAGCCATTGCCGATTCGAAAAACCTCAGCGAGCGTCCTGACAACGCCACGCTGTTGAAGATTTACGCGCTCTACAAGCAAGGCAGCAGCGGCGACAACAACGACAAGAAGCCCGGCTTCGGCGACATGGTCGCGCGCGCCAAGTGGGACGCCTGGAATAGTCTCAAGGGCACTTCGCAGGAAGATGCCATGCAGCAGTACATTGATCTGATTGCTGATTTGAGCTGATCTCCTCCTCCTTCCTCTTCTTGGTTCAGCTGGCCGGGTCTCGCCCCGGCGGGCGAGGCACTTTTCTTTGCTTCGCCAAAGAAAAGTACCCAAAAGAAAGGCGACCCGCAGTCTGGGTCCCTCCGCTTCGCTACGGGCAACCTGCGGTGCTCGACTACGGCGGGGTCTCGCGCAAACTCGCCTTCGGCTCAGACAAGCGCGATCCCTGATCCGCCTACGTCTGCGCTCCTCGGCCCAGCCAGGACGGGGCAATCGGGAACCAAATACCGAAATACCAAGAAGACAAATACAAACAAGGACACGCCATGGCGTGTCCTTGTTTCTTCAAGTATTTGGTATTCCGGCCCCCACCCCTTGTGTATGCGCCGAGGAGCGGAGGTTCAGGCGGATAAGGGATCGCGTTGTCTGAGCGAAGCGCAGCGTAGCGAGTTTAGCGAGACCCCGCCTGAACCGAGCACCGCAGGTTGCCCCGTAGCGCAGCGAAGGGGACGCAGACACCAGGGTCGCCTTTTCTTTTGCTTACTTTTCTTTTGGCGAAGCAAAAGAAAAGTGAGTTGCCGCCGGGCAACCCCCGGCCAGCAGAACTTAGCAAGAGAACCGAGGAGATAAGAGAGCAGAGAGGCACGCCCGCCGGAGCAAGACCCGGCCGCCAACCTCAATCCGCTTTGATGTTGGCAAGCTTCACAATCCGCCCCCACATCTTCCGTTCGCTGTCGCCCAGCGCGCCCAGCTCGGCACCACTCATGACCACAGCCTTGGCCCCTTGCTCTTCGGCGCGTTTTTTGAAGTTCTCCGACTCCACCACCTGCCTGATCGCCAGCGAGAGCCGGCTTTGCAGGTCGGCAGGCAAGCCCGTGGGCCCATAGACCGCGAACCACGACGAGGCCACCAGCGGCACGCCGGCCTCGGTGGCGGTCGGCACATTGGGCACGGCGGCCAGGCGGCTGCGGCCGGTCACCATCAGCGCCTTGAGTTTGCCCGCGCGTATGTGCGGCAGCAGCGGTGGCGGCGTGGTGATGGTGAAGTCCACCGTGCCGGCCAGCAGGTCGGTCAGCGCCGGACCGGTGCCGCGGTAGGGGATGTGCACCATGAAGGTTTTGGTCAGGTCCTTGAGCAGCTCGGTGGTCACGTGCTGCAGCGAGCCGTTGCCGCTGGAGGCGTAGTTGACCTTGCCCGGATTGGCTTTGACGTACGTGAGGAAGTCCGCGAAGTTGTCGGCCGGGAAATTGCCGCGCACCACCAGCAGCTGCGGCGCATCGATCAAATGGCCCAGGGGCTTGAGGTTGGTCGCGGGGTCAAAGCCCGGCACCGGCTGGATCAGCGGCGTAATGCACTGGTAGCCCGAGTACTGCACCAGCAGGTTGCTGCCGTCGGCCGGGCCGCGCGCCACCAGCTGGCCGGCGATGTTGCCGTTGCCGCCGCCCCGGTTGTCCACGACCACCGAGGTCTGCAAAATCTTGCCCAGCGGCTCGGCCAGCATGCGCGCCGCGATGTCGGTGGTGCCGCCGGCCGCCGTGGGCACCACCAGCGTGATGGGCTTGCCGGCGAACTGCGCGCGCACCGGATTCAGCCAGGCGGCGCTGCTGAGCCCGGCAACGGTCAGCAGTGTTCTGCGGGAAATGAAAGCCATGGTTTTGTCTCCAGTCGTAGTAGTTTTAGGATGGCCTTGTCAGGCGGGTTCGGAAATTTCGATAAGGTTCAGGTCCGGGTCGCGCACATAGACCGAACGGATTTTTTGAGTGGCACCCGTGCGCAGCACGGGGCCTTCGATCACGGGCCAGCGCTCGCGCTCAAGGCGGGCCATCACCTCGGCAAGGGGAACACTGGCCAGAAAGCACAGGTCCAGCGCGCCCGGCACCGGTAAATGGGCCTTGGGCTCGAACTCATGTCCTTTGACGTGCAGGTTGATCTTCTGCTGGCCGAATTTGAAAGCCTTGCGCTCCACGGGCGGGGTGCCACCGGTAAAGGTTTCCAGTGCCATGCCCAGCACGCAGGTGTAAAAGTCCACGCAGGCTTTCTCGTCATTCGTGGTCAGTACCAGGTGGTCAAGGTGGCCGATCATCTGGACGCCTCCCGCAGTGCTGCCACATAAGGCGGCGGCGCATGCAGGTCGGTAATGCGGCCGGCCTTGGCGACCTGGCCGGGCACCTCATGGCCGACGATGGCCGGCATCTGCCTGGCCACCTCCAGCAGCCTGGGGATGTTGATGCCGGTGTCATAGCCCATGGCGTCCAGCATGTGGATGGCGTCCTCGCTGCTGAGGTTGCCGCTGGCGCCGGGCGCATAGGGGCAGCCGCCCAGGCCGCCCAGCGATCCGTCAAAGCGCGTGATGCCGCCCTGCACCGCGGCCAGCACATTGGCCAGGCCCATGCCGCGCGTGTTGTGAAAGTGCAGGGTCAGTTGCAGGCCGGGAAAGCGCTGCTGCAGCACTTGCACCATGCGAGCGACCTGGGCCGGGTGCGCCATGCCCGTGGTGTCGCAAATCGTGAGGCCGCGCATGCGGTCTGCGCCAAAGGCCGCAAAGCGATCGGCCCAGCGCAGCACTTCTTCCTCGGCCACGTCGCCCTCCATCGGGCAGCCGAAGCAGCAGGACAGGGACACATTGATGGCCGTGCGACCGTCCACATGGCGAATCACGTCGGACAGCGCGGCAAAACTTTTCTCGCGCGGCATGCGCAGGTTGGCCAGGTTGTGGGTTTCTGAAACCGACATCACGAGGTTGAGCTCATCGGCGCGCGACTCCAGCGCGCGTTCGGCACCGCGCAGGTTGGGCACCAGCACCGTGTATTCCACGCCGGGTGCGCGGCGTATGCGGCCCATCACTTCCTCAGCGTCGCGCAGCATGGGAATGGCCTTGGGCGAGGTGAAGGAGGTCACCTCGATCTTGGCGTAGCCGCAGTCGCTGAGCGCATCGACCAGTGCGATTTTGGCGTCGGTCGGGACAAATTCGGGCTCGATCTGGAAGCCGTCACGCGTGGCGACCTCGTTAAAGTGGATTCGTTTTTTCATGATGCGTCCGCGTCCTTTCCGGCCACGATGCCTTTGTCCTTGAGCGCCTGGATCTGCGCGGCTGAAAGGCCCATCTCCCGCAGCACCGAGTCGGTGTCCTGCCCCACCTGCGGTGCATTGCGGCGGTGGCCGCCCGGCGTGCGCGAAAGCTTGGGCACGATGCCGGGCACGGCCAGCAGGCTGCCGTCGTCCATGCGCACCTCGTCGAGCATGCCGCGCGCCCGGTAGTGCGGGTCGGCGGCGATGTCGGCCACGGTGTAGATGCGGCCCGCCGGCACGGAGACCTTGTCGAGCGCCGCCAGCACCTCGTCCACCGTGAGGCCGGCGGTCCATTGGCCTATGGCCGCGTCGATTTCCTCCACGCGGGCCACGCGGCCGGCGTTGTCGGCCAGCGCCGGGTCGTTGCCCAGATCACCCCGGCCTATGGTGGCCATCAAGCGCTTGAAAATGCTGTCGCCGTTGCCCGCCACCAGCGCGTAGCCGCCATCCTTGCACAGGTAGGCATTGCTGGGCGCGATACCGGGCAGGGCGCTGCCGGCCGCGCCGCGCACCGCGCCGAAAGCGCTGTACTCGGGCAGCAGGCTTTCCATGCAATTGAAAACCGCTTCATACAGTGCGACGTCGATCACCTGGCCCTTGCCGGAGCGCTGGCGTTCCTGCATGGCCAGCAGGATGCCGATCACGCCGTGCAGCGCGGCCAGCGTGTCGCCTATGCTCACGCCTACACGCACCGGCACGCGGCCCGGCTCGGCCGTTAGGTGGCGCAGGCCGCTCATGGCCTCGGCCACTACGCCGAAGCCCGGTTTGTCGCGGTAGGGGCCGGTCTGGCCGTAGCCGCTGATGCGCAGCATGATGAGGCGCGGGTTCAGTGCCAGCAGCGCGTCAGGCCCCAGGCCCCAGCCCTCCATGGCGCCGGGGCGGAAGTTTTCGATCAGCACGTCGGCGTCAAGCGCCAGCCGGTGCACGATGTCCTGCGCCTCGGGGCTTTTGAGGTCCAGCGCCACCGAGCGCTTGTTGCGCGACTGCACCTGCCACCAGACCGAGGTGCCGTCCTTGAGCAAACGCCATTTGCGCAGCGGGTCGCCCGCGCCAGGGGTTTCGATCTTGATGATGTCTGCGCCGAAGTCCGCCAGCGTCTTGGCGGCGAAGGGCCCGGCGATCAGCTGGCCCAGTTCCAATACTTTGAGACCGGCGAGCGGGCCGGGGGCGGCGG
>NZ_JBKBEX010000025.1:0-75468 GCF_047303325.1 Polaromonas sp. CT11-55 | reverse complement strand
CCCCCCCCGGTGGGGGTCACTCTTCGTCCCCCCGGCCCCCCCCTGGGGGGGGGGCGGGGGGGGCCGTAAACCCCGCCCCCTCGGCCCCCGCTGGTGAAATACCCCATCTGGGTGGTACCCAATGAACTCTTCAACCCAGCAGGGGCCGCGGAACCGGCTTTGCCGGGCCGCAGGCGCAGCGGCCCCCTCGGGGGGGGGCAGCGACCCACACGCAGTGGGGGAGCGTGGGGGCCCTACTCCCTCCAGCGTTCGAGCCACCGGTCCATCAGCTTGCCGGCGGCTTCGCGGCCGCCCAGCCCGAAGGACAGCGCCACCGCGACGGCCACGGAGCCCAGTGTCAGGCCGAAGGCCAGGTGCACGATCTCGTTGGCGATGCCCATGGCGCGCAGGCCCATGGCGATCACCAGTCCCAGGATGGCCACGCGCGCCACGCCGGCCAGCCCGGCCGTGTGCTTGGCGCTGGCTTTCTGGATGGCGTCGAAGGCGAGGTTGGAAATCCAGAAGCCTACGGCCAGAATGGCGCCACCCAGCAGGATGTCGGCGCCGAAGCGGATGAAGGAGGCCACCATGACGCCCACCTGCTCAAAGCCAAGCTGGCCGGCCGCCTCGGTGGCGGCAAACAGCATGGCAAAAAACATCAGCAACGTGGAGGCCAGGCGCGAGGGCCGGCCCGCACCCGACAGCAGGTGCTGGATGCCCATTTTCTGCGGCAGGTTGTCGGCACCGGCGCTTTCCAGCAGGCTGGCGAGCAGGCGCGAAGCAAAACGTGCCACATACCAGGTCAGCAACAGGATCACCGAGGCGGCGACGATGCGCGGCACGGCCGCGAACATCAAGCTGAGCATCTGCGAGGCCGGCCGCGAGATGGCTTCTATCCTGAGCGCGTCCAGCGCTGCGATCAGCGAGGGCACGAAGACGAAGATGAAGACCAGCGTGCCGGCCAGCGCCGACAGGCGTATGGAGCTGTCCAGGCCTATGCGCTGGTTGATGCGGTCGGCGCCGGCGGCGGCCAGCAGGTTGCTGACCAGGCCGCTCAGCACCCGGCCCACCACATAGCCGACCCCCGCGATCAGCAATGCCGCGAAGGCGCTGGGCACCATGCCCAGCACCTGATTGAGCATCAGCGTCACGGGCTCCAGCAGGGCGTTGAGCTCAAAGGCCTTGAGGATGGCCGGCAGCAGCATCAGGATGACCAGCCAGAACAGCACGTTGCCGACGTTGTGGCTCATGGGGGCCATGCCGGCCTCGCTGGAGAGCTTTTCGTCCAGCGTGGTCAGCGTCAGCGCACGGGTGGCCAGCGCGCGCAGCACGGTGGCCAGCAGCCAGGCCAGCAGCGATAGCACCACGCCGGCCAGCAGCTTGGGCAGGTAGCCGATGATGTCGCTCATCATGCTGGCGAAGGGGTTGGTCAGCAGCGACAGGTCCAGCACATTGAGGACCGCGATCAAGGTGGCCAGCAGCACCAGCCAGAACACGCCCGCCGCCACCGGCGATTCGGCGTCCATCTGCACGCCCGAGCTTTCCTCGATGCGGACATTGACCTTGAGCAGCCTCAGCAGCCGCCGCACGGCCGCGCGCGCGGCCACGGCCAGCAGCCAGCCCAGCGCCAGGATGGCGACAGCGCCCAGGATTTGGGGAATGTGCGCGCCCAGGCTGGCTTGCAGGGCGTTGGCAAAGGGTGACAGCTCCATGATGCGCTCTCCTTGTTGTTGTGACACTTCAGGCAGGCGAGACGGGTGCGCTTGTTACCTCAGGGGGCCAGGCGCGCCCCATTCTTGCAGCTATGGATGCGGGGATCAAGCCGGGCGTGTCGGGCGTGTGGCGGCCGTATCCAGGCTCTGCGCAATGGCTTGCAGCACCTGCGCCACCGGCTGCCCGCCATCGCAGGCCACCACCTGGCGCTGCGGCATGGAGCGCAGCCAGGTGATCTGGCGCTTGGCCAGCTGGCGTGTGGCGAAAACACCCCTGTCGCGCAGCTCCGCCATCGGGTAGTCGCCGTCCAGCGCTTCCCAGGCCTGGCGGTAGCCGACACAGCGCATGGACGGAAGGTCGCGGTTCAGGTCGCCGCGCGCGCGCAGGGTTTTGACTTCCTCGATGAAACCGGCCGCCAGCATGGCGTCAAAGCGCTGTGCGATGCGCTCATGCAGCCAGGCGCGGTCTTGCGGCTCCAGCGAGATCAATGTGAAGGCTTCGGCGGCCCCGGCGCCGGCGGCGGATTTTCGGGCCGCGCCTTGCGCATGGAAAAAAGACAGCGGCCGGCCCGAAACGCGGAACACCTCCAGCGCGCGCGAGATGCGCTGCGAATCGTTGGGCGCCAGCCGTTCGGCCATGGCCGGGTCCACACGCGCGAGTTCGGCATGCAGCGCGGGCCAGCCGCGCGCGGCGGCTTCATCGGCCAGCGCGGCGCGCACGGCCGCTTCGGCCTTGGGCATGTCGTCCAGGCCGTCGAACAAGGCCTTGAAGTAAAGCATGGTGCCGCCCACCAGCAGCGGCAGCTTGCCGCGCGCCCGGATGTCCGTGATCAGGCGGCCGGCATCGGCCACGAATTCGGCGGCGCTGTAGGCCTGCAGCGGGTCGCGGATGTCGATCAGGTGGTGCGGCACGGCCGCGAGTTCATCACGCGTGGGCTTGGCCGTGCCTATGTCCATGCCACGGTAGACCAGGGCCGAGTCGACGCTGACGATCTCGGCCTCATGGCGCTGCGCGATCGCCATGGCGGCGGCCGTCTTGCCCGACGCTGTGGGGCCGGCGATGCAGATGCAGGGAAGGCTCACGTCTTTCTCGCTGCGGCCTCATGCGCCGGCTCGCCGTATTTGCGCACCACCGTCCAGGCCGTCGTGGCGATCAAGACGCTCCAGAACCAGACGCCGTGCGTCAAGGGTCGCACCGTGCCGTCCATGTGGGTGCCCAGCCAGCCGCCCATGCCGAAGGCCACCAGCATCATCAAAAAGCCGTTGAGCGCCGAAGCCGCGCCGGCCGCCTGCGGGAAGGGGCCGACCGCGCCGCTCTGGCCGCAGGGCTGGTGCACGCCGTGGCCCAGCATGAAGAGGTAGTAGGGCAGCATGATGGCCCAGACGTTTTGCACGCCGGCCCAGGCCAGCACGCCCATGGTGGTGCCGCCCGTCAGGCTCAGGCAGGCGGCAATCGCGACCGAGCGGCGCACGCCGAAACGCGGCAGCAGGCGCCGGCAGATGAAGGTGCCGGCAAGATAGCAAAAGCACATGGAAAACATCACCAGGCCGTAGCCTGTCTTGCTCAGGCCCAGCACGCGGATGAAGACGAAGGAGGAGGCGGCCAGGAAAGTGAAGAGCCCGCCGTAGGAAGCTGCCGTGAGGGCCGAGAAGGCCAGGAAGGTGGGATTGCGCAGGATGCTGAGCCAGGTGCGCAGCAGCGTGCCGGGACGCAGCGCCTGCGGGTTTTTTTGCGCCAGCGATTCCTCAAAGCGCAGGCCGACCAGGGCCAGTGTGGCCGCGCCGAACACGGCCAGTGCCGCGAGCGCGATGCGCCAGCCGTAGAGCTCGGACAGCAGGCCGCCCAGCGGCGCGCTGATGCAGGCCAGCACGCCCAGGCCGCTCAGGCCCTTGGACATGACACGCGCGCCTTCGAGCGGCTGGTACAGGTCGCGCACGATGGCGCGCGCGCACATCACCACCGCGCCCATGGCCGCGCCCTGAACGACGCGCCAGACGATCAGCAACAGCATCGAAAGCGCGAAGGTGCTGCCGATCGAAGCCAGGGTATAGGCCGACAGGCCCCACAGCAGGATGGGCCTGCGGCCGAAGCGGTCGGACAGCGGCCCCCAGATCAGTTGCGAGGAGCCGAAGGCCAGCAGCAGCGCGCTCAGCGTGAGCTGGGCCTGCGACATGGGCGCGCCGAAGCCTTCGGTGAGCGCGGGCAGGGCCGGCAGGTAGAGGTCGGTGGTGACGGGCTGTATGCCCAGCAGCATTGAAAGGATCAATACGACCAGGCCGGCCGGCATGGCAGGCGCCACGGTCTTCGAAACGGAAACATCCATTCAACTGAGCGTATCAGACAAACGTCCGTGCGGCAGCGCAGCCGCCACCACGTTTCAGCGCAGGCCCGACTTGTAGCGGGCGATGGCCTTGGCCCGGAGGTCTTCGCTGATTTCCGTTTCGCTTGCCGCTGGTGCGGGCGCCGCAGCCGGCAAAGCTTCGACTGCGCCGGAAGCGCTTGGCGGCAAGGGTTCACTGCCGCGAGGGCCGAAAATCTTGGTCTGCGCATAAGCGGCATAGCCGCGCAGGCGCTCGTCCTTGCTTTCCAGTGCCTCCTGAATGACTTCGGTGGCGTAGGGCAGGTCGTGCAGGAATTGGTGGACGTTCAGTGAGCGTCCGAACTCCCGCTTCATGGGAATAACCATGCGCACTGCGTAGGTCATGAGGTCGGAATCCGGCGGATTCATGGTGAGCTGCATGCTGTACTGTGTTGATCCAGGGGCTCAGGCGCCTGAAATCATTTCGCCATGCTGGGCGAGGTCCAGCCCCAGTTGCTCCTCTTCCGAGGTCACGCGAAGGCCTGCCAGGGGCTTGACCACCAGCAAGACCAGCCACGTCATGATGGCCGCGTAGGCCGCAACGGCGCAGGCTCCCATGAGATTGGTCAGCACGGTCGCGGTGACCGGCGCGATTTCCTTGAGCGCAAAGACCGGCGTCAGAACCGTGCCTATGAAACCGCCCACGCCATGCAGTGCAAATACATCGAGCGAATCGTCGATCCCTGTCGCGCGCTTGAAACGGGTCACCGCGAGGAAACAGCCGACACCCCCCGCTGCGCCCAGCACCGATGCGCCTAGGACGCCGACAAAGCCGGATGCCGGCGTGATGGCGACCAGGCCGGCAATGGCGCCCGTGGCCATGCCCAGCACGCTGAACTTTCCGCGCTGGACGTATTCGCAGATGCCCCACATGAAGGCGCCGACGCAGGCGGCCACCTGGGTGGCCAGCAAGGCGCCCACGGCGCGCGAACTGGCCTCAAAGGCCGAGCCCGCATTGAAGCCGAACCAGCCGGCCCACAACAGCCCGGCGCCGATGATGGTCACCAGCAGGTTGTGCGGCACCATGGGCTCGGTCCCGAAGCCCTTGCGCGGGCCAACCACCTTGGCGGCTACCAGGCCACTGGCGCCGGCGGCGATGTGCACCACCGTGCCGCCCGCAAAATCCATATGTCCCATGGCGGCGAGCCAGCCGGTGGGTTGCCAGATCCAGTGCGCTACCGGGGCATAGACCAGTATGGTCCAGAAGGCCGCGAAGAAGATGGTGGCGCTCAGGCGCATGCGTTCCACGGTGGCGCCGATGATCAGCGCGAAGGTGATGATGGCGAATGCCAGCTGGAACATGAAAAAAGCGGATTCCGGCACCGTGGGGGCCGAAAGGTGTGCACCGACCTTGGCGCCCAGCAACCCGTCGCTGAGCGCGCGGCTCATGTCCCCGATCCATGGATTGCCGGGTGTGAATGCCAGCGAGTAGGCAATGCCCGCCCATACCAGCGTGACGACCGTTGTGGCCGCAAAGGTATGCGCCACGATGGACAGGGCATTTTTGGCTCGCATCATCCCGCTGTAGAACAGCATGATGCCGGGAATGGTCATCAGCAGCACGAGCACGGTCGAGATCAGCATCCATGCCGTGTCCGCCCCATTGAATTTTGCGAGCGCGGGCATCGCCGTGGTTGCGGCTGTCTGGGCGTGCAGGGGGGCTGATGCCAATAGCGGCAGGACAAGAGCCAGCAAGTTGAAGGCAGGCAACCTGCGGATTACCAGGGGTTGGCGCATAGATCCCTCTCGATTTTTGGAGTTTTCGAAAAGGGATGTTACATGCAGCTACATATTATGTGTAAGTTAAAAATACCTATTTTGGAAAAAAATATTGCCTTGTCTACAGTGGCAGTACCACTTTTTACCCAAGATTTTGGCGGCGGCCACGTGTCGCAGACCGCCGAGTTCTTCCCGTGGGCTTATTTCAGGTCGAACAGCTGCGTCAGCGCTTGCCGGTACTGCGGCAGTCCGACCAGGTTGGCATTGTGGTGCGAGCCGCCCGGCACAAGCACGAACTGCTTGGGTTGCGCAGCGGCGTCATAGAGCTTGCGCCCCAGGTCGGGCAGGATCAACCGGTCCTCCTCGCCATGCACCACCAGCAGCGGCGAGCCTATCTTGTCCACCTTGCGCACGGCCTCAAAGCGCTGGGTGATCAGCAGTGACACCGGCATCCAGCCCCACTGGGAGCTGCTCACCACGTCGGCGATGGAGGTGAAGGTGCTCTCGACAATGGTGCCGCGCTCGTCGTTGACCTCGGTCGCCAGGTTGATGGCGATGGGCCCGCCCAGCGAGTGGCCGAAGATGTAGCGTGGCCGGTCCGGATATTTTTTCGCCAGCCAGTCCCAGGCGGCGCGGGCGTCCTCATAGGCTGATTTTTCGGAGGGCAGCTCCTGCGTGCTCTTGCCGAAGCCGCGGTAGTCGATGGCCAGCACCGAAAAGCCGAGTTCCTGCATGCGGCGCATGCGCGGCGCGGAGCCGGTGACGTTGTAGCGCGCGCCGTGCAGGTAGAGCAGCACCGGGGCTTTCGCGGAATCTTCGGTATTGGGCCTGTCGCTGGCCAGCCAGAGGCCGTGCAGGCGGACCGGGTGGTCGCCTGCGGCGGTGTAGTCTATCCAGACATCGTCCATGCCCACCGCCGCGGCGGCGCCGCCGCTCCAGGTGCGGTCGCTGGGCTGGAAGATCCAGGCGCGCTGCTTTTCGTCGAGGGTGGCGCAGCCGGCCAGCAGGGCCAGCGCCGTGCCGAAGCTTGCGAAAAGGTGCCAGCGTTTCATGGTCATGACTGAGTACACCGCGTCCCAAAAGTTCTGGACGCTGGTGTTTCCCCTAGATGTAACAGCCTGCGCGTGCAATCCTCACGCTCGCGGCGCTAACGTCCGCGCATAAAGAGCGAGTCCAGTTCCTTGATGCTGACCTGGCGCCAGGTCGGCCTGCCATGGTTGCACTGGTCGGAGCGCTCGGTGGCTTCCATCTGGCGCAGCAGCGCGTTCATCTCGTCCAGCGTGAGCTTGCGGTTGGCGCGCACCGCGCCGTGGCAGGCCATGGTCGACAGCAGCTCGTTCTGCGCGCGCTGGATCACGGTGCTGGCGTCGTGCTGCGCCAGTTCGGCCAGCACGCTGCGCGCCAGCTCCACCGCGTCACCCTGCGCCAGGCTGGTGGGGACGGCGCGCACGGCCAGGGTCTTGGGCGAAAAAGGCGTGATCTCCAGGCCCAGCGTTGCCAGGGTCTGGGCGCAGGCCTCGGCCGTGGCGACCTCCTGCGGGCTGGCGGCAAAGGTGGCGGGGATCAAGAGCGGCTGGCTGGCCAGGCTGGCGCCTTCGCTGCCATCCATCTGGGTTTTCAGGCGTTCGTAAACAATGCGCTCGTGGGCCGCATGCATGTCCACGATGACCAGGCCCTGGGTGTTTTCGGCCAGCACGTAAATGCCCTGCAACTGGGCAATCGCGCGGCCCAGCGGCCAGTCGCCGGGGGGCAGAGGGGTGGCATCCGCGGGGTTTGCCGCGCCGTTGATGGGTGCGGGCGCCGGGGCATACGAAGAGGCAGGCGCCAAACCGCCGTTTGCCTGCATGCGGCCTTCACCGGGCTGCGCCTGCACCGGCCACATGGCCTCAAAGTCGGAAACCCGGCTGCCGCCATGGCCGCTAATGCCGCTGTTGCCGGCGAAATTCATGCTGGGCTGCGCCCATCCCTGGCGGGAAAAAGCCGGGTTGGGTTCTGGTGAGGCCTCCACGGCCACGCCGGCAATTGCCGCATCCGCCACGGCGGAGGAGCGCGGAATCGCCAACGCGTTTTCGGTTGCATGGCGCACCGCCTGGTGCACCTCTCGGCTGTCGCGAAAGCGCACCTCTATCTTGGTCGGGTGCACGTTCACGTCCACGCGGCTCGGGTCTATCTCGACATACAGCGCATAGACCGGCTGGCGGTGGCCGTGCAGCACATCTTCATAGGCGCTGCGCGCCGCGTGGGTCAGCACTTTGTCGCGCACATAGCGGCCATTGACGTAGGCGAACTGCTGGTCGGCGCGCGAGCGGGCGGCATCGGGAATGCCGGCCACGCCCCAAACACGCACGGCGGGCCGGCCATCATGGCGCAGCGCCGAACTTTCGTAATTCACGGTGACCGACTGCTCAACGAACTCGCTGCCCAGCACATCGGCCAGGCGCTGCTCGTGGGCCTTGTCGCCGCTGGCGGCGCGCCACTGTTCGACCAGCTTGCCTTCGTGCCAGATGGCAAAGCCGACATCGGGCCGCACCAGCGCGTGGCGGCGCACGGCTTCTATGCAGTGGGCCAGTTCGGTGGCGTCGGTTTTGAGGAATTTGCGGCGCGCCGGCGTGGCGTAAAACAGCTCGCGCACTTCCACGCTAGTGCCGCGGCCGCGCGCGGCGGGCTTGAGTTCACCGGTACGGCCGTCCAGTTGCCAGGCGTGCTCGTTGTCTGCGGTGCGCGACAGCAGGCTCATGTCGGCGATGGAATTGATGGCGGCCAGCGCCTCGCCGCGAAAGCCCATGGTGCCCACGGCTTCAAGGTCCTGCAGCGAGGCGATCTTGCTGGTCGCGTGGCGCCTCAGGGCCACCGGCAGCTCCTCGCGCGGAATGCCGAAGCCGTCGTCCTCGACCAGGATCAGCCGCACGCCGCCGGCCAGCAAGCGCACCGTGACCTGGGTGGCGCCCGCGTCCAGCGCGTTGTCCACCAGCTCTCGCACCACCGAGGCCGGCCGCTCCACGACTTCACCGGCGGCAATCTGGCTGATCAGTTCATCGGGCAGTTCGCGGATGGGGCGGCGGGTGGTGGCAAGACTCATGCGAAGGATTTTAGGGTGTCACCCATTTTTCAGCCGGAAGCAGGACGCAAACCCGCAGTCCGCGCGGCTTGTAATATTCTGTTTCCGTTTTCTTCATGATCAAAACCATGCCCCTCAAAACCCTCGGTTTCGCGGCCCTCGCAACTCTGCTGCTGGCGGGCCCAGCGGCCATGGCGCAAGCCCCGAGCGCCCCGGTGTGCGTGCATGATGAAAGCGTCAAGGAGCGCTTCGTGCCGGTGGAGCTGCTGACCGGCAACCCGATCACCGAGTCGCGCGAGCTGGTGTTCGCGCCGGTGGACCGGGTCTATCCCTTTGTCGACGAGCTGCCCGATGGTTCCCTGGGAAAAGGCGAGGCCGCGCTCAAGGGGCCTCTTTCCTGGGAAGGCCAGGAAGTCTACGAACGCAAGGTGCCGCGCGCGCATGAGCGCTTTGCCCTGACGCCTGACCGCACGGCCATAGGGCGCGTCTACGACCAGCGCTTCGGCAATGCCAGCAACGAAGGCAAGTTCCCCGTCGGCGCCTGGTCGCAAGGGCAGGTGAGGCGCTACAGCACCACCTATTTTTCGCCGCGCGGCCCACGGCAGGAAACCACGACCCTCGAAATCGAAAAACTCTCCTGCACCTATGAGGGCGTGCCCGGCGCGCTGCAGTACGGCTGGAAAACCAGCGGCGGCCTGAGCTACGGCTATATCTATGCACCCGGCAAGGGCCTGGTGCATGTGATGACGCGCGCCGGCGGCCGTTGAGGCCCGCAGGGCAGGGCCGGCGCACCTGTCAGAATCGAGGGCATGGAACTAGCCGCTTTTCTCATCGATTTCATTCTTCACGTCGACAAGCACCTGGAGGCCTTCGTCACCAGCTACGGTGCCTGGGTTTACGCCCTGTTGTTCATCATTGTTTTTGTGGAAACCGGCGTGGTCGTCATGCCTTTCCTGCCGGGCGATTCGCTGCTTTTTGTGGTGGGCGCCATGTGCGGCGTGGGCCTGATGAGCTTTCCGCTCGCGGTGGGGCTGCTTTTTGTTGCGGCCGTGCTGGGCGACCAGTGCAATTACTCCATAGGGCGGTTCCTGGGGCCCAAGGTCTTCCAGTGGGAAAACTCGCGCTGGTTCAACAAAAAAGCCTTTGACCAGGCCCACGCGTTTTATGAGCGCTACGGCGGCATCACCATCATTGCCGCGCGCTTCATGCCCTTTTTGCGCACCTTCGCGCCCTTTGTGGCCGGGGTGTCGGAGATGACGCGCAGCAAATTCACGCTGTTCAACCTTGTGGGTGGCGCCCTGTGGGTGGGCGGCATCGTCACGGTGGGTTACTTCTTCGGCAACATTCCCTTTGTGAAAACTCACCTCGACAAGATCATCTGGGCCTTGATCCTGGTGCCCGGCCTGATCGTTATTTTTGGCGCCTGGAAATCCAGGCGCAAGGCCGGTAGCGCCGGCGCCTGAAGCGCCTTTGCGGCCGGCAGGAGACCCGAATGAGCATCACTCCCCAGGACCTTGCCGCCGTGCAGGTTGCAACCGCCGGCGAGGCGTTGATTGACCTGATTGCCCAATCGGATGGGCGTTATGAAGCTTGCCCGGGCGGCGCGGTTTTCAACCTGTCGCGCGCACTGGCGCTGCAGGGCGTCAATACCCTGTACCTCAATCCTTTATCGCGTGATCGTTTTGGACGCCAGCTGGCTGCCACGCTGGCCGGTGACGGTGTGCGGCTGGCCTGTCCGCAACCCGTGGCGCAAAGCACCTCGCTGGCCGTGGTGGGGCTGGATGACACCGGTCATCCCGATTACGCTTTTTACCGGCAGGATGTGGCGGACCGAGCGGTCACGGCGGACGGCTTGATCCAGTCATGCCATCGCGTTCCCGCGCTGCAGATGGTGTGCACCGGCGCTCTGGCCCTTGCGCCCGAGGATGCCGGCCGCTACCTGCCATGGCTGCGTGCCCAGCACCAGGCCGGCAGCGCGGTGGCGGTGGATGCCAACCTGCGGCCGTCGGCCATACCGGACCTGCAGGCCTACAGGCGCAATGTGCACGCCGCGCTGCAGCACGCCGATGTGGTCAAGGTCAGCGATGAAGACCTGGAAAACCTGCAGGTGCCCGGCGCCGATGCAGTTGCCCGGGCGCGGCATCTGCTGGACGTGAGCGGTGCGGCCTTGCTGGTTCTGACCCTGGGACCGCAGGGGGCTTGCCTGTTGGCGCGCGACGGCCGGCAGTGGCGCGCCCGCGAATCCAGGCCATTGGCGGTGGTGGATACCGTGGGTGCGGGCGACTGTTTTCTCGCCGGTTTCATGGCTGCCTTGCTCGCGCGGAAAACCGGTGCGGGCGGCGCCCGCGCCCTGCTGACGCTACCCGACGATGCGGGGCATGGCTTGCTGGCCCATGCCGTGACCAGCGCCAGCTTGTGTGTCATGCGGCGTGGCTGTGTGCCTCCGACCGGGGCGCAGGTGCGGGCCAGGGTTGAGCAGGCCAGCTGCCTGTTTGACTGACAGCTTGGGCCGATGCCGTACTAAAAAATCAGGGAAAGACGACCCGGAGAGACACAGATGAACGCACCTCAAACCCTGTCCCGTTGGAGCGAACCCGGCTCCAGCCGCGTCCCTTTCTGGGCCTACACCGACGCCCAGCTCTACCAGCGCGAGCTGGAGAAAGTCTTTTACGGCGCGCACTGGTGCTACGTGGGCCTGGAGGCCGAGATTCCCAACGTCGGCGACTACAAGCTCAGCCATGTGGGCGAGCGCCAGGTGTTGATGGTGCGTGACCGCATCGCGCCCAAGGACCGCGCCACCGACCACGGCATACGCGTGGTGGAAAACCGCTGCGCCCACCGCGGCGTGCGCTTTTGCCAGAACCCCCAGGGCAATGCGCGCAGCTTTGTCTGCCCCTACCACCAGTGGACTTACAAACTCAACGGCGACCTTGCGGGCCTGCCTTTCAAGGACGGCGTGAAGGAGGGCGACTGCGTCAACGGCGGCATGCCGGAAGATTTTGACCTCAAGGACCACGGCCTGACCAAGCTGCGCGTGGCCCTGCTGCACGGCCTGGTGTTCGCCACTTTCAGCGAGGACACCGAGCCGCTCGAGGACTACCTGGGCCCGCAGCTCATGCCCTGGCTGGACCGCATCTTCAAGGGCCCCGAGGGCGCACGCAAGCTGACCCTGCTGGGCTACAACCGCCAGCGCATTCCGGGCAACTGGAAGCTGATGATGGAGAACATCAAGGACCCTTACCACCCCGGCTTGCTGCACACCTGGTTCGTGACCTTTGGCCTGTGGCGCGCCGACCAGAAAAGCCGCATGGTGATGGACGCCCATGGCCGCCACGCGGTGATGATTTCACGCCGCAACGATGGCGGGCAGAATGCGGCCGTGACCGAGGGCGTGACCTCCTTCAAGGCGAACATGGCGCTGCACGATGACCGCCTGCTGGACGTGGTGCCCGAGCCCTGGTGGACGGTCGCCGACCCGTCCAACCCGGGCAGCGACATCATGCCCACCGTCACCATGATCACGCTGTTTCCCAGCCTGATCATTCAGCAGCAGGTCAATTCATTGAGCACCCGCCACATCGTGCCGCGCGGCCAGGGCGAATTCGATTTCATCTGGACGCACTTCGGCTTTGCCGACGACACGCCCGAGATGACGCAGCGCCGCCTGCGCCAGGCCAACCTGTTCGGTCCCGCGGGTTTTGTCAGCGCCGACGACGGCGAGGTGATCGAGTTCAGCCAGGCTGGCTTTGTCCAGGCCGGCGAGGGCGCGACACTGTGCGAGCTGGGCGGCACGGGCACCGAGATGACCGAGCACATGGTCACCGAAACCCTGATCCGCAGCATGTATGCCTACTGGAAGAAAGTCATGGAACTATGACGGCGATCGAACAAGGCATGCAGCGCCTGCTGCTGCAGATGCGGGTGGACCGGCTCAACGCCGACTACGCGGCGGCACTCGATGAAAAGCGCTTTGAGGAGTGGCCGGAATTTTTCGTGGAAGACGGCCGCTACAAGGTGCAGGCCCGCGAGAACTTCGACCGCGGCCTGCCGCTGGCGCTGATCGCGCTGGAAAGCCGCGGCATGATGAAGGACCGGGTGTACGGCGTCACGCAGACGATTTACCACGGGCCCTATTACACGCGCCACGTCGTGAGCCCGGCGCGCATCCTCTCGCAGGAGGGCGACACCATCCAGGCCGAGGCCAACTACGCGGTGTTCCGCACCAAGCCGGGCGGCGTGAGCGAGGTTTACAACGTGGGCCGCTATATCGACGAGCTCACGCAAAAAGACGGCTCACTGAAATTCAGGAGCCGTCTTTGTGTGTACGACAGCGAGATGATCCTCAACTCGCTGATCTACCCGGTATGACAAGGCCTGGGGTTTAAGCCGGGCGTTTGAACCAGGCGGGTGTGGGGTCAGCGTTTTTTGCCGACCTCGTTACCGATCAGCGCACCTGCGGCCGCGCCGCCCACGGTGCCCAGGGTGCTGCCGAAGACGGCGTTACCCACAAGGCCGCCGGCTACGGCGCCCACGCCGGTGCCGATCTGCGCATTTGTCGGGTTGGTACTGCAGCCTCCCAGGCCTATCAGTGCCGCAGCTGCTACCGAGATCATCAGTTTCGTATTCATGTTGTTTGCCTTTGCTAGGAGTTCCAGGCTCTTGCTGTGGGCATTCAGCTTATGAACTTGCCCCGGCTTGCCTGTGGCTTCAATGTAGGAGGGCCACTACCGCGAGGCTGTAGGAGAAGGCCGCCGCGAGCTGTCGGCCCGCTGCGGTCTTTTGTATTCAATTTTGGCGCATAGACGCGCCAAGGGGATGGTTAGACGGCGCGGTTGCGGGCCAGCGGTGGATTGCGCGCGAAGTAGCGCGTGATGCCGCGCATCAGGGCATCGGCCAGCTGGATCTGGTAGTCCTCGCTGCGCAGCCTGGCTTCCTCGTCGGGGTTGCTGATGAAGGCTGTCTCCACCAGCACGCTGGGAATGTCGGGCGCTTTCAGGACCGCGAAGCCAGCCTGTTCGACCTTGGGTTTGTGCAGCTTGCCGACGTTACCGATCTCGCCCAGCATGGCGCTGCCGAGCTTGAGGCTGTCGTTGATCTGCGCCGTGGTGCTCATGTCCAGCAGGGCTTTTTGCACCTGGGCATCCTTGGCCTTGACGTTGATGCCTCCCACCAGGTCGGCTGAATTTTCCTTGTCGGCGATCCAGCGCGCCGCGCTGCTGGAGGCGCCTTTTTCACTGAGCGCGAAGACGCTGGCGCCCTGCGGCCGCGCCGTGAAAAAGGCGTCGGCATGGATGCTGATGAAAAGGTCGGCCTGCACACGCCGCGCTTTTTGCACGCGCACATGCAGCGGCACGAAGAAGTCGGCGTCGCGCGTGAGGTAGGCGCGCATATTGGGCTGCTGGTTGATGCGGTCGCGCAGGCGGTGCGCGATTTGCAGGACCACGTCTTTTTCGCGCGTGCCACCGGGGCCGACGGCGCCGGGATCCTCTCCGCCATGGCCCGGGTCCAGCGCCACGATGACGAGGCGGTCGGTCTTGTTCTTCGCGATGATCGCCGCCTCGGGTGCGGCCTTGGCGCCGCCCGGGGTGCCTGCGGGCGCCGGCGATTTGTCCTTGTCCTTTTCCGCGACGGCTGCCGGCGGTGGCGGCTTGCCGTCAGCCTGCTTGCCCGATTGCCGCGCGATCAGGTCGGCGATGGGGTCGCCGGCCGGTGGCGGCGCGCTGCCGGATTGCCGGTCGGCGAGCTTTTCGGCGATCAGGGCTTCGAGCGGGTCGGCGACCTGCGTCGGATACAGGTCGAACACCAGCCGGTACTGGTAGGCGGCCACGGGCGGCAGGGTGAACACCTGCGGCTGTATGGGCTGCTTCAGATCTATCACCAGCCGCACCACGCCGGGCGCGTTTTGCCCCACGCGTATGCCCGAGATGTTCGGGTCGTCGGACTTGACCTTGGCCACCAGCTCGCGCAGCGCCGGGATCAGGTCTATGCCCTCGATGTCCACCGCCAGCCGGGGCGGCTCGGCGACAAAAAACTGCCGGGCCTTGATTTCACCGTCCGACTCGATGGTGAGCCGCGTGTAGTCCTTGGACGGCCAGACGCGCACGGCCACGATGGTGGCGCCGCGCGCGATGTGTTGCACGCCCAGCAACAGCACCACGCTGCCCAGTTGCAGGGCGCCGCGGCGGCTCACGGTAGGGTGCTTCATGCGAGCAGTTCCGCGCCGGTGGGCGTGTGGGCCGTCAGGGTGACGGCGCGGGCCTCATGGGGCAGCACCTCCAGGCGCAGCAGCAGGTCGGGTTGCGGCAGGTGCGGCCCGGCTTTCTCGGGCCATTCGACGAGCTTGAGGCCGGTGGCCGCAAAGATGTCGCGAAAGCCGGCTTCTTCCCACTCGCGCGGGTCGTTGAAGCGGTAGAAATCGAAATGCCAGATGTTCATGCCGCCATTTTGGCCTGCATCCGGGCTGGCCGTGGCCAATGTGTAAGGCTCGACCACCGCATAGGTGGGGCTCTTGATGCGTCCCTGCACGCCCAGGCTCTTGAGCAGGTGGCGCACAAAGGTGGTTTTGCCGGCCCCCAGGTCGCCCTGCAGTTCAATCAGCGCGCGGCCTATAGCGGGGTGCTTTGCCAGGGCCCGCGCGAAGTCGGCCGTGGCCTCCTCGTCCTGCCAGGTAATGTTTTTTACAATCGGCGGGTGTCCGCCAGCAACGCTTTGAACAGTCATCAGTTCGTTTCTCAAATTCAGGCTTGGGCGCGCGAGCTTGGATTTTCGCAAATCGGCATCGCCGGCGTCGACCTCTCCTCGGCTGAACCTGGATTATCGGCTTGGCTGGCCGCCGGCTTTCATGGCGATATGCATTACATGGCCGCGCACGGGCTCAAGCGCGCCCGGCCGGCGGAACTGGTCCCCGGCACGGTCAGCGTGATTACGGCGCGCATGAACTACCTGCCGACGGCGACCCCCACCGGGGCCGGCGAGTGGCAGGCGCTGGAATTCAGCCGCCTGGAGCGCCCCGCCGAAGGCATTGTGTCGGTCTATGCGCGCGGCCGTGATTACCACAAGATCATGCGCAGCCGCCTGCAAAAACTCAGCGAGCGGATTTCGGAGCATGTGGAACAGTTGGGCCACCGCGCTTTCACCGATTCCGCCCCCGTGATGGAGGCCGAACTCGCGGCCCGCAGCGGCCAGGGCTGGCGCGGCAAGCACACGCTGCTGCTCAACCGCGAGGCCGGCTCCATGTTCTTCCTGGGCGAAATCTATGTGGACATCGCCTTGCCGCCCAGCGAGCCGGTGGCGCCGCACTGCGGCAGCTGCCAGGCCTGCATCGATGTTTGCCCCACACGGGCCATCGTCGCGCCGCACAAGCTCGACGCCAGGCGCTGCATTTCCTATCTGACTATCGAACACGCGGGCCCCATACCGCTGGAGCTGCGCCCGCTGATGGGCAACCGCATCTACGGCTGCGACGACTGCCAGCTGATCTGCCCCTGGAACAAGTTCGCCCAGCGCAGCGCCTTGCCCGATTTCGACGAACGCCAAGGCCTGACGGGGCAGCAACTGGTGACGCTGTTCGGCTGGAGCGAAGAGGCGTTCTTGCGTTTCACCGAAGGCAGCCCGATACGGCGCATAGGTCACGAGCGCTGGCTGCGCAACATCGCGGTGGCCATGGGCAATGCGCTGCGTGTGCTCGATGCGGCGGCCGGACTGCCCCTGCGTGAAGCGCTGCAGGCGCGCGCCGTGGATTGCGGCGAACTGGTCGCGGAACACATTGAATGGGCACTCAGCCACTAGGCTCCGTCTGCTTGTAATATCCCTGTGCACGAAAGGACACCCGTATGGACCCCACGATTTCAGGCGCCCTGGCTTCGCTGTTTGGCGCAGTCGTCGGTGGCAGCATCACTTTTTTTCTGAACCGGCAACTGCATAAACACCAGCTCGCGCTGGCGCACGAGCAGCACAAGACCGAGTTCATGGCCGAAGAAACCGCTCGCCACTTCCTGAGCCACAAGGGCTATACCGACCGCTCGTTTGAAACATTGCAGATGCACTTGGGCGGGTTCGACGAAGACGAGCTGCGCAAGATCCTGGTGCGGGCGGGGGCGATCAGGGTTTATCGTGAAGATGGTTCTGAGTGGTGGCGCTTGATGAGCCGGATGGGGGAGTACATCGAGAAGAAGAATCCTTCTTCTTGAACTTGTTTTGACCTGGTCTTGCCCCGGCCTTCGCGTTTTTGCTAAGGCCTGCCCGCCGGGGCGAGACCCGGCCAGCTGCCCCCAGCAAAGAGCGCTCTGCTGGGATAAGCAAATCCTAAACAGGCTTGGAGCAACTTACCTCAGCACTGCCAACGCAAACGGCAGGCTGACCACTCCCAGCATGGTCGACAAAGTCACCAACCCAGCAACATAGCCCCCGTTGTACCCCATGCGCGCAGCCAGTACATAAGCGCTGGAAGCCGTCGGCAGGGCGGAGAAGGCCAGCAGTATGGTGGTCTGCACCGTCGACAGGCTAAAGGCCTTGGCCAGGCCCAGGGCCACGATGGGCAGCAACAGGTGGCGTATGGACAGCACGGCCACCGTCAAGGTCCTGGACTGCGCCAGGTGCGCGAACTGCATGCCGGCGCCTGCCGACATCAGGCCCAGGGCCAGTGAGGCGGCGCCTATGCGGTTGACGGTGGGTTCCAGCCAGAAGGGGATGCTGAAGCCCAGCAGGTTGGCGACAAGGCCCGTCGCCGTTGCCACGATCAGCGGGTTACGCACCAGCTCGCCCATGAAGCCGCGCTGGGCATGCCTTGCCATGGGCCATACCGCGGCGACGTTGAAGAGCGGCACGCAGACGCCGATCAGCACCGCGATCAGCTGCAGGCCCTGGGCGCCTGCCAAACGATCAGCCAATGCCAGGGCGATGAAGGAGTTGAAGCGAAAAGCCACCTGCGCGCTGGCGGCGTGCTCGCGCGTGTCGATGTGACGGCGCAGCCAGGGCAGGTGCGGCAGGCTGTAGGCCATGGCGATGCCGGCCACGCCCATCAGCAGGCCGGCGCCTATCAGGCTGGAGGCGGCGCCCAGGTCCAGCGGGCTTTTCACGATGGAGTGAAACAGCAGGACCGGAAACAAGAAGTAATAAACCAGGCTTTCCACCTTCTCCCAGACTGTGCGGTCGAGGGCGGTGTAGCGGCACACCAGGTAGCCGCAGACGATGAGGGAAAAGTCGGGGAAAAGAAGCTGGGCGTAGTTCACCGGCCCAAGAATAACCGCAATCCCTTCGGGTTTGCCCTTATGCGTAATCCACAACTGGCGCAAACGGTTCTTGCGATTACCATTTCAGCAGTTAGTTTTTACCGTAAGGACCTGAACATGCAACGTCGTTATCTCTTTGCCTACTCCGTGCTGTCCGCGCTTGCGCTGGGCGCTGCCGCAGGCCCCGCACTGGCGCAGGGTTATCCCAACAAGGTGGTCAAGCTACAGGTGCCTTTTGCGCCTGGCGGCACCACCGACATCGTCGCCCGCGTGATCGCCGAGCCGCTGGGCAAGGCCCTGGGCCAGAGCGTCATCGTCGAGAACAAGGCCGGCGGCGGCGGTGTGGTCGGCGCACTGGAAATCGCCCGTTCCGTTCCCGACGGCTATACGCTGGGCGTGGCCACGGTGTCTACCACCGCGGCCAACCCGGCCATCAACCCCAAGATTCCGTACAACACGCTGACGGACTTCACGCCCATCATCAATATCGCGGCCACGCCCAACATCATCGCGGTGCACCCGAGCTTCCCGGCCCGCAATTACAAGGAGTTCGTGGCCGAGCTCAAGAAGAACCCCGGCAAGTACTCCTATTCATCCTCTGGCACGGGCGGCATAGGCCACCTGCAGATGGAGCTTTTCAAGAGCATGTCGGGCACTTTTGTGACCCACATTCCCTACCGCGGCGCAGGCCCGGCCCTCAACGACACGGTAGCCGGCCAGGTCCCCATGATCTTTGACAACATTCCCTCCGCGCTGCCCTTTATCCAGCAAAAGCGCCTGATCCCCATCGTGGTGGCCGCGCCGCAACGCCTGGCCGTGCTGCCGGATGTGCCGACCTTCAAGGAAGTCGGCCTGGAGCCGGTGAACCGCATGGCCTACTACGGCATCCTGGGCCCCAAGGGCCTGCCCAAGGAAGTGGTCGACAAGGTCAGTGCCGGCGTGAAGAAGTCGCTGGAAGACCCGGCCGTGCGCAAACGCATCGAGGACACGGGTTCGCTGATCATCGCCAACACGCCAGAGCAGTTTTCGGCTCAGATCAAGGCCGAGTACGAGGTCTACAAAAAAGTGGTGGACGGGGCCAAGCTCAAGCTTGACTAAGCCGCCGGGTTCAATCCCCCGCCAGGCCGCCGTGCAAGAGATTGCGCGGCGGCTTTTTTTGTTATGGTTGCCTCCATGCAAGCACAAAGCCAGTCCAGCATAGACGCGTTCATCGATGCGCTGTGGCTGGAAGACGGCCTCTCAAAAAACACGCTGGCGGCCTATCGCCGGGACCTGTCCCTGTTCGCCGGCTGGCTGGGCGCAAAGGAGCAGGGCGCGCGCGCGCTGGACGCCACGGCCGAGAGCGATCTCAATAGCTACTTTTCCGCCCGGCATGCCGCGACCAAGGCGACTTCGGCGAACAGGCGCCTCACGGTGTTCAAGCGCTACTTCCGCTGGGCGATGCGTGAGCGCCTGATAGACGCGGACCCGACGCTCAAGCTGCAGTCGGCCAAACAGGCGCTGCGGGTTCCCAAGACGCTGAGCGAGGCCCAGGTCGAATCCCTGCTGGCCGCGCCCGATGAAGGCACGCCGCTGGGGCTGCGCGACCGCGCCATGCTGGAGCTGCTGTATGCCAGCGGCCTGCGCGTGAGCGAGCTGGTGGGCCTGAAGACTTTTCACCTCAGCCTCAACGAGGGCGTGCTGCGCGTCATGGGCAAGGGCAGCAAGGAGCGCCTGGTGCCCTTCGGCCAGGTGGCACGGGAATGGATCGTGAACTACCTGGCTGAGTCGCGGCCGGCCATCCTCGGCGGGCAGCAGACCGACGACCTGTTCGTCACCGGCCACGGCAAGGGCATGAGCCGCGTGATGTTCTGGATGCTGGTGAAAAAATATGCACAGCTGGCCGGCATCCATTCGCCGCTGTCGCCCCACACCCTGCGCCACGCCTTCGCCACCCATTTGCTGAACCACGGCGCCGACCTGCGCGCGGTGCAGATGCTGCTGGGCCATGCCGACATTTCCACCACCACGATTTACACCCATGTGGCGCGCGAGCGGCTCAAGGCGCTGCATGCGCAGCATCATCCCCGGGGCTAGACAATTTTTCCCACACTTCATCTTTGGAATGCGTTATGTCAGGACTGATTCGACGGCGCCGCGCGGCGGCGCTGCTCATGCTTTTATCGCCGCTTGGGACCGCCCTGGCCCAGCCGGCCCCGGCATGGCCGGCGTGCCCGCTGCGCATCGTGGTGGCCTACCCGCCGGGCGGCATCAGCGATGCGGTGGCGCGCGCCCTGGCCGACAAACTGTCCGCCCAGCTGGGCACGCCGGTGGTGGTTGAAAACCGCGCTGGCGCGGGCGGCAGCATAGGCATGGATGCTGTGGCCAAGGCCGCGCCCGACGGCTACACCCTCGGGTTTTCGTCCATCAGCCCGCTGGCTCTGAACCCGCACCTGGGCAAGCAGGCCTATGACCCGGCCCGCGACATCGCCCCGGTCGCCAGCGTGATGTATTCGCCCGTGGTGCTGCTGGCCACGCCGGCCTTTGCGGGCAAGGATTTCAAGGACATGCTGGCCGTGGCCAGGGCAAAGCCGGGCAGCCTGCGCTGGTCGACCTCGGGGCTGGCCACGGTGGGCCATCTGCTGCTCGAGCAGGTCAGTCACGGGGCCAAGGTGGAATTCACCCATGTGCCCTACAAGGGCGGCGGCCAGCAGCTCACCGACGCGCTGGGTGGGCAGGTGGAACTGGTTTCGACCAACCTCAGCGGCACCGTGATGCAGCACATCCAGTCTGGCAAACTGCGCCCGCTCGCGGTGGGCGCGCCGGCGCGCGTGGAAGCCCTGCCGCAGGTGCCGACCTTTGCCGAACTGGGCCTGGCCTCCGCCAACCTGAGCTCGCTGTTTGGGGTGTTCGCCCCGGCGAAGGTACCGGCGGAACTGCTGCAGCGACTCAACACTGAGATCAACCTGGCTTTACGCACGCCCGAGCTGCGCAAGAAGCTGCTCGATGCCGACAACGTCCCAACTGGCGGCAGCGCGGCGGACTTTGCCCGCCAGATCGCCGCCGAATCGGCCGGCAATGCCCGCATCATCAAAGCCGCGAACATCAAGGCCGAGCAGTGATGGAGGTATTCCTCCAGTGGGGGGGGCCGCGGAACCGGCTTTGCCGGGCCGCTGGCGCCCGCCCCCTAGAGGGGGGAACAAGCTACACGAAGTGAGCTTGGACAGGGGTGGGCTAATCCACCTGGACGGGGGTGTACATATAGCCCCGATTGAAGGGGTAGCTGGACTGGGCGCCGGCTACGGGGGTGTTGTGCACATCGCCCGAAGGCTTGGCGGCCAGCATCTGGTGCAGCGAGATCCAGCCCTGCTCGAAGCTCATGGCGCTGCCGGCCAGGTAGAGCCGGTAGGCTCGCAGGGTTTTTTCGGCGCGCTCGGGTCCGCCGTCCTGGGCCAGCACCTGGCGCGCCTCGTCCAGCCTGGCTTCCAGCCGGTCGGACCAGTTCCACAGCGTGCGCGCGTAGTGCGGGCGCAGGTTTTCGGTGTCCACCATTTCCAGGCCGGCGCGCGACATGTGCTCCAGCACGGCGCTGACGTGCATTAGCTCGCCGCCCGGGAAAATGTATTTCTCGATGAAATCGCCCATGCCGGCGCCGAGCTGGCGGTTTTCCAGCCCGCCGGCCGTGATGCCGTGGTTCATGACCAGGCCGCCGGGGGCCAGCAGGCGCATGATTTTCTGGAAGTAACCCGTCATCTTGGCCTTGCCCACATGCTCGAACATGCCGACCGAGGAAATTTTGTCAAAGGACTGGTCTTCGGGCAGGTCGCGGTAGTCGCGCAGCTCCATGCGCACGCGCCCGCCCAGGCCTTTTTCCTCGATCAGCCTCTGCACGTGCGCATGCTGGTTTTTCGACAGGGTGATGCCCGTGGCGTCGACGCCGTAGTGCTCGGCGGCCCACATCAGCAGGCCACCCCAGCCAGCGCCTATATCCAGGAAGCGCTCGCCGGGCTTGAGCATGAGCTTGCGGCAGATGTGGTCGAGCTTGGCTTCCTGCGCCTGGGCCAGGCTCATGGAGGCATCGCGGTAATAGGCACAGGAGTACACGCGCCGCGGATCCAGCCAGAGCGCGTAAAAGGCGTCCGACACGTCGTAGTGGAACTGGATCTGCGCCGCATCGCGGGCATGGGTGTGGGCCGCCAGGGACTTGGCGTGGTGCAGCAGGCTGGACCACCAGCTTGTGTCGCTTTGCACCGGGTTGCCGGGCAGCAGCTTGGTGACCGCGCGCATCACGTCTCGCATCGCGCCCTCAAGCTGGAGCTTGCCCTCGACATAGTCTTCGGCCAGGGCGCCTATCTGGCCGGCCTTGAGGCGGGCAATGCTGGACCAATGGGAAAACGCGAGCTTGACGGGTGCGTTGGCCGAGCCCAGGCGCTGGCCCTGGGGCAACTGAAGGGCCACGTCCGCGGGCAAGCGCGGCATTTGCGATGGAATATCTGGAACCAGGTGCCGGATCATGCGCAAACTCCTTTGCAAGAGAGTTTCGCAGTCTAGCGCCGTTCGAAAATCCTTGCCGCCGTCCTTGTGTAGGAATTCGCCGCGTTTTGGAGACTTTATTCTTAACCCAGAAAAGCCAGTTCCGCCTCGTCAAACCCCGCGCGGCGGCGGGCATCCAGGTTCAGCGGCCCCTTGAGCCGGGGCGCCTCGTACTGGCGGGCCAGCAGGGCGTAGGTCGCGACCGGCTCCAGCCCGCGCTGGGCGCACAGCTGGCGGTACCAGTGGTTGCCGATGGCGACATGGCCGATCTCGTCGCGCAGGATCACGTCCAGGATGTCCACGGCCCGTAGCGCGTCCGGCGTGCCGACCTTGCGCAGCTTGGCCTGCATGGGCGGGGTGGCGTCCAGGCCCCGCGCTTCCAGGGTGCGCGGCACCAGGGCCATGCGCGCCAGCAGGTCGCCTTCGGTCTTGCGTGTCATGTCCCAGAGGCCGGTATGGGCCGGAAAGTCGCCATAGTCGTAGCCCATGGCCTGCAACTGGGCGCGCAGCAGGCTGAAGTGCTCGGCCTCCTCGGCGGCGACCTTGAGCCAGTCCAGGTAGTAGGTGCGCGGCATGCCGGAAAAGCGCCAGACCGCGTCCAGCGCCAGGTTGATCGCGTTGAATTCGATGTGCGTCACGGCATGGAGCAGGGCGGCCAGGCCTTCGCGCGTGAAGGGCGAGCGCTTGGGCACGTCCAGGTGGGAGCGCAGCTCGGGGCGCTCCGGGCAGCCGGGCAGGCCGGCCGGGGCCAGGAGTTCCAGCCCGGCCTCGACTGTCAGCGTGCCCGCCTGCGCCATGGTCTGCCGGGCCATCAGCACCTTTTGCGCGGGATCGGTTTCCAGCAGCGCCCGCAGCGCCAACTGGCGCAGTTCTGCGGGGGGCGGGGCGCTGCTCATGGGGGGATTGTCGGCGATACGGCAGTGGCTCCTTACAATCGGGGGTATCGGGGCCGGCTGGGTGCTGGCCCTGCTTTTTTGACCCCGCCTCCTCACAAAGTACAAAACCCATGGCCCTCTACCAACTGGATAACCTGGCCCCCGATGTTCATGAATCCGCCTGGGTGGCCGACAACGCCCAGGTGATGGGCAATGTGAAACTGGCCGAGGACAGCAGCGTCTGGTTTGGGGTGGTGATACGGGGCGACACCGAGATCATTTCCGTGGGCCGGGGCTCCAACATCCAGGACAACAGCGTACTGCATGCCGACATGGGCCTGCCGCTCACCATAGGCGAGAACGTCACGGTCGGCCACCAGGTCATGCTGCACGGCTGCACCATCGGCGACGGCTCGCTGATAGGCATCCAGGCGGTGGTGCTCAATGGCGCCAAAATCGGCAAGAACTGCCTGGTCGGCGCCGGCTCCCTGGTCACGGAAGGCAAGGAGTTCCCGGACGGATCCATGATCCTCGGAAGCCCCGCCAAAGCTGTCAGGCAGCTGTCCCCGGAGCAGATCGAGGGTTTAAAAATGAGCGCGAAGCACTATGTAGACAATGCCCGGCGCTACAAGACCGGGCTCAAGAAGGTGGGCTGAGGCCGACCTTCTTTTTTTATTGGCCCGCCACTTTTACCCTTTTCCCGCTATGTCTGAACTCCATAAATTCATCTTTGACGGTTTGCCCGTGCGCGGCATGTTGGTGCGCCTGACCGGCTCCTGGCAGGAAATCCTCAAGCGCCGTGAAGCGGCCGGTGGCTATCCGGCCGAGGTTACGAACCTGCTGGGGGAAATGACGGCGGCCGGTGCCCTGATGCAGAGCAACATCAAGTTCAACGGCTCGCTGATCCTGCAGATTTTCGGCGACGGACCGGTCAAGCTGGCCGTGGCCGAGGTGCAGCCCAACCTGAGCCTGCGCGCCACCGCCACGGTGACGGGCACGGTGGACCCGGGCAGCTCGCTGAGCCAGCTGGTCAACGTGAACAACCAGGGGCGTTGTGCGATCACCCTGGACCCGAAAGACAAGCTGCCGGGCCAGCAGGCCTACCAGGGTGTGGTGCCGCTGTACGGTGACCAACGCGAGAAGATCGAAAACCTCGCCGAGGTGCTTGAGCACTACATGCTGCAAAGCGAGCAGCTGGACACCAAGCTGATCCTGGCGGCCGACGGCAATGTTGCCGCGGGCCTGCTGATCCAGCGCCTGCCGGTCAAGGGCCAGGGCAACCTCGAAGGCCAGATAGACCGCGACGCCAACGAAGACCAGATAGGCGTCAATGAGGACTATAAGCGCATTGCGATGCTGGCCGGCACGCTCAAGCGCGAAGAGCTGTTGGGCCTGGATGCCGACACCATTTTGCGCCGACTGTTCTGGGAAGAGCAGGTCACGCGCTTTGAGCCGGCAACGCCCAGCTTTGCCTGCAGTTGCTCGCGCGAGCGCGTGGGCAGCATGCTGCGCAGCCTGGGTGCCGACGAAATCGAGAGCATTATTTCCGAGCGCGGCAAGGTGGCGGTCGACTGCGAGTTTTGCGGCGCGCAGTATGAGTTCGATCCGGTCGACGCGGCGCAACTCTTTACCAGCCAGACCAACCAGCAGCCGCCGACCTCGACGGTTCAATAAGCGGCGCGCTGCGCCAGCAGGTCGCTCAGCAGGCGGTGTTCGCAGACCGGGTCGCTGCATTTGTCGCAGACCCACACCCAGGCCTTGCTCCTGCCGGCCTGTGCCTGTTTCCGCAGCGGTGACCCCGGCAGCAGGCGTTCGACGGCGCCCAGCGCCTGCTCCAGGCGTTGCGGGGCACTTCCATAGAGCACGCAGTAAGCCGTGCCGGCGGCGGCCAGGGCCGACCGTATGGACTGGTCGGCAGCCTGCCGGGCCGCTTCGGCCGACTCCAGCCCGCACAGCAGCGTCAGGCCATAGCGGGCATGGTCGGTATGGCCGGCTGCGCCGCCTGAAGGCACGGACGGGTCCGTCACGGCCACCTGCGCATCCCGGCTCGCGTCCTTGAGGGCGCGGTCCAAGTCGGAGGCCAACTGGTGTTTTCCGGTCGAAGGGGCGCCGGTGACGGCGATTTTCAGCACGGTCAATCCGTCAAGCGCACCGGCCAAGCCTGCCCAGGTCTACTTGGTGACCTGCACGAAGATTTCATTGGGCTTGACCATGCCCAGCTCGCTGCGGGCCTTTTCCTCGACCATTTCCAGGCCTTCCTTCAAGTCCCTGACTTCCGCCGTGAGCTGGTCGTTGGCGGCCTGGGCCTGGGCGTTTTTGGCCTGTTGCTCGGTCAGCCGGTGCTGCATTTCGCGCACGCTGGGAACGCTGCCCCGGCCCACCCAGAGTTGCGCATGGAGTATGACCAGCAGCGCAATCAGGACGGCAGGGACGAGTCGGTTTCCCACGTGCGGCGCGTGCGGTTAACGCAGGTTGTAAAAAGCCGCGCGGCCGGGGTAGGAGGCGACGTCACCCAGGTCTTCCTCGATGCGCAGCAGCTGGTTGTACTTGGCCATGCGGTCCGAGCGCGAGAGCGAGCCGGTCTTGATCTGGCCGGCGTTGGTGCCCACGGCGATGTCGGCGATGGTCGAGTCCTCGGTTTCGCCGGAGCGGTGCGAGATCACGGCGGTGTAGCCGGCGCGTTTGGCCATCTCGATGGCGGCGAAGGTTTCGGTCAGGGTGCCGATCTGGTTGATCTTGATCAGGATGGAATTGGCAATGTGCTTGTCGATGCCTTCCTTGAGGATCTTGGTGTTGGTGACGAACAGGTCGTCACCGACCAGCTGCACTTTTTTGCCGAGCTTCTCGGTGAGTATCTTCCAGCCGTCCCAGTCGCCCTCGGCCATGCCGTCCTCGATGCTGATGATGGGGTATTTGTCGACCCAGGTGGCCAGGATGTTGGTCCATTCTTCGGCGGAGAGGCTCAGGCCTTCGCCGGACAGCACGTACTTGCCGTCCTTGTAGAACTCGGAAGCCGCGCAGTCCAGGCCCAGGGCGATCTGCTCGCCGGCCACATAACCTGCCGCGGAAATGGCTTCCAGAATCATCTGGATGGCCGCTTCGTGGCTGGGCACGTTGGGGGCGAAGCCGCCTTCATCGCCGACGGCCACGCTCATGCCCTTGTCGTGCAGGATTTTCTTGAGCGCGTGGAAGACTTCCGCGCCATAACGCACGGCTTCACGAAAGCTCGGTGCACCCACGGGGATGATCATCAGTTCCTGCAGGTCCAGGTTGTTGTTGGCGTGCGCGCCGCCGTTGACCACGTTCATCATGGGCACGGGCATTTGCATGGCGCCGCTGCCGCCGAAATAGCGGTACAGGGGCAGGCCGGCCTCTTCGGCGGCGGCACGGGCCACGGCCATGCTGACGGCCAGCGTGGCGTTGGCGCCCAGGCGCGATTTGTTGTCGGTGCCGTCCAGGTCGATCAGCGTGCGGTCCAGGAAGGCCTGTTCGCTGGCGTCCAGGCCCAGCACGGCTTCGGAGATTTCGGTGTTGATGTGCTCGACCGCTTTGAGCACGCCCTTGCCGAGGTAGCGCGACTTGTCGCCGTCGCGCAGCTCAATCGCTTCGCGCGAGCCGGTGGAGGCGCCGGAGGGGACGGCCGCCCGGCCCATGACGCCGGACTCCAGCAGCACGTCGCATTCAACGGTAGGGTTGCCACGGCTGTCGAGAATTTCGCGGCCGACGATATCAACAATTGCGCTCATTTAGGCTCTTTCAAAAATCAGAAAAAAACAAAGATAAAAAACAAAAACGGTTACACGCCTTCGACCAGCACCATGCGCATGACGGCGATGCCCTGGCGCGACTGGCGCGCCGCTTCGTACTCGGCGGATTCATTAAAGGCGCGGGCCTGCTCTACGCTCGGAAACTTCAGCACCACGATGCGGTTGGGTGTCCAGTCGCCTTCCAGCACTTCGATCTTGCCGCCGCGCACGCAAACCTCGGCGCCATGCGCCTGCATGGCAATGCTAGACAGCTTTTTGTACTGTTCGTATTGTTCGGGGTTCGTAACCGTCACATTGGCGATGATGTAGGCACTGGGCATGTGGGGTTCCAAAATTTTTTAAAAGTATCCGCATGCGGCTGGCGTGGGACGGCGTGTTACCGGGGTGCCCGCGGCAGTGCCCGGGCGCCACATCCATGGTCAGGCGGAAAAATTGTTTTCGAGGTAGCCGTTTTTCTTGGTGACGCGATCCAGCGCCAGCAGCGTTTCGAGCAGCGCCTTCATGTGCTTGAGCGGCACGGCATTCGGGCCGTCGCTCATGGCCTTGGCCGGGTCGGGGTGGGTTTCCATGAAGAGGCCGGCCACGCCGACCGCCACCGCGGCGCGGGCCAGCACAGGCACCATCTCGCGCTGGCCGCCGCTGCTGGTGCCGTTGCCGCCGGGCAGTTGCACCGAATGGGTGGCGTCGAACACCACGGGGGCTTTTGTCTCGCGCATGATCGCCAGGCTGCGCATGTCGGATACGAGATTGTTGTAGCCGAAGCTTGCGCCGCGCTCGCAGGCCATGAAGCTGTCTTCATCCAGGCCTTTTTCGCGCGCGGCGGCGCGGGCCTTGTCGATGACGTTCTTCATGTCGCCGGGGGCCAGGAACTGGCCTTTTTTGATGTTGACCGGCTTGCCTGATTGCGCCACGGCGTGGATGAAATCGGTCTGGCGGCACAGAAAGGCCGGGGTCTGCAGCACGTCGACCACCGAGGCGACGGTGGCAATGTCGGCTTCTGAGTGCACGTCCGTCAGTATGGGCAGGCCCAGTTCACGCTTGACCTTGGCCAGGATTTCCAGGCCCTTGGCCATGCCGGGGCCGCGAAAGCTGGTGCCGCTGGAGCGATTGGCCTTGTCGTAGCTTGACTTGAAGATAAAGGGAATGCCCAGTGAAGCGGTGATTTCCTTGAGCGTTCCGGCGGTGTCCATCTGCAACTGCTCGGACTCCACCACGCAGGGGCCGGCGATCAGGAAAAACGGTTGGTCAAGGCCGATGTCGAATCCACACAGCTTCATGGTCAGGCCACCGCCTTCAGGGGCTTGGCCGCGGGTTTGCCGCCCTGGCCCGCGCTGGCGCGCAGCTGGAGCACGGCCGCGATGTAGGCATTGAACAGCGGGTGGCCGGCCCAGGGCGTGGACTTGAACTCGGGGTGGAATTGCACGCCGACAAACCAGGGATGGACGTCCTGCGGCAGCTCGATGATTTCGGTGAGCTGCTCGCGCTGCGTCAGCGCGGAGATGACCAGGCCCGAGGCGCGCAGGGCGTCGAGGTAGTTGACGTTGGCTTCGTAGCGGTGGCGGTGGCGTTCGGTGACCACGTCGCCGTAGATCTTGTGCGCCAGCGTGCCGGGGGCGACGTCCGAGCTTTGCGCGCCCAGGCGCATGGTGCCGCCCAGGTCGGATTTGGCGTCGCGCGTCTTGATGGTGCCGTCGGCGTCTTTCCATTCGGTGATCAGCGCGATGACGGGGTGTGGCGTCGCGGGGTCGAACTCGGTGCTGTTGGCGTCCTTCAGGCCGGCAACGTGGCGCGCGAACTCGATGGTGGCGACCTGCATGCCCAGGCAGATACCGAGGTAGGGCATCTTGTTCTCGCGCGCGAAGCGGGCCGCGCAAATCTTGCCTTCGACGCCGCGCACGCCAAAACCGCCGGGCACCAGCACGCCGTCAAAGCGCGCAAGGCGCGAAACATTGTCCGGCGTGATGGTTTCGGAGTCGACGTACTCGATGACCACCTTGGCATGGTTTTTCATGCCGGCGTGGCGCAGGGCTTCATTGAGCGACTTGTAGCTGTCGGAGAGGTCGACGTACTTGCCGACCATGGCGATGTGCACCTCGGTCTGCGGGTGCTCGGTCTCGTAGACCAGGTCGTCCCAGCGCCGGAGGTTGGCTGGCGGCGTATTGAGACGCAGCTTGTCACAGATCAGGCCGTCCAGGCCTTGCTCGTGCAGCATGCGCGGCACCTTGTAAATCGTGTCCACGTCCCACATGGAGATCACGCCCCATTCGGGAACGTTGGAGAACAGCGAGATCTTCTCGCGCTCTTCGCTGGGGATGGGGCGGTCCGCGCGGCACAGCAGCACGTCGGCCTGAATGCCGATTTCGCGCAACTGCTTGGCCGTGTGCTGGGTCGGTTTGGTCTTGAGCTCGCCGGCGGCGGCGATCCAGGGCAGGTAGCTCAGGTGCACAAAAGCGGTGTTGTTGGCGCCCAGGCGCAGGCTCATCTGACGCACGGCTTCCAGGAAGGGAAGGGACTCAATGTCGCCGACGGTTCCGCCGATTTCGACAATGGCGACGTCGACGGCATCTGCGGTCTCGTAGCCGGCGCCGCGCTTGACGAATTCCTGGATTTCATTGGTGACGTGCGGGATGACCTGCACGGTCTTGCCGAGGTAATCGCCGCGGCGCTCTTTTTCGAGCACGCTTTTGTAGATCTGGCCGGTGGTGAAGTTGTTGGCCTTGCGCATGCGCGTTTCAATGAAACGCTCGTAGTGGCCCAGGTCCAGGTCGGTTTCGGCGCCGTCGTCAGTCACAAAAACCTCGCCGTGCTGGAAGGGCGACATCGTGCCCGGATCCACATTGAGGTAAGGATCGAGCTTGATTAAAGTGACTTTGAGGCCTCGCGATTCCAGGATCGCAGCTAAGGAGGCTGAGGCGATTCCCTTGCCCAGGGAAGACACCACACCGCCGGTGACGAAGACAAATTTGGTCATGTCAGGTACGAACCGCAAGTTCGTAGAGGTGGTAAACGGAGATTATACGGGTTGCTCGCGGGGGTCGATGAATTCAGGGGGCTTAGCTGATACATTGCGGGCATGACGAATCAAGTGACCCCCGCGGGAAGCGGCTTGGACAGCGACGAAACCCTGGACCTGGCCGGCAAACACATCGTGCTGGGCCTGTCGGGCGGTATCGCCTGTTACAAGGCGGCCGAGCTGTGCCGGGCACTGATCAAGGCTGGCGCCACGGTGCAGGTGGTCATGACCGAGGCGGCCGAGCAGTTCATCACGGCCGTCACGCTGCAGGCCCTGAGCGGCCGGCCGGTCTACACCAGCCAGTGGGACAGCCGCGAAGACAACAATATGGCGCACATCAACCTGTCGCGCGAATCCGATGCCATCCTGATCGCGCCCATGAGCGCCGACTTCATGGCCAAGCTGCTGCACGGGCGCGCCGACGACCTGCTCAGCCTGATGTGCCTGGCCCGCCCCATCGACAAGGTGCCGCTGCTGGTGGCGCCGGCCATGAACCGCGAGATGTACGCGCATCCGGCCACGCAGCGCAATTTTGTGCAGCTGGACGCTGACGGCGCCACGGTGCTGGGCGTGGGCAGCGGGTTCCAGGCCTGCGGCGAGACCGGCGACGGGCGCATGCTGGAGCCCGAGCAGATCCTCGAGGACCTGGTGGCCTTTTTTGCGCCCAAGGTGCTGGTCGGCCAGCGCGTGCTGGTCACGGCGGGCCCCACCTATGAAGCCATAGATCCGGTGCGCGGCATCACCAACCTGTCCAGCGGCAAGATGGGTTTTGCCATTGCGCGCGCGGCGCGCGAGGCGGGCGCCGAAGTGACGCTGGTCGCCGGCCCGGTGAGCCAGCCCACGCCGCGCGGCGTGACCCGCGTCGACGTGAGGTCGGCGCAGCAAATGCTGGACGCCGTGGCGGCGCGCGCCCAGGCCGCCAGCGTTTTTATCGCCACGGCGGCGGTGGCAGACTGGCGTCCCGCCGCGCCTTCAGCCCAGAAAATCAAGAAAGACGGCTCCGGCCAGGCGCCGCAACTCGCGTTTAGCGAGAATCCGGACATCCTGGCTACGGTGGCCCAGTCCGCCGCGGCGCGAGCCGGCCGGCTTTTCTGCGTGGGTTTCGCGGCGGAAAGCCAGGACCTCGCGGAAAACGCCGAGGCCAAGCGCCTGCGCAAAAAAGTGCCGCTGCTGGTCGGCAACATCGGCCCCGACACCTTCGGCCAGGACCATAACGCGCTGCTGCTGGTGGATGCGCAGGGCAGCAAAGCCTTGCCCCGGGCTTCCAAGCTTTCGCTGGCGAGGCGGCTGGTGGGGGAAATCGCGGCCAGGATGGCGGATGCGGATGCCCCCAAAGGGAAAGCGGCCGCGCCGTGAACCTTCCTTCGAACACGCCACCGGACGGTGATTTTGTGGCCTACGTGGAGCGCCTGACCCACGCGAATGCGAATGCGCATGCCTCGGCCGAAGCCCGCGAAGACCGGCTCAAGCCCGGGGAGAAGACCGCGCTGCGCGCACCGTCTCCGGCAAGCATCGTCACGCCGCCCGCTAAACCCGCGGCGCCAGTCGCCGCCTTTGTCTCCCACGTCAAATGGGTCGTTATCCTGTGGATCGCCACCCAGGTTTTGTCCGAAGTGGTACCCGGCGCTGGTTTCCTGTTCCTGCCCGCACTGCTGGTATACGGCGCGTGGGCGGTGTTCCAGGCCAACCGCCGGTCATCCGGGGCGCTGCTCCAGCGCCTGCGCGAGCTGGCGCAGCAAGCGGCCGAAGAGGCTCAAAAGTCCCAAAAGGCCCAACAGGCCCAAACAAATCAACCCCCGAAGAAAAAATAGTTCATGCACATCGACGTCAAGATTCTCGACCCGCGCCTTCAGAACAACCTTCCTACCTACGCCACGCCCGGCAGCGCCGGCCTGGACCTGCGCGCCTGCCTCGATACGCCGCTCACGCTGGCCGCTAACGCCTGGCAACTGGTGCCCACCGGCATCGCCATCTACCTGCACAACCCGGGCTATGCCGCACTGATCCTGCCGCGCTCCGGCCTGGGCCACAAGCACGGCATCGTGCTGGGCAATCTGGTGGGCCTGATCGACAGTGATTACCAGGGGCAGCTGATGGTCAGCGCCTGGAACCGCAGCGACGTGCCCTTCACGATTGAACCCATGGAGCGGATCGCGCAGCTGATGATCGTGCCCGTGGTACAGGCGCAGTTCAAGGTGGTGTCCGAGTTTCCCGCCAGTGAGCGCGGGGAGGGCGGCTACGGCTCCACCGGCAAGGCCTGAGCCCGGCCCGCCGCGCCCAGCAGAGGTTGGGGGGTTTTCCTACAACCCTTGCAACAAGGCTCCCACGCCGCCACAGGCCCTATCCCCACCTGGGGAGTAGCGGGTCGCGTCCTTAATAAGCCATGAGAGTCCATGCGCCTGTGGTGCCGGGATCTCATGACTTACCAACAGGAGAGACTCATGCAAAACACATCCCGCTTTATTTCATCCGCGTCCGTGGTGCTGGCGCTGGCCACCCTGGCGGCCTGCGCACCCATGAACCCGCCGCCGACCTCTGACGCGAGTTACCCGCCCGCCTATCCCAATACCGCCAGCTACCCTAACCAGACTTATCCTGCTGGAACCTACCCGGCGGGCACCTATCCCGCCAACCAGCAGAACCGCTATGTCGAATACGGACGCGTCAGCAATGTGGAAGTGTTTCGCACCCAGGAACAGGCCAGGAGCTCAGGTGTAGGTGCCATCCTCGGCGGTGTGGCCGGCGCGGTGGTGGGCCACCAGATCGGCGGCGGCACCGGCAAGGACGTGGCGACGGTTGTCGGCGCAGTGGGCGGCGCCGTGGCTGGTAATGCGATTGAGAAAAACCGCAATCCTGGTGCGGTTCGCGAAACCTACCGCGTATCGGTCCAGCTCGACAACGGCACCGGCCGTGCCTATGACGTGCCTTCCACCGGCGACCTGCGCATCGGCGATCGCGTGAGGATTGAGAACGGCCTGCTGTACCGGATGTAGGCGGCAAAGGCGCCAAAATGCGGCGGCCCAAAACCGCCGCATTTGCCTTGGCCTTTAGTGCAGGGTGCCGCTTCCGGGTGTGATCGGCTCGAGCTTGAAGAAGCCGGTGCCCAGGGAGCCCTGGCCGATTTCCTCTTCGCTTGCTTCACGCACCGACTCGACCTTGACCGCCAGCCGGATGGCGATGCCCGCCAGCGGATGGTTGCCGTCCAGCACCACGTGGTCGGGATAGATTTCGGTGACCGTATAGATATGGTCGTGCGGTGCCGTTCCGCTGACACCTTTGGGAAGAGCAGCGCCGTCGAAGGTCATGCCTTCTTCGAGTTCGGCCGGGAAGGCCTTGCGCGGCTCGAGAAACACCAGGCTTTCGTCATAGTCACCAAAGGCGTCCTCGGGCTCCAGGTGCAACTCAAGCTTGTCGCCGGCTTCATGGCCCTGCAGGGCGTGCTCGATCTTGGCCAGCAGGTCGTCACCGCCGAGCAGGAACTCTATGGGCTCGTCCAGTTCGTCCAGCACATCGCCCAGGGTGTCTTTCAGCGTCCATGTCAGGGCTACGACGCATTGCGGGGTGATTTTCATCCGACAATTGTCCCATGGATGTAAACCAATCTCTAGCGCTCCTTGCCGGCCTGAGCCCGGCGCAATTCATGCGCCGTCACTGGCAGAAAAAGCCCCTTCTCGTTCGCCAGGCCCTGCCCGGCTTCCAGCCTTTGCTGAGCCGCGCGGCCTTGTTCAAACTGGCCGCGAGCGAACAGGCGGAGTCGCGTTTGATCGTCCAGCAGGCCAAGGGCTGGCGCATGAAGCAGGGGCCTTTTGCGCCGCGCAGCCTGCCGCCGCTGAGCCAGAAGGCCTGGACCTTGCTGGTGCAGGGCGTGGACCTGCATGACGCCGGGGCGCACGAGCTTTTGCAGCGGTTTCGTTTTGTTCCTGATGCGCGGCTTGATGACTTGATGATCTCGTTCGCCACGGCGGGAGGAGGCGTGGGGCCGCATTTTGACAGCTATGACGTGTTCCTGCTGCAGGCCAGCGGGCGGCGGCGCTGGAAGATAGGGCGGCAAAAAGACCTGAGCTTGCAGGAGGGCGTGCCGCTGAAAATCCTGCAGAACTTCGAGCCCGAGCAGGAGTTTGTGCTGGAAGCCGGCGACATGCTGTACCTGCCCCCGCGCTATGCGCATGACGGTATTGCCGAGGCTGCGACCTCGGGCGACGGCAAGGCGGCCGACTGCATGACCTATTCGATCGGCTTCAGGTCGCCGGGGCGCGGCGAACTGGCGGCGGAACTGCTGCAGCGTCTGGCGGAATTCAGCCAGGACGACCAGCAGGCGGATGCCCCGGCGGGGCGCCGCGCAGCCAAAGCACCCGAGATCTACCGCGACCCCGGGCAGGACGCCACGGCCACCCCCGCGGCCTTGCCGGCAGAGCTGGCCGCCTTCGCCAGCCGGGCCGTGCAGGACGCGCTGAAAGACCCTCTCGCGCTGGCCTGCGCCCTGGGCGAATACATGACCGAGCCCAAGCCCTCGGTGTGGTTTGACGAAGCCGCCGATGAATGGGATGCCGAGGCCGCGCGGGCCGGCCGCGCAGGGGTCAGGCTGGACGCGCGCACCCGGATGATGTATGACGCAGACCATGTGTTCATCAACGGGGAAAGTTACCGTGCCAAAGGCGCCGATGCGACGCTGATGCGGCGGCTGGCCGACGGCCGCGGCTTGGTGCCGCATGAGCTGCGCAAGGCCAGCGGCTCCGCGATGGCCTTGCTGGGCGACTGGCACGATGCCGGCTGGCTGCGGCAGGAGCCTCTCGCGGATTCCTGATCGGCCCAGTACCTGTTTGCCACTTTGCCAAGGAGATACTCCATGGAGACCGACGCAACACCTACCCCGCAGGCCTTGCCGGAAGGCCGCTTCACCGGGCGCGCCGACTTTACCGAGATGATCCGCCAGGCTTTTGTGGCGGCGGCGCAGCAGGGCTGGCGTGAAATCATCGTCTGCGACCCGGATTTTGAAGACTGGCCCCTGGGGGAACGCACGGTGGTGCAGGCCTTGAACGACTGGTCCAAGACCGGCCGGACCTTCACCATGCTGGCCAGAAACTACGACGAAGTGCTGCGCCGGCATGCGCGCTTCGTCACCTGGCGGCGGACCTGGGCCCACATCATCGAATGCCGTGCCAACGCGTCTGCCCCGGCCGATGACCTGCCCAGCGCCTTGCTGGGGCCAGGCTGGGTCTTTGAACGCCTGGACCTGCAGCGCTGCACGGGCATAGCCGGGTCCGAGCCGGCGCGCCGGGTCGCGCTGAGGGAGCGGCTCAATGAAAGGCTGCTGAAAAGTTCGCCGGCTTTCCCTGCCACCACCCTGGGCCTTTAAGCGCAAGGATTGCGCAAGCCTCATACGGAGCCGTCATATGGTCTTGCTTTGCCGACTAAGGGTTTCCGGACTTGTAATATCCAGCATATAATTTAAAGCTGGGTAGAAAGAGCTCGAGTCCTTTCCCCGGTCAAAAATAACTTGAATTCCGGTTTGGGTTTCTTTTGACAATTTCCGGAAATTGTTTTCTTAAATATCATCAAGGATCGTAAAAATGAACAAGTCCCTCGTTTTGGCAGCTATCGTTGCCGCTGTTGCACTGGCTGCTTGCGGCAAGAAAGAAGAAGCCCCAGCACCCGCACCAGCCGCTGCAGCTCCTGCACCTGCTGCTGAAGCTTCCGCACCTGCCGCTGCCGCATCCGCACCTGCCGCTGCCACGTCTGCTCCTCCGTCCGCTGACGCCGCCGCCGCTGCTGCTACCACCGCTGCTGCAAGCGCTGCCAAGTAATTCTTCAATGAATTGAAAAAAGCCGCCGTAAGGCGGCTTTTTTTCGGCCCTTATTTTTCGCCGTGCCGTGTTTTCGGCGGGCACTGCGGCCTCAAAGCGAAAGCCAGGGCGTTCCGGTGTCGGGCTTGGCCACGACGACGTCGTCCGCGCCGCAACCCAGGGTTTCAGCCATCAGCGCCTGCACCAGCGCGGGCCGGTTGTTCTGCACGCTCAGGTGCGCGGCCACCAGGTGCCTGAAACGTCCATGAATCAGGGTGCGGGCAATCTCCACCGCCGCGGCATTGGAGAGATGCCCGTATTGGCCGCCCACGCGCCGCTTTAAAAAGGGCGGATACGACGATCGCGCCAACATGTCGGTGTCGTGGTTGCACTCCAGCATCAGGGCATCGCAAGCCATGAGATGCGACATGACATGGCTGGTGGCGTGGCCCAGGTCGGTCAGGATGCCGAGCTTGGCCGAGCCGTCGGTGCAACTGAGCTGCAAGGGCTCTCTGGCGTCGTGTGGCACCGTGAATGGCGTGAGCTGCAGGCCTCCCAGTTCTATGGCTTTGCCGTCACGCGCGGTGTGCAACAGCCCGTCGAAATCCGGCGCCCCTATGGCGGCATACGTGCCGTGGCTCATCCAGACCGGGATGCGGTAGCGCAGGGCGAGCGAGCGGGCGCAGCCGATATGGTCGCCGTGTTCATGCGTGATGAACACGGCATGGATGTCCTCGGGCTGCAACCCGGCCTCGCCAAGCCGGTAAAGCAGATGTTTAAGGCCCAGCCCGCAGTCGACAAGAACCCGCGATGGCGCGATTCCCGTCGCTTCAACCACGGTGGCATTGCCCGAACTGCCGCTGCCCAGGCTTTTGAACCTCAACATGGGCGTCGCAATGCGTGGCCGGGGCGGTCGGGCGGCAAGCCCGGATTATTTGAGGTCGTCGGCGATCACCTGCACGATGCGCTGGGCATTGGCCGAAGATTCGGCAGCGCCCTGGGCATTGAGAACGGAAACCGTGGTGCTCTCGCCCTGGCTCTTGACGGCGATGCGGTACTTCAAGGGCGGTGTGGCGGCCGGCGATCCGCTGAACAGCTTGCTGAAGAAGCCGGGCTCGGTCTTGTTCACGACGGGCTCAACATAGCGCACGAAGTAGGTGCCCTGGCTGCGGTCGCGGTCTTCAACGGTGAAGCCGGTGCGGTCCAGTGCCAGGCCGACCCGGCGCCAGGCGCGGTCAAAACCTTCGTCGATCTGCACGACTGGCAGGTTGTTGACTGTGGCGATGCGCGAGGTCTGCTTGGTGGCGCCCGCAGCCACCAAGGCCTTGGACTGTTCTTGCGACACGCCCAGCTTGACCATCAGGCGGCGCAGGAATTCGGCTTCGAGTTCCGGATCGGCGGGACGGGGCTGCCAGACCGTGCTGTCGCCCGAAGCGGCGTTGCCGGTTTTCCCGCCGGTGACCACTTCAATCATGCCGCGGTGGCTGACGTAAATTTCGGTGCCGCCATCAGGGCGGCGCTCCAGGCGCGTGCGGAACTTGTCGCGCTCGCCGGTCGAATAGAGGCCATCGAACACCTTGCCCAGCGCACTGCGGATGAAGTCCTGCGGCAGCTTGGCGCGGTTTTCGGCGAAGTCGGTTTCCATGATGCCCAGGTTTTCCTGGTCCTGCGCGAGCAGGAAGCCGCTTTCCAGCCAGAAATCGCGCACAGGGCCCCAGAGCTTGTCGGCGGGCCGGTTCACGACCAGCCAGCGCTGGCTGCCCGCGCGCTCGATGCGCACGTCGCCGACGGCGGTGGCTGCCGTCTGCACGGCCTGGGTGGGCTGGCCCACCTGGTAGCTGCTGGCGGACACCGCCGTGCCGGGCACCACGTAACGGGTGTCGCGGCTGAGCTGCGTCAGGTCGGGGGGGATGTCCAGCGAAGGGCCCTTGGCGCCGCTGCTCTTGTAATCGACGCGTTCACCGTCCATCACCTCGCGCAGGGAGGAGCAGCCGGCGAGCAGGCCGAGGGCAACCAGCGCGGACACGGCTGCGGCGCTCCGGGCTTTTGAAAATGCAGGACGTGTTGGCGATATCTTCACTTGGGTTCCCTTAAAAATCAGATCAGGCAAATCAAATCAGGCCGCAGGCGCGCAAGGCGTTTTCCACGGCCGCTTCGTTCGATGCTTCCAGCGGCGTCATGGGCAGGCGCAAGGTGCCACCGCAAAGACCCATCCGGGCCATGGCCCATTTGACGGGAATCGGGTTGGCTTCAATAAACAGGTTTCTGTGCAGCGGCAGGAGCTTGAGCTGCAGCTCCATGGCGCGGCGCGTGTCGCCCGCCACAGCGGCCACGCACAGCTCGTGCATGAGCCGGGGTGCCACGTTGGCCGTCACGCTGACGTTGCCCTGGCCGCCGCAGAGCATGAGCGCCACGGCCGTTGGATCGTCGCCCGAATACACAGCAAAGCCCTTGGGCACTTCCTTGATCAGCCATTGCGCGCGCTCGATGTTGCCGGTGGCTTCCTTGATGCCGACAATGCCGGGCACCTGGGCCAGGCGCAGCACGGTGGCGTGCGCCATATCGGCCACGGTGCGGCCGGGCACGTTGTAGAGCACGGTGGGCAGGTCGCCGACGGCTTCGGCAATCGCCTTGAAGTGCCGGTACTGGCCTTCCTGCGTGGGCTTGTTGTAATAGGGGACGACCTGCAGCTGGCAGTCGGCGCCCACCTGCTTGGCGAATTTGGCGAGTTCGATCGCCTCGGCGGTGGAATTGGCGCCGCAGCCGGCCATGATGGGCACGCGCTTTTTGGCCTGCTCCACCGAGACGCGGATGATTTCGCAGTGCTCCTCGACATTGACAGTCGGGGATTCGCCGGTGGTGCCGACCACGCCTATGCAGTCGGTGCCTTCGGCGATGTGCCAGTCCACCAGTTTGCGCAGGGTGGGGTAGTCTACGCTGCCGTCATCATGCAAGGGTGTTGCCAATGCAACGATGCTGCCAGTAATGGGTTTCATGCTGTACTTGTAAACGTTCGCGGCCGGATTGGGTCTGGCCGAAATAGCGCCAGGCCGGCCCCGAAAAGCCAATCCTGCATTCTACCCAGAGCCTAGGACAGGAAATAGCGCGGCGGTGCGGGCAAACCCGCAGTCGCGGCGGTTTCATGCACGGCGACTATGCGCTGGATGAAGCGCGGCGGGTTCTCGTGGAAACCCTCCTCGAAGGCCACAATGCGCAGGCTACGGCAGATTTCCAGCAATTCGCCGGTGCGCAGCAAAAAATCGGGGCGCGAGGGCTTGCCCACGGTCTCATTGCCTTGCGTAAAAGTTTCGTAAATCAGCACGCCGCCCGGCGCCAGGCCGGCCAGCAGGGTCGGCAACAGCGGGCGCCAGAGGTAGTTGGTGACGACGACCGCGTCAAACTGGCGGCCCGCAAAAGGCCAGGGACCGGCTTCAATATCGGCCACCACGGCCTCGCAGGCCGATGCGGGGAGGGCGCTTGTGGCGGCCTCCAGGGCTTCCCGCGACCGGTCCACCAGGACCAGGGGGTGGTTTCGCCCGTGAAACCAGCGGGCATGGCGGCCATAACCGCAGGCGACGTCCAGCACCACGCCGCCTTCGCGCACCAGGTGCGACCAGCGCTGCACCCAGGCGGAGGGCGGCTCCGTTCCGTGCGGCCTGGGGTCGGTCAAAGCGGTTTCACCTCATCCTTAAGCGCCGCCAGTGCCATCGCCTCCACGCGGCCGGGCGCGATCAGCTTGAGCCAGCGGCCCAGCTTGCCCTTGGCCGTCATGATCACCTCGCGGTCCCGGCGTTCCATGCCCTGCAGGATCAGCCGCGCGCATTCCTCCACGCTCATGGCCTTGTCTTCCTTGAGCCCGCTGGAGCCCGCCGCCACGCCCGCCGCGTTGAAGCCGCGGTGGCGGATGTGGGTGGCGACCACGCCCGGGTAGGCGGTGGTCACGCTGACTCCGGCGCCTTTCATTTCGGCACGCAGCGCCTCGAAAAATCCCACCATGGCGAACTTGGTGGCGCTGTAGGCCGTGCGGCCCGGCACGCCTATCAGCCCGGCCAGGCTGGAAACGGCGACGATGCTGCCGTGGCGCAGCCTCAGGTAGGGCAGGGCGGCATGGGTGCACCATACGCTGCCCCAGAAGTTGATGCGCATCAGCTGCTCATACCAGCCCAGGTCCTGGGCCTTGACGTCCTCCAGCAGGGCCTGCGCCGACATGCCGGCGTTGTTGATCAGGGCGTCGATGTGGCCGAAGCGGCCGACGGCGGCATCCACCAGGTGGCGGCACTGGGCCTCGATGGAGACGTCGGTCTTGACGGCCAGGGTTTGCGCGCCGTGCGCGGCGCACTGGTGCGCGACCTCGTCCAGCAGCGTTTCATTGCGCGCGGCCAGCACCAGCGCCACGCCGGCGCCATGGGTTTTGGCCAGCTGGCGCGCCATTTCCGCGCCTATGCCGTCCGAGGCGCCGGTGATGATGATGGTTTTCATGATGTCCCCTTCCCGCTTTTTTTGGGGCGCCTGCCCCGCTCACTCGCAAAACCGCCAGGCCCTAAAAGCAAGCCCAGATCTGGTTGGCGAGTGTGAACAGGAAATCCGGCCGTGTGTAGAGGGCAAACACCCCCAGCGACGCGATGACCGCGAGCGCCCACAGGCCGGCTTTTTTGGCCATCTCAGGCCCCTTGCGGCACACCGGCGCGTGCAATCGGCGCCTCGCGCACCGGCAGGTTCACCAGGGCTGCGAACACGCCCAGCGCGATGGCGATGTACCAGACGATGTCGTAGCTGCCGGTGCGGTCATATAAATAGCCGCCCAGCCAAACGCCCAGGAAGGAGCCTATCTGGTGGCTGAAGAAGATGAAGCCGCCCAGCATCGACAAATGCTGGATGCCGAAGATCTGCGCCACCACCGCGTTGGTCGGCGGGATGGTTGACAGCCACAGCAGGCCCATCAGGCTGGCGAAGATGTAGACGCTCAGCGGGCTCAGCGGCGCCGCCAGGAACACGGCGATCACCACCGCGCGCGAGAAATAAATCGTCGCCAGGATTTTCCGCTTGGCGATTTTCTGGCCCAGCGAGCCGGCGATGTAGGTGCCGAAGACGTTGAACAGGCCTATCAGCGCCAGGGCGTAGCTGGCCACCTGGGGCGACAGGCCCTTGTCCTTGAGGTAGCTGGGCATGTGCACGCCGATGAACACCACCTGGAAGCCGCAGACGAAATAGCCCGCCATCAGCAGCTGGAAGCTTGGGTACTTGAAGGCTTCGCGCAGCGCCTGGCCTATGGTCTGCTCGCGTTTGGCCGGCTGGCCGCCGGCAAAGCCGCCTTCGCGCAGGCCCAACGCCAGCGGCGCGATCAGCAGCACCGCGCCGCTGAGCACCAACAGCGCTTCTTTCCAGCCCAGGCCGCTGATCAGCAGGCCTTCGACCGGCACCATCAGGAATTGGCCGAAAGAGCCGGCCGCCGCGGCCACGCCCATGGCCCAGGAGCGCTTTTCCGCCGGGATGTTGCGGCCTATCACGCCGTAGATCACGGCATAGGTGGTGCCGGCTTGCGCGGCGCCTATCAGCACACCGGCCGTCATGGTGAACAGAAAGCCCGTGGGCGACAGTGCCATGCCCACCAAGCCCAGCCCGTACAACAGGGCGCCGCCCACGATCACGCGGAAAGCGCCGAAGCGGTCGGCCGCCATGCCGGCGAAGATGCCGAACACGCCCCAGGACAGGTTTTGCACCGCCAGCGCGAAGGCAAAGGTCTCGCGCGTCCATCCCTGGGCCTGGGTAATGGGCTGCAGCCACAGCCCGAATCCGTGGCGTATGCCCATGGACAGCGTGACGATGGTGGCGCCGCAGATCAGCACCTGCAGCATGGAGAGTTTTTTGGTGTCGGTGGTCATGGGTGGCCGCCGCGAGCGGCGAAAATGGAAAAAGCCTGGGCGGCAAGGAGGTGATTCGCCGACTGTAACGAAAATGGCAAAACGCTGCCGCGCCCGCCCCCGGTTTCCACGCCCGAATCGGGCTGGCTGTATGTCCATACAGTGACTTTTGCGGCCCGGACTACAATTGCGGCAATTCTTTCAACTGCCATGGCTGACAAACTACCCACCGAATATTCCGAAGGCTCGATCCGCGTGCTCAAGGGCCTGGAGCCCGTCAAGCAGCGCCCGGGCATGTACACGCGCACCGACAACCCCCTGCACATCATCCAGGAGGTGCTGGACAACTCCGCCGACGAGGCCCTGGCCGGCTACGGCAAGAAGATCAAGGTCACGCTGCACACCGACGGATCGGTTAGCGTGGACGACGACGGCCGCGGCGTTCCCTTCGGCATGCACCCGGAAGAAAAAGCGCCCGTGATCGAGCTCGTGTACACCCGGCTGCACGCCGGCGGCAAGTTCGACAAGGGCAAGGGCGGCGCCTACAGCTTCTCGGGCGGCCTGCACGGCGTGGGTGTCAGCGTGACCAACGCGCTGTCCAAGCGCCTGGAGGTCACCTCCTACCGTGAAGGCATGGTCGCCCACCTGGTGTTTTCGGGCGGCGACGTCATCGAGAAACTGCACCTGCGCAAAAACGGCGACGGCGACCGCAAGACCGGCACCACCGTGCGGGCCTGGCCCGACGCCAAGTACTTCGAGTCGGCGGCCTTGCCCATGGCCGAACTCACCCACCTGCTGCGCAGCAAAGCCGTGCTCATGCCCGGCGTCACCGTCACGCTGACCAACGAGAAAACCAAGGACACCCAGACCTGGCTCTACAAGGGCGGCCTGCGCGACTACCTGATGCAGACCCTGACCGGCGACCCGGTCATCCCGATGTTTGAAGGCGAGGGGTTTGCCGACACCCAGCACGACAGCTTTGCCGAAGGCGAAGGCGCCCAGTGGTGCGTGGCCTTCACCGAAGACGGCCAGCCTGTGCGCGAGAGCTACGTCAACCTGATCCCGACCAGCGCCGGCGGCACCCATGAAAGTGGCCTGCGCGACGGCCTTTTCAATGCCGTCAAAAATTTTATCGACCTGCATTCGCTGCTGCCCAAGGGCGTCAAGCTGCTGCCTGAAGACGTTTTTGCCCGCGCCAGCTATGTGCTGAGCGCCAAGGTGCTGGACCCGCAGTTCCAGGGCCAGATCAAGGAACGCCTCAATTCGCGTGACGCGGTGCGCCTGGTTTCCAGCTTTGTGCGCCCGGCGCTGGAGCTGTGGCTCAACCAGCACGTCGACTACGGCCGCAAACTCGCCGAACTCGCCATCAAGGCCGCGCAAACCCGCCAGAAGGCCGGCCAGAAGGTCGAAAAACGCAAGGGCTCGGGCGTGGCCGTGCTGCCCGGCAAGCTGACCGACTGTGAAAGCCGCGACCTGGCGCACAACGAGGTCTTCCTGGTCGAGGGTGACTCGGCCGGCGGCAGCGCCAAAATGGGCCGCGACAAGGAGAGCCAGGCCATCCTGCCGCTGCGCGGCAAGGTGCTCAACACCTGGGAGGTCGAGCGCGACCGCCTGTTTGCCAACACCGAAATCCACGACATCGCGGTCGCCATCGGCGTGGACCCGCACGGCCCCAACGACACGCCCGACCTCAGCGGCCTGCGCTACGGCAAGGTCTGCATCCTGAGCGATGCCGATGTGGACGGCTCGCACATTCAGGTGCTGCTTTTGACGCTCTTTTTCCGCCACTTCCCCAAATTGATCGAATCGGGTAATGTCTATGTCGCCCGCCCGCCGCTGTTCCGGGTGGACGCGCCAGCGCGGGGCAAAAAGCCGGCATCCAAATTTTATGCCCTTGATGAAGGCGAGTTGACCGCCATTCTGGACAAATTGCGCAAGGACGGCGTGCGCGAAGGCGCCTGGAGCATCAGCCGCTTCAAGGGCCTGGGCGAAATGAGCGCGGAACAACTGTGGGAGACCACACTCAATCCGGATACCCGCCGTTTGTTGCCTGTGCAACTGGGCAACCAGGATTTCCTGCAAACCGAGACCCTGATCACCAAGCTGATGGGCAAGGGCGAAGCTGCGGCACGCCGCGAACTGATGGAGTTGCACGGTGATGCCGTGGAAATTGATATTTGATGAACCTGCCTGAGACTTTTCTTTCCTTTCTGCGGCGGCCCTTGCGCGCGCTGGGCCTGCCGCTGGCGGTCATGGGTCTGGCCGCGCTGTTCGCGTCTCCCGCCCATGCCGACATCTGGGGTTATGTCGACAAGGACGGCATCGCGCACTTTTCGGCCGTGCGGCTGGACGAGCGCTATGAACTCTTTTTCCGCGGCGGCGAAAGCTTCAGCGCCGACGGTAGCAACACCGGCCGCAGCGGCAAGGCCGTGGGCAACGGTGCCAACCGCGCCACCGGCGTGGCCGCCGCGCCGCCCAAGCTGCTGGCTTATTTCGACGTGTCGCCCAACTACAAGGCCGTCAAGCACCTGCTGCGCGAGGCTTCCGTCACGCACGGCATCGACTACGAACTGCTGCAGGCCCTGATCGCCACCGAGTCGGGCTTTAACACCCAGGCCGTTTCGCCCAAGGGCGCGGTCGGCTTGATGCAGCTGATCCCGCCGACGGCGGAGCGCTACGGCGTGCGGGCCAGCAAGGATTCCACGGTCCACAAAAAGCTCACCGACCCCAAGACCAATATCCGGGCCGGCTCCAGCTACCTCAGCGACCTGATCGCCATGTTTCCTGGCCAGCTTGAGCTGGCGATTGCCGCCTACAACGCCGGCGAGGGTGCGGTACAGCGCGCGGGCAACAAAATTCCGAATTACCCCGAAACCAAAAACTACGTCAAAACCGTGATGCAGCTCTACAACCACCTCAAGCCCCCCAGCATGATGGCGCCCGGTGGCCGCGTGCGCATGGAGATGATGGGCGGCAGCACGGGCCGCGGCAACATGGTGCCGACCACGGTCGCGGCCACCACCACGCCAGAGGCCCCACCCGAGCGGAACTGAGACCCATGCAGCTGGCGTTTCGCCGGAACATCCGGCAGTGCTGTGAAGCGGCGCCCCCTTTCTTTTCTTTTCATAATCCCGCACCGGCGCGCTTAAGCATGCCGGCCCGGCATCAACCGACTTAGCCCCAAGCCAAATTCACGATGGACGATCTCTTTACACCGGACGCAGTCGCTCCCATTCCCGAGCCCGCCGACCAGGATTCGCTGGCCGCGTACGCGCAGCGGGCCTACCTTGAATACGCGCTCAGCGTCGTCAAGGGCCGGGCCTTGCCCGACGTCTGCGACGGCCAGAAGCCTGTGCAGCGACGCATCCTCTTCAGTATGTCGCGCATGGGCCTGGGCTTTGGCGGCGCCAACGGTGCCAGCGGGGCCAAGCCTGTCAAAAGCGCCCGTGTGGTCGGCGACGTACTCGGTAAATACCACCCGCACGGCGACCAGGCGGCTTACGATGCCATGGTGCGCATGGCCCAGGACTTCAGCCAGCGCTACCCGCTGATCGACGGCCAGGGCAACTTCGGCTCGCGCGACGGCGACGGCGCGGCGGCCATGCGTTACACCGAGGCGCGGCTGGCGCGCATCACGACCTTGCTGCTCGACGAACTCGACGAAGGCACGGTCGACTTCGTGCCCAACTACGACGGCTCCTTCGAGGAGCCGCGCCAGCTGCCCGCGCGCCTGCCTTTTGCGTTGCTCAACGGCGCCAGCGGCATCGCGGTCGGCCTGGCCACCGAAATCCCCAGCCACAACCTGCGCGAAGTCGCCGACGCCTGCGTGGCCCTCATCAAGACGCCCAAGCTGTCCGACGACGAGCTGTTCTCGCTGATCACCGGCCCCGACTACCCGGGCGGCGGACAAATCATCTCCAGCAGCGCAGAAATCGCAGCCGCCTATAGCACCGGCCGCGGCTCGCTCAAGGTGCGTGCGCGATGGAAAATCGAGGAGCTCGCGCGCGGCCAGTGGCAACTGGTGGTGCAGGAGCTGCCGCCCGGCGTCAGCACCCAGCGTGTGCTCGAGGAGATCGAGGAGCTCACCAACCCGAAAATCAAAGCCGGCAAAAAAGCCCTGAGCCAGGACCAGGTGCAGCTCAAGCAAACGGTCCTCGCCGTGCTCGACGTGGTGCGCGACGAGTCCAGCAAGGACGCTCCGGTGCGCCTGGTCTTCGAGCCCAAGACCAGCAAGATCGGCCAGTCCGAACTCATCAACACCCTGCTGGCCAATACCAGCCTCGAAAGCTCCTCGCCCATCAACCTGACCATGGTCGGGCTGGATGGCAAACCGACGCAGAAAACCCTGCGCCAGATGCTGTCGGAATGGATCGAATTCCGCCAGACCACCGTGCAAAAACGTTCGCAGCACCGCCTGGACAAGGTGCTGGCCCGCATCCACATCCTCGAAGGCCGGCAGTTGGTGCTGCTCAATATCGACGAGGTGATCGCCATCATCCGCCAGTCGGACGAGCCCAAGGCCGCGCTCATGGATCGCTTCAAGCTGAGCGAAATCCAGGCCGAGGACATTCTTGAAATCCGCCTGCGCCAGCTGGCGCGGCTTGAAGCCATCAAGATCGAGCAGGAGCTCAAAAACCTGCGCGAAGAGCAGGGCAAGCTCGAGGAAATCCTCGGCAGCCCGGCGGCGCTCAAGCGCCTGCTGGTCAAGGAAATCGAGGCCGACGCCAAGCAGTTCGCCGATGCGCGCCGCACGCTGATCCAGGCCGAGAAAAAAGCCGTGCTCGAAGTCAAGGTGCTCGACGAACCCGTGACCGTGGTCATCAGCGACAAAGGCTGGGTGCGCGCGCGCAGCGGCCACGGCCATGACCCGGCGGGCTTTGCCTTCAAGGCTGGCGACGGGCTGTACGGCACTTTTGAATGCCGCACCGTCGACACGCTGCTGGCCTTCGGCTCGCGCGGCCGCATTTATTCGGTGCCGGTGTCCTCGCTGCCCGGCGCGCGCGGCGACGGACAGCCGCTGACCACGATGATCGACCTCGAGTCGGGCACGCAGCTGGTGCACTACTTCGCGGGTCCGTCCAATGCCGCGCTGCTGCTCAGCGCCAGCGGTGGCTACGGCTTCCTCGCCACGGTCGAGAACATGACCTCGCGCCTCAAGGCCGGCAAGGCCTTTATCAGCTGCGCCGAGGGCGAAACCATTTGCAGACCCTCGCACGCCGCCTTCAACAGCGGCGCGACGCCCATGCTGCCGGCCACCCACGTGGCTTGCGCCTCCACGGGCGGCCGCATCCTGACCTTTGAAATCGGCGAACTCAAGATGCAAGCCGCCGGCGGGCGCGGCCTGATGCTGATAGACCTTGAAGCCAAGGACACCCTGGCCGGCGCGGCGGCTTACACCCGCAGCGTGAAGATTGAAGGCATAGGCCGCGGAGGCAAGGCGCGCGAGGAAACCCTGGAAATCCGCACGCTCAACAATGCCCGTGCGGCGCGCGCACGCAAGGGCAAGGCAGCCGACCTGGGCTTCAAGCCCACCGGCGTCACCCGCGTCGAATAAGCTCGGATAAGCGCGGTGCCCGCCACCCTGTTGAAGGGGCGGGCATCCGGCCTCAGGCCGCGAGCAGCGTTTCGAGCTTCCTGAGGCCCGCCACCGTCGCCAGGCAGGCCTGCGCCACTTCCTTGCCCTTGGTCAGGAAGTGGGTGCTGAAGAACTGGCGGTGTTCCTCGTGCTCATGGAAATGCTGCGGCGTCAGCACCGCGGAAAACACCGGCACGCCGGTCTCCAGCTGAATGCCCATCAGCGCGCTGATCACCGCATCGGCGACGAACTCGTGGCGGTAGATGCCGCCGTCCACCACCAGCCCGCAGCAGACCACGCCCGCGTAGCGGCCCGACTGAGCGAGCTTTTTCGCGTGCAGCGGAATCTCGAAAGCGCCCGGCACTTCAAAGGTGTCTATGGATTCAGGGCCCACGCCCTGCCTGGCCATTTCGGCGAGGAAGGCGCCGCGCCCCTGGTCCACGATGTCTTCGTGCCAGGACGACTGGATAAAGGCGAAACGCGCCTTGTGAACGCCACCGGAATGGGCGGTGGAAGGGGAGGAAACAATGGTCTGACTCATGGATGGCCTCTAACTAGGTGTTACCAGAATCAGGGCGCACGAGCCTGCGGCCAGTCATGGACGCGCAGGCGCCCACGGCGTAGCCGATGGCATCGCGCTCTCTTTCATCCGGACTGTGACCGTCGGCTTTGGACTTGAACCAAATCTGCTGACCCCGGCCCACCGTGAGGAGGGCCGGGCGCTCGCGGGCTGATGCAGTTGCCTGCAAACACCGCCGGTGGGGAATTTCACCCCGCCCTGAGAACGCTGCCCCGGCGAAATGGCCGGGGCGTGTTGAGTTTAAAGGCTCGCGCGAGCGGGCGCTCGCCGCCGCTTTGCCGGCCCCACAGTGACTGCGGGTGCTTGCGGCGGCAGTGTTTACTCGACTTCCGCGACCAGGTCGATCTCGACACAAGCGCCCATGGGAATCTGCGCCACACCGAAGGCGGCGCGCGCATGCGTGCCGGCATCACCGAAAATTTCAGCGAAAAGTTCACTGGCGCCATTGGTCACCAGGTGATGCTCGGTGTAGTCGCCGGTCGAGTTGACCAGGCTCACGAGCTTGACGATGCGCTTGACCTTGCCAAGGCCGACGGCGGCTTCCAGCGTGCCCATCAGGTCGATGGCGACCGAGCGCGCGGCGGCCTTGCCTTCTTCGGTTGTCATGTTCTTGCCCAACTGGCCGACCAGGGGCTTGCCGTCCTTCTTGGCGATATGGCCGCTCAGGAACACCAGGTTGCCCGTCCGCACAAAAGGCAGATAGGCGGCGACGGGGATTGCCACGGGGGGCAGGGTGATGTTCAGTGCTTTCAGCTTGTCGTAGGCGCTCATGGTGTTCCCTTGGTTGATGGCAGTCCCCGGGGCGGGTGCTTCGGGGAATTGTAGGGCGGGCCCGTTCTCGCGCCGGCCTGTTGCGGTATGAAAGGAAGTGATGCAGCCCCGGCCGGCGTACCCGCCTATTCGGGCTTGATGCCGGCCTTGCGCACGACCGCACCCCAGCGGTCCACCTCGCTGCGCATAAAGGCGCGCAGCTCGTCGCGGCTCGATCCCTTGAGGTCTATGCCCAGCGTCGTGAGCCGCTCGCGCGTCGACGGGTGGGCCAGCGCTGCGACGGCTTCGCTGCGCAGCCGCTCGACGATGTCGATGGGCGTGGTGGCCGGCGCCACCAGGGCCCACCACTGGTTGAACTGCATGCTGTCCATGCCGGCTTCGCGCGCGGTGGGCACCTCGGGCAGAGAGGCCACGCGCGTGTTGCCGGTCACCATCAGGGCCGAGATTTTTCCCGCGCCCAGCAGCGCGCTGGCGCTGGCCAGCGTTGCGAAATGGGCGTCCACCTGGCCGGCCGCGACGTCGGTGAGCGCCGGCGCCGAGCCGCGGTAGGGGATCGCGTTGACCTTGATGCCGGCGGCCGTGGCGAACAGCTCACTGGAGAGGTGGCTGATGGAGCCGTTGCCGCTGTTGGCCAGCGTCAGCGGCACCTTGCTGGCGCGGTAGTGTTTGAGGAAACCCTTGAGGTCGCCGTTCTTGTAGGGCGTGCCGCTGGCAAACAGCATCAGCGGCGAGGTGCCGACCATGGAAATCGGCGTGAAGTCGCGCAGCAGGTCGTAAGGCATCTTGTTGAACACGGCCGGCGCGATCGCATGCGGCAGCTCGACGATGGCGAAGGTGTAGCCGTCGGGCGCCGCCTTGGCCGCGGCCTCGGTGCCTATGCGGCCCGAGGCGCCGGAGCGGTTGTCCACCACCACGCTCTGGCCCATGGTCTCGCCCATGCGCTGCGCGACGGCGCGGGCGATCGCGTCCGTGCTGCCGCCGGGTGCCCAGGGCACGATAAGGCGCAGCGGCTTGTCGGGGTAGGCCGCCTGGGCGGCGGTGCTGATCAGGCTGGCGGCCAGCAGCAGGGGGGTGAGCAATCGGGTCTTCATGGGGAAATCCTTTACAGGGGGGGCGATTCAAGGAGGGTTCAGGGAGGGTTCAGGGAATCAGGAAAAAATGTCAAAGGTGTCGCGGTCGCCCTTGGCGGTCAGCAGCAGAAGGGCGTGCTCCGAAGGCGCGATCTCGCCGCGCGCGCGCAGCTGTGCGAGCGCGCTGAGGCAGGCGCCCGCGCACAGCTCCACCCACAGGCCTTGCGCGGCCAGCCGGGCACTGCCTTCAGCGGCGCCGGCATCGTCCACCACCACCGCCCCGCCGCCCGAGCGCTGCACAGCCAGCGCCTGCTGCAGCGTGACGGTGCTGCCGCCGGTGGAAAACTGCGCGGTCTGGCCGGCGAAGTCGGCCTGCAGCGGCTCGCCGCCCAGCACGCGGGCCAGGCGCGGGAAAGGTTCAACCGCCCAGAGGCGCGGCATGCGCGCGATCAGTCCGGCTTGCAGCAGGTCGCGCAGGCCGCTGTAAACACCCCAGAGCAGATCGCCGCGCGCGGTGGGCACCAGTACGTGGTCGGGGATGCAGCCTTCGGCCACACATTCCAGCGCCACCGCGCGGTAGCCCTCGACGCCGAAGGCTGGGCTGCCGACGGCGGGCACGCTGTAGTTGGTCAGCGCAAAGGCGCCGTCCTGCTCGACGCGCCGGCGCAGGTGTTCCCAGCGGCCGAAGCCGCGGTCAAACGTGAGGCGTCGGGCGCCCAGGCGCTGCAGCGCCCGCGCGAAGGGTTCCGGCATGTCGTGGTAGGTGGCGACTTCACAGGCCAGGCCCGCGGCCGCGCAATAGGCGGCGGCCGACACCGCCGCGTTGCCGCTGGAGGCCAGCACCACGGTTTGCGCGCCCACGTCCAGCGCCCGGCTCACGGCCTGGGCCGACATGCGGTCCTTGTGCGAGCCTGTGGGGTTTATGCCCTCGTGTTTGGCCGAGAGCTGGCGCAAGCCCAAGGTGCGCGCCAGGCGGGGCAGGTCCAGGCAGGGCGTGCCGCCTTCGCCCAGGGACACGCCCCGGCTGTAAGGCAGCCAGGCGCCCCACTTATAACCCGTGCTGGCAGTTTTGAGGGTTTTGGGCAGCTCGGCATAGACCGCCTCCAGGCTCGCGGGCGTGCCGGCCGCCGCGCAATGCGGGCAGCCGGCCGGCAAGTCCTGCAAGGAGTATTCACGGGCGCAATGGATGCAGTGCAGCCCGGACAGCCGCGGGTTGCGGGTCACCGTATGGGATGCCGCGGGGGATTCGGAAACAAGGGAATTCATGCGGCCAATGGTAGGAAGGCCCGGGCCTGCTGTGCGCGCTTTGTTGGCGATTTAGAATAAGTGAAACTTATAAGGAGACCGCCATGGCCGAAGCCAGTGCGCGCCAGATCGAGGTGTTCCGCATGGTCATGCGGCTGGGCACGGCCAACCGCGCGGCCGCGGCCCTGCATGTGAGCCAGCCGGCGGTCACGCAGCTGCTGCAGCAGCTCGAAGCGCGCGCCGGCCTCAAGCTGTTTGACCGGCCCAAGGGCAAGCTCACGCCCACGCCCGAAGCCCATGCGCTGATGGAAGAGGTCGAGCGGGTCTACGAAGGCCTGGAGGCCGTGCAGCGAAAAATCGTGGCGCTGCAGTCGCATGAAGACACGGTGCTGCGCATCGGCTCGCTGCACGCCATGGCCGCCAGCGTCATGCCCTGGGCCTTGGCCGAGTTCCAGCGCAGCTACCCGCGCACGCGCTGCCTGCTTTTGGTCGACAGCTCCAAGGTGCTGCGCGAGGCCTTGTTCCAGGGCGCGGTGGACCTGGCTTTCCTGGGCGATGAGGCCGACACCAGCGGCCTGGTGTCTTCGCTGTTCTACCAGGCGCCCGCCGTTTGCATCATGCCGGCCGCCCATCCGCTGGCGCGCAGGCAGGTGCTGCTGCCGCAGGATTTGCAAGAGGTGCCGCTGGTGGGCCTGTCGGCGTTCGACCCGGCGCAGCGGCGCCTGGAGGCGGCGCTGGCGCAGGCCGGCGTGCAGCCGCGTTTTGTGATCGAGACGCCTTACAGCGCGACGCAATGCGCGCTGGTGCTCGCCGGCGCCGGGCTGGCGGTGACGAATCCGCTGGTGGCGCGCGAATACCTGGCGCTGGGCCTGCGCAGTGTGCCGCTGGCGGCCGAGGTGTGGTTCCGCGCCTTGCTGGCCTTCAAGCCCAAGCAGGCGCAGTCGGGCGCGGCGCAAGAGTTTGTGGGCTTGTGCAGGCGCCGGCTGGTGGGCAGCCTGCCCGAGGGTTCGTTGCTCGGAGAGGCGCTCAGTCCAGCGTAGCGGTTTCGGCGGATGGCGCGTCGGCGGCGGGCAAGGGCTCCACCGTCACCGCCACGTCCAGGATGTGCTGCGCCCCGCCGCGTATCACGCCGCGCATGGGCGAGACATCGAGGAAGTCGCGCCCCGTGGCCAGCGTGACATAGTCTTCGCCCGGCGCGCGGTTGTTGGTGGGATCGAAGTCCAGCCAGGCGCCCAGGCCAGGGCAATAGACCGAGGCCCAGGCGTGTGAGGCATCGCTGCCCACCAGGCGCGGCTGGCCGGGCGGTGGGCTGGTCAGCAGGTAGCCGCTGACGTAACGCGCCGGCAGGCCCATGGCGCGGCAGCAGGCCACCATGATGTGGGCAAAGTCCTGGCACACGCCCTTGCCCTGCCGCAGCGCCTCGAGCGCCGGCGTGTTGACCTCGGTGCTTTCGCTCTCGTAGGTCATGGTGTCATGGATGCGTTCCATCAGGTCGCGCGCCGCTTCGGGCAGCGGCCGGCCGGGCAGGAAGCTGGGGCGCGCGAACTCGGCGAAGGCCTCGTCGCGCGGCACATAGGGCGAGGCGAACAGGAATTCGGAGGCGCTGTCGTAGGCTGCGCCGGCGCGGTAGCGGAACTGCTCGCGCACCTGCTCCCAGGGCTGCGACACCGCTGCGCCGGCAGACAGGGCACTTTCGGACTGCAGCGGGTTGAGTGCCGTGGTGGCCACCACGCTGTCGGCCACCACGGTCAGGCTTTCATGCGCGGCCTGCAGCGAAAAATAGCTGCGCGTGTTGCCGTAGATGTCCACCGTTTCGCGCAATTGCACGGGCGCCGGGTCGACGCGCAGCGCGTAGCTCAGCAGGCTCTGGCCGTTGCGGCTGGCGGGTTTGAGGTGCACCACATGGTGGGCGTTTTCCACCGCGGGCGCATAGCGGTAGCGGGTTTCGTGGACGACGTGCAGCAGCATGGGATGACTCCGCGCCCGGGGCTCAAGCGCCCAGGCTCTGGCTGCCGGAGGCCGCGTGGCTGAAATAGCGGCGGCTCAGGGTGTCCGACAGGTCCAGCGCGGCGTCGCAGCATTGCTCCAGCATCTGCACCAGGCGGCCGTCGTGCTGCCGGCTATCTTCATCGCCTTCATCACCTTGATCACCATCATCGGACTGCATGCCCGCGCACAAATCGGCCAGCGCCCAGCTGCCGGGATCGGGCAGTTCCATCGCGAGCTCGGGCATGTCGCCCGGCGCGCTGCCGGCCAGCTTGGCCAGGCGCCCGCGCAGCGTCTGCACCACCCAGCCCAGGGAGCGCGGATTGTCGCGGTCCAGCACCAGCAGGTCGAGCAGGGCCGGGATGTCGCGGCGCTGCTGGTATTGCGCGTGGAAGGTGATGGTGCTGTCGAACAGCGCCACCATGGCGTTGAAGCCGCCTTCCTCGAAGACCGAGCCGGTTTCAAAGCCGCGCGCCAGCGCGCCGGCCAGGGTGTTGAGCCGCTCGATGAGGCGGCCCACGCTGAGCAGGCGCCAGCCGTCGTCGCGCGTCATGCGGTCGGTCTGCGCGCCCGTCATGGCCGAGAGGAAGCCGCTGGCCGATTCGAGCGCGCGCAGCGCCTCGACGGAGGAGTATTCAAGCAGATATTGGCTGGATTGGCTCTGGCCTTGCCCGCCCTGGCTTTGCGACTGGCTTTGGCCCACGCTGCTGAATATCGCGCAGCGCTGGAAAAAATCGGCTTCGGTGCGCACGATCATGTGCCACTGTTCCTGCGACAGGCGTTCGCGCACGGCCGAGGCCGCGCTCTTGAGCGCGCGCAGGTTAAAGCCCACGCTGGCGGCCTGTTCGGTATCGGCCAGGTTGGCGATCAGCGCACGTTCAAACACGCGGCGCGCATGTGTGGCCGGCGGCACGGTGTCCAGCACCAGCGCATTGCCGACCGCCATGCTGGTCAGCCAGGCCAGCAAGGGCTGCGAGGTCTGGTCTTCGCCGCCCAGGCATTGCAGCGTGATCTGCGCCAGGCGCGTGGAGTTTTCGGCGCGCTCGGTGTAGCGGCCCAGCCAGAAAAGGTTTTCGGCCGCGCGGCTGGTGACCGGCGGGCGGTGGCGCAGCGGGGCGGTGGCCCAGGCGGGCGAGGGCTGCTCGGCACGCGGGGCTGCCGCCTTGGCCGCGGACGCATCGCCCAGCACCCAGACGTCGGCGCTGCTGCCGCCGTGCTGCATGGAAGACATGTTCTCGTTCTTGCCGGCCAGCCGCGCCAGCCCGCCGGGCAGCACCTGCCAGGAGCCCTTGCCGTCGGCCACGGCAAACACGCGCAGCATGGCCGATCGCGGGGAAATTCGCTCGCCCTGCCAGGTCGGCGTCTGCGGCAGTGGCAAATAGGCCTGCACCGTGTAGTCCTCACCGCGGCGCACGATGCGGCCGGCCCATTCGTCTAGCGCGCGGCGCGACAGCGTGTGGCCTATCACCGATTCCATGCCCGAGCCCGGGTAGGTCGGCTTGATCACGCAGTTCTTGAGCTGGCCCAGCACATCCTGCAGCACCGCCTGCTCGCCGCACCACCAGGTGGCCAGCGAGGGCAGGGCCAGGGTTTCGCCCAGCAGGTGTTCCGACAGCGCGGGCAAAAAGCCCAGCAGCGCGCTTGATTCAAGGAAGGCCGAGCCCGGCGTGTTGACCACCAGCACATTGCCCGCGCGTATCACCTGCAGCAGGCCGGGCACGCCCAGCGTGGAGTCCGAGCGCAGCTCCAGCGGGTCCAGGAACTCGTCGTCCAGGCGCTTGAGCAGGCCGTGCACCGGCTCCAGGCCGCGCAGGGTCTTGAGGTAAAGCTTGTCGTCGCGCACCAGCAGATCGCTGCCCTCGACCAGGGTCAGGCCCAGGAAGCGCGCAAGGTAGGCATGCTCGAAATAGGTTTCGTTGTAAGGCCCCGGGGTCAGCAGGACCACGCGGCTTTCCTCATTGCCGTCGGCCGGGCTCATGGCTTTGAGGCCGTCGACCAGCGCCTTGTAAGAGGCACCCAGGCGTTCGACCTTCATTTCGCGGAAGGCCTCGGGAAACAGCAGCGAGATGGTCAGGCGGTTTTCCAGCAGGTAGCCCAGGCCAGAAGGCGCCTGCGTGCGCTGCGACACCACCGACCAGCGGCCGTCGGGGCCGTGGGCGATGTCGAAGGCGGCGATGTGCAGATAGGTGCCGCCGGCCGGCTGCACGCCCTGCATGCCGCGCAGGTAGCCAGGGTGGGCATGCACCAGCGCGCTGGGCAAGAGGCCTTTGGAGAGCAGTTCCTGCGGGCCGTAGATGTCGGCCATGACCCGGTCCAGCAGGCGGGCGCGCTGCTGGATGCCGGCCTCGATCTGCGCCCAGTCGCCGGCCGAGACCATCATGGGGAAGAGGTCCAGCGCCCAGGGGCGCTGCGGGCCGTTGGCGTCGGCGTAGACGTTGTAGGTCACGCCGTTGTCGCGGATCTGGCGGCGCAGGTTGGCGGTGCGGTGATTCAGGTCGTAAAAGCCGTCGGCGCCCAGGAAGTTGAAAAAGCGCGTCCATTCTGGCGACAGGCTGTCGTCGGTGGCGGCGGCTTCGGGTTGGGGAGCGGCGGTTTCAGCGGCGCTGCCGGCGGCCCGCAGCACGGGCTGGGCGGGCACGGCCGTCTCCACGGGCGCGGGGCCTTCGGAGACACGGCCCCGCAACTCGTCGAAATGGCCGGCTGCCGCATGCGGCGCCAGCGCGGCGGCCAGGGCGCAGGGGGATTCGAGCGCCTGGGCGGCAAAAAGTGACTGGGTGTTATTTTCCACGTGCTGCAAGTATGCCTGCGGCCCGCAGGCGCAAAGTCTCAATCAGGTACGGCTTTCCCGCTAAATGGACGATTTATGCCGCTTGCGCATGCAATTGTTGCAGCCATAAGACAGGCTGATGGGCGCCGGGAAAGGCGCCCCCCGGCCGCCCTCAGCGCAGGTCCAGCGTGAACGGGAACTCCCGGCTGGGCTGCGCCGGCGCCACGCGCATCTTGCCGGGCGTGTGGCCCATGCGGAAAAAGCGCGTGAGGCGGCGGCTTTCGGCCTCGTACGAATTGACCGGCAGCGTGTCGTAGTTGCGCCCGCCCGGGTGGGCCACATGGTACTGGCAGCCGCCCAGCGAGCGCTCCATCCAGGTGTCGACGATGTCGAAGGTCAGCGGCGCATGCACGCCTATGGAAGGGTGCAGGGCCGAAGGCGGGTTCCAGGCCTTGTAGCGCACGCCCGCCACATATTCGCCGACGCGGCCCGTGCTTTGCAGCGGCAGGGCCCGGCCGTTGACGGTGATGACGTAGCGGTTGTCGTTCAGGCCGGTGACGTGCACCTCGATGCGCTCCAGCGAGGAGTCGACGTAGCGCACCGTGCCGCCGGCCGAGCCTTCCTCGCCCATCACGTGCCAGGGCTCCAGCGCGCTGCGCAGCGTCAGCTCGATGCTGTTGCTCTTGACCTGGCCTATCAGCGGGAAGCGGAACTCGAAATGCGGCTCAAACCAGGCCATGTCGAAGGCGTAGCCGGCTTCGCGCAGCTCGGTCAGCACGTCCTCGAAGTCCATGCGCACAAAGCCGGGCAGCAGGAAGCGGTCGTGCAGCTCGGTGCCCCAGCGCGTGACGCGGCCGTGGTAGGGCTTGTTCCAGAAACGCGCCACCAGCGCGCGCAGCAGCAGTTGCTGGGCGATGCTCATGCGCGCATGCGGCGGCATCTCGAAGGCGCGCAGCTCCAGCAAGCCCAGGCGGCCGGTGGTGGAGTCGGGCGAGTACATCTTGTCGATGCAGAACTCGCTGCGGTGGGTGTTGCCGGTCACGTCGACCAGGATGTTGCGCAAGGTGCGGTCCACCAGCCAGGGCGGCATGTCGGCGCCGTACTTCTTGCGGTTGTTCTCGATCTCGCGCAGCGCGATCTCGAGTTCGTAGAGCTGGTCGTTGCGGGCCTCGTCCACGCGCGGCGCCTGGCTGGTCGGGCCTATGAACATGCCCGAGAACAGGTAGCTCAGCGAGGGGTGGTTGTGCCAGTAGGCGATCAGGCTGCCCAGCAGCTCCGGCTTGCGCAGGAAAGGGCTGTCGGCCGGTGTGGCGCCGCCCAGCACAAAGTGGTTGCCGCCGCCGGTGCCGGTGTGGCGGCCGTCGGTCATGAACTTCTCGGCTGACAGGCGCGTCTCGTGCGCAATCTTGTAGAGGAACTCGGTGTGTTCCACCAGCTCGCCCCAGTTGTAGGCCGGGTGGATGTTGACCTCGATGACGCCGGGGTCGGGCGTGACCTGCAGCATTTTCAGTCGCGGGTCGCGCGGCGGCGGGTAGCCTTCAAGCACGATGCTCACCCCCAGCGACTGGGCCGTGGCTTCCACCGCGGCCAGCAGGTCCAGGTAGTCCTCGAGCCGTTCCATGGGCGGCATGAAGACATAGATCGCGCCCACTTCGCCACGGCCCGATTTGTTGGCCTGGCTGTCCGGGTCGGCCTTGGGTTTGTCCTTGGGGCCGTTGGCGCGCTGCGGGTCGCGCACTTCCACGCACAGCGCGGTGCGCGTGAGCCAGGCGGCCGATTCAAAAGGCTTGGGCGCGCGGTCGTCGCCGGGCGCGGCCGCCTCGGGCGATGCGCCGGCCGACTGGCCGCCCGCGCCGCCAGTGCCATTGTTGCCCGTCGGACGGAACTGCAGGATGCGGCTGGCCTGCGATAGCGCGGTGTTGCCGCTCAGGTAACGCGCCACGTACTGCGCCAGCGAGCTGGCGCTGCCGCCCGCGGAAGGGCTTGCCGCCGTGGTGCCGCGGGCATCGCTGAAGCTGCCGTTGTAGCGCGCGGCCAGCGCCGAAGCCGGCGGCAACTCCTGCCGCGACGCGAAGGGGTCGGATTCGATCATGTAGGGGTAGTCGGTCTTGGACACCCAGGGCACGGAATCCAGCGGCAGGCGGTAGCCCATGGGCGAGTCGCCCGGCATCAAGTACATGCGTTCGTCGCGGAAAAACCAGGGGCCCGTGGTCCATTTCGGGCCGGCCAGCGCGGGCGAGGCGCCGAAGCTCCTCTGCTTGAGCTGCTCCTTGGTCTGCAGCGGCAGCACGTAGCCCACCACAGAATCCAGGCCCTGCATGAAGACGCGGCGCAGGCGGTCGCGCTCCATCGCGTCGTCCAGCCGCGAATCAAAGGGGTCCACATTGACCGGCAGCCGGCGTTCGCGCCAGAGGTAGTACCAGGTGTCCTCATAGCCCGGCGTGATGTAAGTCGTGGCCAGGCCGAGCTTGCCTGCCAGGGTTTGTATAAAACGCTGCGCGTCGGCACTGGTGTAATTACAGGGCTGGCGTTCGTCGGCGAACAGGGCCGGGTTCTGCCAGATCGGCTGGCCGTCCTTGCGCCAGAAAATGCTCAGCGCCCAGCGCGGCAGCTGCTCGCCCGGGTACCACTTGCCCTGGCCGAAGTGCAGGAAACCGCCTTCGCCGTATTCGGCGCGCAGCTTTTGCACGAGCTCGGTCGCATAGCCGCGCTTGGTCGGGCCCAGCGCGGCGATATTCCATTCGGCCGCGTCACGGTCGGTGGTGGCCACAAAGGTCGGTTCGCCGCCCATGGTCAGGCGCACGTCGCCGGCCGCCAGGTCCTGGTCGACTTTCTCGCCGAGCGCCAGCACTTCCTGCCATTGCTCTTCGGTATAAGGCTTGGTCACGCGCGGCGATTCGTAGATGCGCTGCACCGCCATGTGGTGCTCGAACTCGACTTCGGATTTGTCGACGCCGCCCTCGACAGGCGCGGCGCTCGAGGGCTCGGGCGTGCAGGCCAGCGGGATATGGCCTTCGCCGGCCATCAGGCCCGAGGTTGGGTCCAGGCCCACCCAGCCGGCGCCCGGCAAAAACACCTCGCACCAGGCGTGCAGGTCGGTGAAATCGGCTTCGGCGCCGCTGGGGCCGTCTATCGATTTGACGTCGGCCTTGAGCTGTATCAAATAGCCCGAGACAAAACGCGCGGCCAGGCCCATGTGGCGCAGCAACTGCACCAGCAGCCAGCCGGTGTCGCGGCAGGAGCCGCAGGCCAGGCGCAGGGTCTCCTCGGGCGTCTGCACGCCGGGCTCCATGCGAATCGAATATTGGATGTCCGACTGCAGGCTCTGGTTCAGGCCCACCAGGAAGTCTATGGTGCGTTTGGGCGTGCGGTCGATTTTCTCGAGGTAGCGCTTGAACAGCGGCGTGGCCGGCTGTGTGGCCAGGTAGGGCGCCAGTTCCCGGGCCTGCAGCGCGTTGTAGCTGAAGGGGAACTCCTCGGCGGCCGGCTCCAGGAAGAAGTCAAAGGGGTTGAACACCGCCATTTCCACGACCAGGTCCACCGTGACCTTGAACTCGCGCGTCGGCTCGGGAAACACCAGCCGGGCCTGGTAGTTGGCGAAGGGATCCTGCTGCCAGTTGATGAAATGCCCGGCGGGCTCGACCTTGAGGGAGTAGGACAGCACCTGGGTGCGGCTGTGCGGCGCGGGCCGCAGGCGGACCACCTGGGGGCCCAGCCGCACCAGGCGGTCGTATTTGTAGTGGGTGATGTGGCTCAGGGCAACGTGGATGGACAAGGCAACCTCGCTTAAAAAAATAACTGGGCGCAAGGACCGCCACATCATGCGGTCTTCTCAATGACGTGTGAACAGCTTACCCGGATTTGATGGTATTTCCGTAAGCAAGAGCTGCGCCATGCGGAGTTTGCATGGCGCACTGTCGGCTTCTTGCCTCGCCTTCCCGTTAAACAAGTTCGAAAAAAAGCAAAAAACAGGGGAGGCGGCTTTGGGGCCAGTTGTATTCATCATCGTGTCATGGCCCGTGCCATGAGCCCGGGGCTCGCCCTGGCCGGTTTTATCGCGGGCGTGGCCCTGCAATTGCAGCAGCCCGCGCTGTGGCCGTGGCAAGGCTATGCGCTGTGTGCCTTGCTGGCTTTGCTGGCCTTGTTCGCGGGGCGCCTGGCGCGCCATGGGCCCGGCCCTTCCTGGGGCAAGGCGCTGCTGGCGTTCGGCCTGGCGACGCTGCTGGGTTTTGGCTCCACCGGCTGGCGGGCCAGCGTTTTCCAGTCCAGCGCGCTGGAGTCCGCCCTGGAAGGCCGCGACATCGAGGTCACAGGCAGCGTGCCGGCCATGCCGCAGCCCGGTGAGGACGGCCTGCGTTTTCGCCTCGACGTGGAGTCCGCGCGCCTGGACGGCCGCAAGGTGGCCTTGCCGCCGCGCATCCTGCTGGGCTGGTATTCGGGCTTTGCCGGGCGGGAAGCGCGCGCTCCCGCGCAGAACCTGCAGGAAGCTGACCCCTTTGAAGCGGCGCTGGCCCTGCAGCGCCAGCCGCAGCCTTTGCGAGCCGGCGAGCGCTGGCGCATGACGGTGCGGCTCAAAGCGCCACACGGCAACAGCAACCCGCACGGCTTTGACTATGAGCTGTGGCTGTGGGAGCAGGGCCTGCAGGCCACCGGCTATGTGCGTGCCGGCGCGCATGACGCGCCGCCTGAAAAGCTTTCCGGCAGCTGGCAGTACCCGGTCGAGCAGGCCCGGCAGGCGGTGCGCGAGAAAATTTTCGAGCGTGTGGAGAACCGCCAGTGGGCGGGCATCATTGCCGCGTTGGTGGTGGGCGACCAGAACGCCATAGAGCGCGCCGACTGGGATGTGTTCCGCGCCACGGGCGTCGCGCATTTGATGAGTATTTCCGGCCTCCATATCACCATGTTTGCCTGGGCCGCCTCGCTGCTGGTCGGCGGCCTTTGGCGCCGCTCCGCGTTTCTCACGCCCAGGCTGTGCCTGGCCTTGCCGGCCGCCGGTGCCGGCGCACTGGGCGGCCTGCTGCTGGCTACCCTGTATGCGCTGTTTGCCGGCTGGGGCGTGCCCGCGCAGCGCACCCTCCTGATGCTGGCCACCGTGATCCTGCTGCGCCAGGGCGGTCGGCAATGGCCCTGGGCACAGACCTGGCTGCTGGCCATGGCCGTGGTGGTGGCCGTAGACCCCTGGGCCTTGATGCAGGCCGGTTTCTGGCTGTCTTTTGTGGCGGTCGGGGTGCTGTTCGCGACGGATTCCGGTGTCCGTCCTGGCCATGGTGTTCAGGAGCCGGCTTCGCAAGGCGAATGGCGGCATTGGCCGCGCTGGCTGGCCGGCCTGGCCCGCGCCGCGCGTGAGCAATGGGTGGTGACGCTGGCGCTTACGCCCCTGTCGCTGCTGCTGTTCAACCAGGTTTCGCTGGTGGGCCTGCTGGCCAATGCCGTGGCCATTCCCGCCGTGACCTTGCTGATCACGCCGCTGGCCCTGCTGGGCGTGCTGTGGGCGCCGGTCTGGGCCGCGACCGCCGCCTGCGTCAGCCTGCTGGCGCTGTTCCTGCAATGGCTGGCGAGCTGGCCGCTGGCGTCCATCAGCGTGGCCGCGGCGCCGCTGTGGTGCGCCGTCGCTGGTGTGACGGGCGGTAGCTTGCTGGCCACGCGACTACCCTGGCATTGGCGCTTGCTGGGCATTCCGCTGCTGCTGCCCGTGCTGCTGTGGCAGCCCCTGCGGGTCGCGCCTGGGCAGTTTGAGCTGCTGGCGGCCGACATCGGCCAGGGCAATGCGGTGCTGGTGCGCACCGCGGGCCACAGCCTGCTTTATGACGCGGGACCGCGTTTTTCGCGCGAAAGCGATGCCGGCCACCGCGTGCTGGTGCCGCTGCTGCGCGCGCTTGGCGAGCGGCTGGACGTCCTGATGGTCAGCCACCGCGACATAGACCACATAGGCGGGGCGGCCGCGGTGCTGGCCATGCAGCCCGGGGCGCGGCTGCTCAGCTCGATTGAGGACACGCACCCGCTGCAGGCCCTGCGCAAGGCCGAACGCTGCACGGCCGGCCAGCACTGGGAATGGGACGGCGTGCAGTTCGAGCTGCTGCACCCGCCCGCCGCAGCCTACGGCACGCCGGCCAAGCCCAATGCCATGAGCTGCGTGCTGCGCATCTCCAACGGTAGCCGTACGGCCCTGCTGGTGGGCGACATCGAGGCGCCGCAGGAAGCCGCCCTGGCCGCCGGCGATCCGGCCCGCCTCAAGGCCGACTTTCTGCTGGTACCCCACCACGGCAGCAAGACATCGTCGAGCGCGGTATTCCTGGATGCCGTCCAGCCGCAATGGGCCATGGCGCAGGCGGGTTATCGCAACCGCTTCGGCCACCCGGCCGAGCCTGTGGTCGCGCGCTACGAGGCGCGCGGCATCAGCCTTGTCAAATCGGCGACATGCGGGGCGGCGACATGGGACAGCCAGCATGGTGATGCCCTGCGCTGCCAGCGGGAAGAGGGCAAACGCTACTGGCATCATGTACCCGGACGTTAAAAATAGCGCAGGGCAGCGCCGTCTTGGCGCATAACTTGCTAAGCTATATCAAAACAGTGCCCTGCGCATAACTTGCTGGAGATCAAGCCAATGAGCCGACCGATGTTTGATGAAATGAATGCCACGGAATCCAGCGTCCGTGAACACTACCAGGGCTACCAGCGCTGGCTGGCGAAACAGCCGGCCGACGTGATGGAGGCGCGCCGCGCCGAAGCCGAGATGATTTTCCGCCGCGTCGGCATCACCTTTGCCGTCTACGGCGCCAAGGACGAGGACGGCGCCGGCACCGAACGCCTGATCCCGTTTGACCTGATTCCCCGCATCATTCCCGCGCACGAGTGGGCCAGCATGGAAAAAGGCCTGGTCCAGCGTGTCACGGCGCTCAACCGCTTCATCCACGACGTCTACCACGGCCAGGAGATCATCAAGGCCGGCGTCATCCCGTCCGAGCAGATCTTCCAGAACGCGCAGTTCCGCCCCGAGATGATGGGTGTTGACGTTCCCGGCAACATCTATTCGCACATTAGCGGCATCGACATCGTGCGCGCGCCCAATGCACAGGGCGAGGGCGAGTATTACGTGCTCGAAGACAACCTGCGCGTGCCCAGCGGCGTGAGCTACATGCTGGAAGACCGCAAGATGATGATGCGGCTGTTCCCCGAGCTCTTCAGCGAAAACCGCGTCGCGCCGGTCGCGCACTACCCCGACCTGCTGCTGGAAACCCTGCGCGCCATGGCGCCGCCCGCCACGGCCGAGCCCACGGTGGTGGTGCTCACGCCCGGCATGTACAACTCGGCCTACTTCGAGCACGCCTTCCTCGCGCAGCAAATGGGCGTGGAGCTGGTCGAGGGCCAGGACCTCTTCGTCAAGGACAACTTCGTCTATATGCGCACCACGCGCGGCCCGCGCCGCGTCGACGTGATCTACCGCCGCGTCGACGACGACTTCCTGGACCCGCTGGCCTTCCGCCCCAATTCCACGCTGGGCTGCGCGGGCCTGCTCAACGTCTACCGCAGCGGCAACGTCTCGCTGTGCAATGCCATAGGCACGGGCGTGGCCGATGACAAGTCCATCTACCCCTATGTGCCCAAGATGATCGAGTTCTACCTCGGTGAAAAACCCATCCTCAAGAACGTGCCCACCTATATGTGCCGTAACAACGAGGATTTGCAGTACACCCTGGCCAACCTCAAGGACTTGGTCGTCAAGGAAGTGCACGGCGCGGGCGGCTACGGCATGCTGGTCGGCCCGGCCGCCACCAAGGCCGAGATCGAGGAGTTCCGCGCCGCCTTGCTGGCCAACCCCTCGGGCTATATCGCCCAGCCTACGCTGAGCCTTTCCACCTGCCCGACCTATGTTGAAAGCGGCATCGCGCCGCGCCATATCGATTTGCGGCCTTTTGTGCTGAGCGGCAAGGAAGTGCAGATGGTGCCCGGCGGCCTCACGCGCGTGGCGCTCAAAGACGGCTCGCTGGTGGTCAACTCCTCGCAGGGCGGCGGCACCAAGGACACCTGGATTCTGGAAGGTCCGTCATCGCCCGTGGGGTTCCAGTCCCAATCGCAGTCGCAGACCCAAGTCCAAGCGGGAGGAAAATAATCATGTTGTCTCGTACTGCTGACCATCTCTTCTGGATGTCGCGTTACACCGAACGCGCCGAGAACACAGCCCGCATGCTGGACGTCAACTACCAGACCTCGCTGCTGCCGCAGTCGGCCGCCGTGGTGCAGGGCGGCTGGCAAAGCCTGCTGAGCATCAGCGAGCTCAAGCCCTCTTATGCCGCCAAATACGGCGACAGCATCAATCCGCGCGAAGTCATGGACTTCATGGTGCGCGACGAGCAGAACTCCTCGAGCATCGTCTCCTGCCTGAAGAATGCCCGCGAGAACGCCCGCGCCGTGCGCGGCACCCTGACCACCGAAGTCTGGGAAACCCAGAACCAGACCTACCTCGAAGTGATACGCATGCTGCGCAACGGCGACTTCGAGCGCGACCCCGGCCAGTTCTTTGAGTGGGTCAAGTTCCGCTCGCATCTCTCGCGCGGCGTCACGGCCGGCACCATGCTGCAGGACGAGGCTTTCCACTTCCTGCGCCTGGGCACCTTCCTGGAGCGCGCCGACAACACCGCCCGCCTGGTGGACGTGAAATTCCACGCGGTGCAAAACGACTTCCTGGGCAGCGACGGCGAGAAGGACCAGGAGTACGACTTCTACCACTGGAGCGCGATCCTGCGCAGCGTCTCCGGCTTCGAGGTCTACCGCAAGGTGTACCGCGACGTGATCAAGCCCGAGCGTGTGGCCGAGCTGCTGATCCTGCGACCCGACATGCCGCGTTCGCTGTTGGCCTGCCTTAACGAGCTCATGGGCAACCTCGCCATGGTGACCAGCGACACGGCCAGCGAAACCCAGCGCCGCGCCGGCAAGCTGCGCGCCGACCTGCAGTACGCCCGCATCGACGAAATCCTCGCCACCGGCCTGCACGCCTTCCTGACCCAGTTCCTGGACCGCGTCAACGAAATAGGCGCGCACATCAGCCGCGAGTTTCTTGTGCCGGCCACCCACTGAGCACCGCATGTGCCGCACTGCGCGTGGGGGCTAGCCACTCATGAAATTGCACATACGGCACATCACCGACTACCGGTATACCGAGCCACTGCGCTATGCGTTGCAGACGCTGTGGCTCACGCCGCAGTCCGGCCCGGCGCAGACCGTGAACTACTGGAGCCTGGGCGCGCCCGAAAAGCTGTTTACCCAGCGCGACGCCTTCGGCAACACCATCAGCTCCTACACCTTTGTCGGCAGGGACGCCGACAACGTGCGCTGGAGCCTGGTCAATGCGGCGGGCGATGTCGAAACCCTGGGCGTGGCCGAGTTCAATGACGCGGAAACCTTGCCGCACCCGTATTTTTTTCTGCGCGCCACCCACCTGGCCGAGCCGCACTTTGAACTCGCGGAATTCGGCCGCCGCTTTATCCCGCAAAGCCTGGACGGCACCGCCAGCCTGCCCGCCTTGCTGGCCCTGAGCCGGGGCGTGGCCGATGCGGTGAGCTACCGCAAGAACAGCACCAGCGTGACCACCACCGCACTCGAGGCCTTCAAGTCCGGCGCGGGCGTCTGCCAGGACCAGGCCCATGTCATGGTCGCCATCTGCCGCAGCCTGGGCTACCCGGCGCGTTATGTCAGCGGCTACTTCTACGCCGCCAACGAGCCCGACCTGGCCAGCCACGCCTGGTGCGACGTCTGCCTGGACGTCGCCACCCGCCGCTGGGCCAGCATAGACGTGACCCACAGCTGCCTGATTGACCAGCGCCACGTGCGCCTGGCCATGGGCACCGACTACAACGCCTGCCCGCCCATCAAGGGCGTGCGCCAGGGCGGCGGGGAAGAGTCGATGACGGTGGAGATTACGATTGAGCCTGTGTGAGTGGGCATGGGCCAACTCGGGTGCCAGGGAGTTTCATTTTGTCCATCGTCAAACGTTTGCTGCTGGTTCTGTTTGTACTGCTGAGCTGCGTGGCCTGCGATCAGTCCACAAAGATGTACGCCGAGGCCAATCTACCCAAAGCGCAGGCGCTGTCCCTGCTCTCGGATACTGTGCGCTTGCAGGTGGCGCATAACGAAGGCGCCTTCCTCAGCCTGGGGGCTTCCGCCCCACAACCCTGGCGTGTTGCAATATTCCGTGCCGGAGTTGCTGCAATGTTGCTGGCCTTGCTCGCGTACACGCTGCTGGCCAAGTCCAGCCAGGGCTTGTTTGTGTTCGCGCTGGCCCTCATCCTTTCCGGCGGTTCCAGCAACCTGATTGACCGCTTCGTCAATGAGGGCTACGTCGTGGACTTTATCAACCTTGGCGCCGGTTCCCTTCGAACGGGCATATTCAATGTCGCGGACATCGCCATTGTTGTGGGCGCTTTCCTTCTTAGCGTCCAAAGCTGGCGCGGACGGCACAGCAAGGCCTGAGCCTTGCTCCAAACGCAGCGGTCTTGCGTGCCATGCGGCCTGCTTATGTTTGCAAGATGAGGTACGCTTTCAAGATGACCGACATCAAGCCTGCAAACTTTCCCGACGACCTTGAGCACGTCATCGCCATCCTTCGGGAATACATCGCCAGCCCCAGCGTGAGCCTGGCCTTTCAGAACTACGAGGCGGAATTCGCCGCCTTGCCGGGAAAGTACGCCGCGCCTGACGGCCGCCTGTTGCTCGCGTGGAAGGGACAAGCCGTCGTCGGGTGTGCGGCGCTTCGCCGCGTTGATGAAACCACCTGCGAGATGAAGCGCGTCTACGTGCGGCCGGGTGCGAGAGGCGAGAACCTGGGCCGACGTCTCATCGAGCGCATCCTCGATGAAGCGCGCGCCGCGGGCTACTCGCGCATCTGCCTGGATGTGCTGCCCGAGTTCACTGCCGCACAGCGAATTTACGAATCGCTGGGTTTTCAACCCGCGGCGCCCGTCACCTTCAATCCCGTTCCTGGCACCAAGTACCTGGCCCTCGAACTCTCCCCGTCACGGCTTGCGGATGCGGTCTGAACTTTCCGTCGAATGGACATTTCACAGCCGGCTCCGCTGTCTGTGGAGCGCCGCTCATGTCAATCATCGGGCCGCCAAATGACCTGGTCTTGGCCAGACACAATCGACCACCATGCCCAAATCGTTACGCTCACTTGACGATCACGTTCAGGATACGCTCGATGCACGTCGGCGGACTCAGTCCGGTCGATTTCAACCCGCGGCTCCTGGCACAGAGCGCGTTGCCGATGTGATTGCGAGTTCATGCGCGGCGGTCGCGGGGGCGTTCGCCGGGCTGGGTTTTCGGTGGTCCAAAAGCGGACTCCATTTTTCAAGGAAAGTGGGACCATTCACGCACATCGTGTCCTTCCAGGCCGATAGTGCCAATTCCTCTGGGGCCCATGTGGGCGTCGCGCTGCATGCCCGGACGAAATCTGCTGAGCTTGCCAGGTGGCGCGAAGCAAATGGCGTTACCACGGGCGACTATGTATGGGGCACGCAGATCGGATATCTTTCTCAGGCGCATGAGTACCTGAAGTGGCAACTTGTCGATCCCGCCAGGCGGCAAGAGGAAATAGATTCGATGGTGAAAACCATTCATGAATTAGCCATGCCTGCGTTTGATGTTTGTTGCACCAAGGAAACTCTATCGGCGCGTCTTCTGGAACGCCGCGAGATGACCTGGATACCCGACTGGGCGGTAGACATTGCCCTTTGGGTTGGAAACAAAGCAGCAGCTGAAGCGTTGGTCCTCAAGAAACTCGAGTCCCCCCCGGGTATGGCAGCTCAGTTCATTGAGTACTATCGAATCGAGGTTTCAGCCCCCTCATTGTCCAGGCCCGATGATCGAAACCACTGCCTGGCATGGGTTGCAAGAAGGCACGGTCTACAGGTGCCGGGTGTGGTCTAGCATTTGGATAGACGCCGACACGCAACACAATGCGGCTTTTCGCCATATGCAAATTCCAAACAGTGCTAGCCTGTGACCGCAATGCGTTACCCAGAATCAAAACCCCCATGGACCGGCAGCTGCCTTTGCGGGAAGGTGCATTACAAGCTGACCGCGCATCCGCTGACGTTCTACGCGTGTCATTGCACGGACTGCCAGCGGCGCTCCGGCAGTAGCATGCGGCTGGCCATGTGGGTTGACCGTTCGGCGCTGGAAGTCACGCAGGGAAGCCCGCAGCTCCTGACATTTGACATGGGAAATGGGCGCCAACGCAGGGCGAGGGTGTGCATTGATTGCGATACCCGGTTGTGGGCGGAACCGGCCGACAAGCCAACCATGGCGGCGCTGCTACCCGGCACATTGCATAACGCGCGGGAGTTTGAGCCTGTTGCGCACCTTTGGACAAAAAGCGCGCTTTCCTGGGTGATGATTCCACAGGGCGTAGCCGCATACGAAACCCACCCTGATCGCCCGGGGGAACTCACCAGGCTGTGGCAGGAGGCGATGCAACTACGTGGGTCCGGCGATGCAAACTAAGCACAGGTCGGGTCTGCAAATTGCAGCAGGCTGAATTTCCTCGTCCCTCCACACCTCAGCATCAGATTTGAACCCATGACGACAACTGCCCTCCTTATCATCGACGTTCAGACGGCTCTTTGCTTCGGTGAGGGCGGGGCCTTTGAAAGCCAGCGCGTCATCGACAGAATCAACCAGGTGTCTGCCAAGGCCCGTGCCGCAGGCGCTCCCGTCATCCTGATCCAGCACGAAGCGCCGAATGATCCGCTGGAATATGGAACTGAAGGGTGGAAACTCGCCGATGGCCTGGACGTCCAGCCGAGCGATATCCACCTGCGGAAGAAGGCGACCGACTCGTTTCACAACACGGAGCTGCAGACCTTGCTGCAGGAGCGTGGCGTCAAGAAGTTGATCATCTGCGGCTTGCAAAGCGACTTCTGCGTAGACACCACGACCCGGCGGGCCCTGGCGCTCGGTTATCCGGTTACCCTGGTCTCGGACGGCCATTCCACCGTGGACAACGGGATTCTCACCGCGGCACAGATTTCGGCCCACCATACGGCAACCCTGGCAAATATTGAGAGCTTTGGTCCAAGAGTCACTCCGCAGCTTGCGAGTGAGATCGAGGTTACGGCTTGCGCCTGATTTGACTTTTATGCAGCAATCACCCTGGATGCCCATCGCCCGTGCCGAAGCCGGCGTTCGCACATTCCCCGTGGGCCAGAGCAACCCCCGGGTCACCGAATACCACGCGCTCACCAATATCCGCGGCTATGACGACAAGGCCTCGTGGTGTTCTTCCTTCGTGAACTGGGTTTTGGACCAGGCCGGCATTCCCGGTACCGGCTCCGCACTCGCGCGTTCATGGCTGGAGTGGGGCGAGCCGCTGGCAGCGCCCGTGCCCGGCTGCATTGCCGTCCTTTCGCGCGAAGACCCGGGCGGCTGGAAGGGCCATGTCGGTTTTTTTCTTCGCGCGGATGCAGAGTATGTGTATTTGTGGGGCGGCAACCAGCTCGATGAGGTGCGTGAGCATTTTTATCCGCTGGCGGCGGTGCTGGCTTATCGCTGGCCATCGCAAAAGACGGCCTGACTCTTTTGCGATGGGCCGTGTTGGGGCTATATCTTTCATTCTGCTTTCGGTGGGCCGTGACATCTAGGGGAAACCACGGGTCGTTGTGCCAGCAGATTGACAGCTACGCGCATTAAGGTTGGGGACACCACTGACAACAAGGATTCCCCATGAAACGCCGCCATCTCCTGCAAGCCACTTCGATTGCCATCGCCTTGCCCTCGCTGGCCTGGGCCCAGGACAAATACCCGAGCAAGCCCATCACTTTCATCTGCCCTTATTCGGCAGGCGGCAATGCCGACCAGCGCTCACGCCAGATCGGCCGTTTCCTCTCCACGGCGCTGGGCCAGCCGGTGCTCGTGGACAACAAGCCGGGCGCGGGCGGCAACATCGGCACTGACGCGGTGGCCCACGCTAAGCCGGACGGCTATGTCATCGGCATGGGAAATTTCGCGCCGCTCGCTGTCAATCCCACCATGTTCAAGAAGTTGAACTTCGACCCAGCCAAGGACCTTGCGCCGGTTTGCCTGATCGAAAAAGGGCCGCTGGTGCTGATGGTGCCCGCAAGCTCGCCGTTCAAGAGCGTCAAGGACATCATCGCGGCCGCCAAGGCCAGCCCCGGCAAGCTGTCCTTCGCTTCGGGCGGCTTGGGCGGCTCGCACCATTTGTCGGGCGAGATGTTCAAGTCGCTGGCCGGCCTGTCCATCACCCACATTCCCTACAAGGGCGGCGCGCCCGCCACGACCGACCTGATGGGCGGACAGGTGGACATGATGTTTGAGCAGATGTACTCGGCCGCGCCCTCGATCCGCGCCGGAAAGCTGCGCGCGCTGGCCATCACCAGCAAGACGCGCTCGCCGCTGTTTCCCGATCTGCCCACCATGGCCGAGGCCGGCGTGCCGGGCTTCGAGGTGCAGAACTGGCAGGGGCTGATAGCACCGGCAGGCACACCCGCGGCCCTCATCAAGCTGCTCAATGAAACCGTCAACAAGGCGCTCGCCGACCCGACCATCAAGGAGCAGATGCTGGGGCAGGGCAACGAAATCGGTGGCGGTACACCCGAGCAGTTCGCCGCCTTGATCAAGTCGGAGGCTGATCGTTGGGGCAAGCTGGTCAAGAGCGCGAACATCAAGCCTGAGTAGGTGGTTTGCATTGGCTGGGCCGCCGATGATCGCATCTAAAAAATGCTGAATTACCTGGCCCCACTTTTCCTCTGCATCTCATTGCTGCTGCCATCGGCAGCGGGAGCGACTCAAACGCCGGCCGATGAGCCTGCGGTTTACCCCGGAAAGTCGTGGGAGGAGGTCCCTCCCTCGTCCCTGAGTCCCGAATGCCATGCGCAGCTCGACGGGGCACGCGACTACCTGCGGACCCTGGACACAACGTCACTGATGGCGGTGCAGCAGGGGAGGGTGTTGTTCAGCTATGGCCCGACTGACCTCGTCAGCATTTTGTTCTCGGCCCGCAAAAGCATCCTGTCCATGCTTTACGGCAAATATGTGGCGGACGGAACGATTGATCTCGAGAAAACCCTGGCCGATCTTGGTGTCGACGATATAGGCGGGCTCCTGCCCATCGAACGGCAGGCCAGGCTCAGGGATCTGCTGACGGCGCGTTCCGGTGTGTACCATCCGGCCGCCAATGGCGGTGACGACCTTGCGTCTGCCCCGGCGCGGGGCTCGCAAATACCAGGCACGTACTTTCTCTACAACAACTGGGATTTCAACGCCGCCGGCACAGTGTTTGAATCACTGACGGGAAAGAGCATCTACCGCGCATTTGCCGATGACCTCGCCGCCCCCTTGCAACTTGAGGACTTTCACCTGGAACGCCATCGCCGCACCGGCGACCTCACGAAGTCGGAGCACGCCGCCTATCACTTCTTTCTATCCACCCGGGACATGGCGCGCCTGGGCTACCTGATGCTTGAGCAAGGCAGCTGGCGCGGGCAGACACTCATTCCGCAACGCTGGGTTGCCGAGACCACTGCTGCCGTGACCCCTTCCGTGGAGATGCATCCGCCCCGAACGGCCAGACGCCATTTTGCTTACGGCTACCTGTGGTGGGTACTGGAGGAGCCATCGGATTCCCCGCTCCAGGGTGCCTACATGGCGTGGGGCGTGCATGGCCAGTACATTCTTGTCGTGCCCAAGCGCCAGATGGTGATTGCCCACAAGCGCCAGGTCCCCGTCGCGGGCAATTGGGACGTCAGCTGGGTTGCTCCCGGTGATTTTTTGACGGCGGCCAGAACATTGGCGGGGGCGCCCTGCCGTTAAGCGGCCTGTCGCTCGGCCTACTGCCTCACCCGCGCCGCCACTTCCCGCCCCAGCTCAATCACCGCCATTGCGTAGTAGCTGCTCCAGTTGTAGCGCGTGATGGCGTAAAAATTCTCGGTGCCGGCCACGTATTGCGGAGCGTCCTGGCCATTGAGCAGTTCGACCAGGGCGAGCGGCCCCTGGTGCTCAAGGGCCGGGCCTTCGAGCACCGCGCCTTTTTCGGTGAAGCTGGCCACGCTGAAGGTCGGCAGGATGTCGGGCGCCATCAGCGCGTTCATGTCGAGGCGGCTTTTGTCGAAGCTCACGGGATAGTGTGTGGGCATGCCGGGCTTCCAGTTGAAGGCCTTGAAGTAGCTCGCGACGGAGCCGATCACGTCGGCCTTGCTGTTCCAGAGGTCCACCGTCCCGTCGCCGTCGAAGTCGACGGCGTACTTGATCCAGCTGGATGGCATGAACTGCGGCATGCCCATGGCGCCGGCAAAGCTGCCCCGCGCGTCGAAGGGGTTGGCTGCCAGCCGGTTTTGCAGGGTCAGGAATTGCTCGATCTCGCCTTTGAAGAATTCACTGCGCTCTTTGGCACGTGGGTGGTTGGGGGGGAAGTCAAAGGCCAGCGTGGTCAGCGCGTCCATCACGCGAAAGTTGCCGGTGTCGCGGCCGTAAATGGTTTCCACGCCGATGATGCCGACGATGATTTCGGCGGGCACGCCGTATTCCTTTTCGGCGCGCTCCAGCGCCGCCTGGTTCTCCAGCCAGAAGCGCCGGCCGGCTTCGATGCGCACGGGGTCTATGAAGCGGCTCCTGTAGACGCGCCAGTTCTTGACAAAGGTTTTGGTGGGCGGCTGCATGAGGCGCACGACGGTGGCGTTGTAGCGCGACTGGCCGATGGCGTCGCGCACCCAGTCCGGGTCCAGGTCGCGGCGCGCGGCCATGTCGTCGGCGAACTGCATGGCCTCGGGGCGTGTCGAATACAGCGGCCCCTCGGTTTGCGCTGGCGCGGCCACTTTTTTCCGTAAGGGTTTGGCGTCACCGGCCCAGGCGGAACAGGCCAGCGCGGCGATCAGGAAAAAGGCGAATCCGGAACGGTAAAGGGGCATGAGTGGGGTGGTCGGATGAAGTGGGGGAGGCGCGAAGGGACGGCGGAGCCAGTCCCGATTTTACGCAGGCCAGCTCAGCCGGCTGAACTCCTCCCTGAGCGCATGCAACTGCGGCGCCGCCTTGCCCGCACCGGCCGGCGCGGCGGCGTAGCGCTGCTGCTCCAGGCGCAGCAGCCAGTCGGCCAGGGCCTGCGCGGCGCTGCCCGGCTGTTGGCCGTAGCGGGCCAGCACTTCCTGGGCGAGCTGGCGCGGCGAGGTGGCCGGTGTGCTGGGGATGCCGGCCTTGTCCAGCCGGTGGCGCGCGCGCATGAGCAAACGCACCCAGGGGTCGTGCTGGCTGCGGTCCCACCAGCTCCAGGCCGCTCCCAGCAACGCGGCCGCCACCAGGATGGCGATCAGCATATAGCTGAGGTCTTCCCAGCTTGGCGATTCAAAGCCGATGTTTTTCAGCAGGTTGAGCTGCCTGCCTTGGGTGTAGTTGAGCACCCACTGGTTCCAGCTGTTGTTGGTCGCTTCCCAAAAGAGGCGCAGCTGGGTCATGAGCGTCGGGCTGAAAGTGCGCAGGGCCCGCGCGACCGCGCCTTGCGGCGCCTCCAGCCGCTCGAACGCGCCTATGCGCCCCGGGGCGACCACCGAGGTCGGGTCCACACGCACCCAGCCGCGGCCGGCTTCCCAGACTTCGGCCCAGGCATGGGCGCTGCTTTGGCGCACCACCCAGAAGCCGTCCACGGTATTGAATTCGCCGCCCTGGTAGCCGGTGACGATGCGCGCCGGGACGTCCATGGCGCGCATCAGGATGACAAAGGCCGAGGCGATGTGTTCACAAAAGCCCTGCTTGCGGTCGAACCAGAATTCGTCGGCGCTGTGCTGGCCGTAAACGCCGGGCTCCAGCGTGTAGCTGTAGCCGCCGGTGCGCAGGCGGTTCATGACCTCTTCCACGAGCGCGGCGGTGCCGGCGCGCGCCAGGCGTGGCGTGTTGCGTATCTCGTTGGCAAGAGCCTTCGTGCGCGGGTTGAAGCCGGACGGCAGGTCGATGAACTCCTGCAGGCCCGGCGCGCTTTGCAGCGGGCCGTGCTGAAAGCTCGGGTAGCTCTGGGCCTTGTAGCGCAGCAGGTCGTTGATGGGGCGGTTCGCCAGCCATTGCAGGTCGGGCTGCATCACGCCCTGGAAGCCGGACGGCAGCGCAGGGCTCTGGGCCGCCGCCTCCATCACAAACAGCCAGGGCCGGTTGGTGGGCTCCATCGTGACCTCGTAGCTGACCGGCGTGCCGGTGACGGCAAGGTCGGCCGTCACGCCATAGCGCGCGGAGGTGTTCAGGCGCGAGGGCCGCCATTCGCGCCCATCGAAGCTGGCCAGCACAGGGCCGCGAAAGTACATGTCCTGCTTGCGCGGCGGCGCGCCGTCGAACTTGATGCGCAGGGCCACGCTTTCGTCCAGCGCCAGGCTGGCGATGGTGCCGACCTGCATGCTGGAACTCAGGCCGCTGCGCCCGGCCGGCGTGTCGCTGGGCACGCCCCACAGGGGCGCCAGCCGCGGGAACAGCAGGAACAGCACCAGCATGATGGGTGTGCCCAGCAGGGCCATCCAGCCGGCGGTTTTGGCGGCCTGCGACAGCGGCGGCCTGCCGACAGGCATGTGCGCGTTGACCAGCATGGTCAGCAGGCCCAGCAGGCCCAGCAGCATGCTGAGTGCCGTCAACAGCGATTGCGAGTAGAAGAAATTGCTCAGCATGCAAAAGAAGCCGAGGAAAAACACCACAAAGGCATCGCGCCTGGCGCGCAGCTCCAGCGTCTTGAGCGTCAGCAACACCACCAGCAGCGTCACCCCCGCATCGCGTCCCAGCAGCGTGCGGTGCGTGAGCCAGGTCGCGGCCAGGGTGAGCACCATCAACAGCAGCAGCCATCGCTTGCCCGGCAGCGGCCGCGCCTTCACCGCCAGCCAGCCGCGCCACAGCAGCACCGCGCCTGCCAGGGCGCTGCACCAAAGCGGTAGTTCGTTGACCTGGGGTAGTAGGACCCAGGCGATGACTGCCAGCAGGAACAGGGTGTCGCGGGCGTCGCGAGGGAGGGATTGGAGGCGGCTCAGCATGGTGTCTCCGCCGGGTCTTGCTCCGGCTTGCGCGCTCTTGCCCGTTGCATAGGCTTGCTGGCCGGGGTTGCCCGGCGGCAACTCACTTTCTTTTGCTTCGCCAAAAGAAAGTAAGCAAAGAAAAGGCGACCCTGGTGTCTGCGTCCCCTGCGCTTCGCTCCGGGGCAACCTGCGGTGCTCGCTTCAGGCGGGGTCTCGCTAAACTCGCTGCGCTGCGCTTCGCTCAGACAACGCGATCCCTGATCCGCCTGAACCTCCGCTCCTCGGCGCATACACAAGGGATGGAGAAAAGAAATACCGATACCTAAATCAACAAGAACACGCCAAGGCGTGTCCTTGTTTGTATTGATTTTTCTTTGGTATTTGTCTTCTGTCCCCGATCCCGATTGCCCCGTCCTGGCTGGGCCGAGCAGCGCAGACGGAGGAGGGATTAGGGCCGCAGTTGTTTGAGCGAAGCGCAGCGTAGCGAGTTCTGCGGACCCCCTCCGGAGTCGAGCAGCGCAGGTTGCCCGGAGCGAAGCGGAGGGACCCAGACTGCGGGTCGCCTTTTCTTTGCCTACTTTCTTTTGGCGAAGCAAAAGAAAGTAGGTCGCCCGCCGGG
>NZ_JBKBEX010000024.1:0-85323 GCF_047303325.1 Polaromonas sp. CT11-55 | reverse complement strand
GGGCTGGGGTGGGGGCCAGCGCCCCTCAAAGCGACGCTGCCTATTCGGCTTTGTCCTGCCCTTCGGCCTCCGCGGCGGCGGTGTTCAGTGCCTTGATGAGCGCGGCATCATCCAGCACGGTCGATTCATTGTCGATGCTGTTGCCCGTGAGTTTGTCCGTGCCGGCAATGGTGTTGAGCGCGGTCACGTATGCCCCGTCCAGTGCTGCGGTCACGCCGAAAGCAGATGCAGGCAAAGGTGGTGCGGACGGCACACCGGTCATCGTCAGCGTGCCGTTGGTGTAGACGACGTTGTAACCCAGGGCCGACGCCAGCGTGCCCCGCATGATGGCATGCGTGGGGCCGGTCGTGGCGGCACCTGTGGGCGCCGACAGCGCGCCGCCCAGCGCAGTAGCCGCGGTGTCGCCCGCCACCAGGCCGCTGTTGACGGTGTAGGTGAGCGCCGGGTCGGCGCCGCCGTATGCCTTGCTCACGTTGTCGCCGCTCACGTTGAGCGTCGGCACAACGCTGTAGACAAAGCGGTTGCCGGTGAGAGAAGTCATCGACGCATCGGTGGGCGCGTTGGCCGCAAAGCTACGGCCAAAGGCATTGCCGGTGGAGACCAGGCCGCCCAGGGTGCTTGCCGTCGGGTCGGTTGCGTAGACGAGGAAGCGGCCTGCGCCGGGAATGAGCGCACCCGCTCCCGCGTTGTTCACAAAATTTCGCCCGGTGGCCAGCACCAGTGAATCGTTGGTCGCGCTGCCGGAAGTGACGCCGTTGTTCAGCGTGAGGTCACTGGCCGCGCCCGTAGTGCGCACCAGCACTTTGCCGGTAGCGGTAAGGCCCACAGTGTTGACGGTGCCGACAGACAGCGCACCTGCTTGCGAGTACTCGGCATTGCCGGTGCTACCGGCCAGCGTCGTCACCGCATTGCCTGCGTTGTTGAGCGTGTGCGTGCCAGTGCCCAGCAGCTCCAGGCCGGTGGCGGTGATGGCCGCGGTTTGTGTGCTGGTGCCGGCGGTGCTCAGCGTCAGCTCGCTGGCCGTCAGCGCGCCATTGATGGCGATGTTGCCGGCGGTCGTGGTCAGCTTGAACTTGTCCTGCGCATTGCCGAACGCACTGTCAACGGTGATGCCAGCGCCCGATGAGACGCTGACTGTCTGCACGGAGCCAGCATCGGTGCTGATGGCGAGGTTGCTGCTGCTCAGCGCATTGGCGGCGGTGAGGCTGATGTCGCCCGCGGCGGCCGTGGTCGCCAGGGTTTGCAGGCCTGTCACATTGGTGCCCAGCGTGATGGCGTTCATGGCATTCGCGTTGAGCGTGGTGGCACTGATGTTGTTGGCGGCGCCGTTGGCATCAAGAATGGCACCGGCCGCGGCGCCTAGGGTGACCGAGCTGCCGGCCACCGTCTTGACCGCGAGGTTGCCGGCCCCGTTGATGCTGACGTTGACGGCGCCCGTGGCGCTGATGTTTTCCACGGCACTGTTGCCGAGCAGGCCCAGGTTGACCTGCGAGCCGGCGCCGTTGACCACCGCAACGATGGGGCCGGCCGCTGAAATACTCAGGGCGTTGGCGGCGCTGTTGCCTATGCTGCCGTTGCCCGCCTCCAGGTAGATCGAGCCGCCGTTGGCGTTCATCAGGTGCGACCCGGGAGATGAGGGGGTTGGCGTATTGATGCCGCCCGTGGCCACAAGGCTGATGGCGGCGGTACCCGCAGTCGTGCCTGTGGCGTTGTTGTTATTGGAAAAGGAGCCCGCTCCCAGGGTGATGGAGCCGGTGTTGGCGATGTCGATGCGGCCGACGCCGTTGATGTCGGCCAGGAAGCTGACGTTGGCGGCGGTGTTGCGAAGGGTGATGCCGCCTGATGTGCCGTTGTTGAGGCCGCCGAAATTCTGGATCCGGTTGCCCGTGTTGGCCAGCGTCATGCCCCCGAAGCTGCTGGCCTGGAAGGTATTGGCGACGATGGCCTGGGTTTGCGACAGGGCGCCGCTGCTGGTCAGCGCAACAAACCCGGTACCGGAGTTGGTGATGCCGGCCGTTCCGTCAACCGTTCCCACAGACAGCGCAGAGGCGGAGCGGACCTGGAAATTGCCCGTGCCGTAGGCCCGTCCGCTGACCTGGCTGATCTGGTTGCCAGTATTGGCCAGGACGACGCTTCGTGCATTGGCGTTAAGGTTGGCGACGGTGATGGCCGCCGTCTGGGTGATCGAGCCCGCGATGTTGTCGTTGATCAGGCTCAGGGTCGGCGAGCTGGCCAGGTTGATCGCGCCGCCGGTGTTGCCGATGGCGATGCCGCCGGTGTTGGCGATGCGGCCGATCGCGATCGCCGACGCGGTGATCCGGTTGAGCTCATCGTTGCTCAGGTTCATGGCGGCGGTTTCAGACGCCCCGCCAAGCGTGATCGGCCGGAAGCTGCTGTTCGTATTGATCGTCACCCTGCCCGCGCCCGCGTTGACGGCGCTGCCGATGTTGACACGCTCACCGCGCAGCGCGATATCCCCGCCCCCGCTGCCGATGCCGGTGCCGTTGATGTTCAGGTCAAAGTTGGTGGCCGGCGAGGCCGGCGCCATACCCGACCCGAGCAGCGACATGGCCGCGCCGTTGGAGTTGATGCTGCCGCCGGTCAGGCTCAGGCCCTGGGAACCGGCAGCGTGTACCACCGCCGAATTCCCGCGGCCGTCCATGGTGATCGCGCCGGTCGAGCTGAGGCTGCCGCCCGCCATGGAGATGCCCGTGAACGTTGCCGTTGTCGAGAGGCCCTGCCCAGCACCTGAAACGGAGAGCCCGCCCGTGCCCGCGATCAGGTCGGCGCCGGCATCGACCAGGATGCCGATGCCGGTCGTGCCATCGTCCATATCAGCGACGCCGTCGAGCAAGATGCGACTGGCTGCGCCGGACTGCAGCTTGCCTTTTGCAATGATGCCCTTGGTATCCGCGGCGGCGGCGAGGGCACTGAGCATCTGGCCCCTGACCTCCACGTTGCCGCCGGTGCTGGACACCTCGGAGCCGGTGCCCAGCTCAACGGCGACGCTGTGGGCCGTCGAAGTGGTGTGTGCATTGCCGGTGACGGCGATGTTGCCCGTACCCGTGACCTTGGCCAGTGAGTCCAGCCGCACCCCGCGGGCCGCCTGGGCAATGATGGTGCCCCAGCCCGACTCGCCGATGATGGTGACGGTGCCGGCGCCGCCTGCGACGTTGGAGTTGGCGATGGCCACGCCTGCCGCCGAGCCGCTGGCGGCGACAGCAGCGGCGCCGCCGCTCTTCAACTTGCCGGTGATGCCTATGGTGCCACTGCCGGTGGTACTGACGTTGGTCTGTGTGGCCCCGCTGTTGACCAGCTCGACCGCGTGATTGCCTGAATTGGTATTGGATGCGTCAATGCTGATGTTTCCGCTGCTGGTCAGGCTGCTGCCGGCCAGCTTGATGGCTGAACTGGCGCTGTTGATGTTGGCATTGGCGCTGATGAGGGTGGCACGGTCCAGCAGCACGCCGTACTGCGCTGTGTCCGCCGTGATGCCGTTGATGGTGAGGACGCCGGTGCCGGCGTTCACCGTGCTCTGGGACACCAGCACGCCCGAGTTTCCGGCCTGGCCCGCTCCGGTCAGCGAGATCGCCCCTCCGGCAGTCTGCACAGCCGCGTTGCTGATATCCAGCGCGCCTGCGGAGTTGACGGTGATCGTGCCGGCGCCGCCCGTCACGGCGAGCCCGGAGCTCTTGATGGATTGGGACGCCGAGGCTGTGTTCACGTTAATCGTGCCGCCGCCGGAGACCTTGAAGGTCAGGGCGGTGCCGTCTCCGCTGCCCGTGAGGTCTATGCCGGTGCCGCTTGCCCCGGTGGTCTTGATGATGAGGTTCAGGCCACTGGGCATTTCCACATCGGCGTTGGAGAAGTTGCCCGTCACGTTGATCGAATCCGTGGCCTGGATGGTCATGTCGGAACCCGCGGCTTCAAGCGTGTCCTCGTAAATGGTGTTGGCCGCCGCACCATTGCCGGCCGCAATGGTCATCGTGGCCGGGTCCAGCAGCCAGTTGCCGTTCTTGCCTTGTGGCGCCCGCGTATTGACCCTGAAGCTTGGCAGGATCCTGAAATTCGCGGCGCTGGTTTCGATAAAGCCGCCGTCACCGCCGTCGGGCGCGCTGGCATCCAGCGTGCCGCCGATATGGACCATGCCGTGTTCCATGTCGCCGATCAGCATGATGCGGCCGGCCTTGTTGGCAAGGGTCTTCGCTTCAATGATGCCGGTGTTGTTCACCGTGGCGGATGTGAGGCTGTCGATCGCTTTCGCGCCCAGCAGCACCTGCCCGCCGTCGGCCTTGATCAAATGCTTGTTCTCGGCCAGTGCATTGATCGCGCCCTGGTCGATGCTGTAGCCCAGCAGGCTGCCGTTGTCGAGGTTCAAGGTGACCTTGTTGCCAGCGGCAAGCAGCGCAGTGCCCAGCGTGGCGGTCATCACACCTTCGTTGCGCACTTCGGGGGCCAGCAGCGCCAGGTAGCCGCCCTGCCTTGTATTCAGCATGCCCTGGTTGACCACCGAGCCACCGGAACCGGTGAACACGTTGTTGCCGGCCATGAAGTCGGCATTGCTCATGTTCAGGGTTGATGCGACAAGGCCACCGACATTGACATGGGAGCCGGCGCCAAACAGCACACCGTTCGGGTTCAGGATAAACACCTGGCCGTTGGCCGTGAGGCTGCCGAGCAGCTCGCTGGGGCTGCTACCGATGATGCGGTTCAACGCAATGGCCTGCGCGTTGGGTTGGTTGAATACCAAAGCCTCATTGGCACGGGTGGACAGTGAAGTCCAGTCAATCGCCAGCCTCTGCGTCGCCTGGTTGATGGTGGTGACGTTGCCCGCGGTGGCGACGGTGCCTGCACCGGCGACGACCGCCGCATTGGCAGCATCTGCAGCATGCGCCTGCGGAACCATAAGGATGAGAGAAGACAGAACACCGAGAGCCGCCTTGCAGACGGCGTTAAGTGTGAACCCGCTACCACCTTCGCCCCCATACCCGCCATCACCTTGATGAACCGAACTGCAATCCACACTTGAGCGAACCGAGCCGCCCTTGCTTTTGCCTCTGGCGTTCTCAGCCACAGCCACCCACAGGCTCAGGGCGGTGTTCCAGACGAGGCGGTAAATACGGTTCATGCTGGCGTGGCTTTTCATGGAAGCTTTCGTTGACGGGCGGGACTTGCAGCGAACCAGGTTGCTCGCCGATCAGTCGGGCCAGCGCCCCCCGGCTGTTGTGGAACGCCTGCCTGACCGGCCGTCATCGTACGAAACACGAAAGCCGCTGTCTGTCGCACATATTCGCTACACCCAGATATCTTCAGGGGCCGCTCCCGGACACAATATTGGACCTAAGACCAGCAGAAATAGGCGCCAATCGCTATAAAAAGAATAGCGTATGGATCTTCCGGGCGACATGATCACCGGCACCAACGGGACAGCGAACAGACCTTGCCGGTGACCAGACACCGGTTACCGGCTTGCATGTAGAACAAACAATCTACACAAATAGCGAGTCGTGCGACCGAAACCGTCGCAAAATGTCGCCTGATGAATGCACCTCCCGCTGAACAGGACCTGCCCGTGATCCACGTCGCCATCGTCGAGGACGATCCGAGCTTTCGCGGGGCGCTGAGTCGCGTGGTGCAGGGCGCTTCCGACATGCGCCTGGTGGGCGCGGCGGGCACCCGCGCCGAAGGCTTGCAGATGCTCAAGCAACCGCCGGCCGATGTGCTGCTGGTTGATTTGGGCCTGCCCGATGGCTCAGGCATCGACGTGATCCGCGCGGCTTCCCAGCAGTGGCCGGGTTGCAGCATCATGGTGAGTACCAATTTTGGCGACGAGACGCATGTGATGCAGTCGATCGAATCCGGCGCTGCCGGCTACCTGCTGAAAGACAGCTCACCGCTGAAGATGGTGGCCGAGATCCGCAGCCTGGCCAGCGGCGGCAGCCCGATCAGCCCCATCATCGCCCGGCAGGTGCTGGCGCGCTTTCGCCGCAGCACCGCAGCGGGTGCCGGCACAACGCCCGCCGATATCGACGCGTCCTCGCGGCTGTCGGCGCGCGAAAAGGAAGTGCTGGACTACATCACCAAAGGTTTCACCGCGGTGGAAATTGCCAGGCTGATGGAGTTGTCGCCCTTCACGGTGCGCACTTTTGTGCGGCGCATCTACAGCAAACTCAAGGTCACCTCCAAGGCGGAAGCGATTTACGAAGCCAGGCACCAGGGCATTCTGTCGCAGTAGTTGCCCGTGCGCATGCCCTTTTCCTTTTATTACCACCGGCTCCTGCGTTTTTCGCCCCGCGTAGCGCTGCTGGCAGCAGCCGCGGTGCTGACGGGTCTTGTCGCCTGCGACTCTGCGGACACCCGCGCGGGTGATTCCCCCAGCGCAGCGGCCCTGCATCTCACCCAGGCTGACTGGCAGGTGCAAACCGATGCGGGCTTCACCTCGCCACCGCTCACCCTCGACGGCCAAACCCTGCTGGACCACTGGCAACCCGTTGCGCTGCCGCACGCCTTGCCCATCTCGGTGCTGGGACAGGCCCGGGCTGCAGCATCCGCCGGTGTGACACCCGTCACACGCACCAGCTGGTTTCGACTGACCGTGCCGCCGGTCCCGGCATCGTCCGCGCCGCTGGCGCTGTATGCGGCCCGCGTGCGCACCGACGGCACCCTCGCGGTGTATGCCGACGGTCACCTGATCCACACCGCACAGCAGCAAGGCCCCTTATGGAACAGCCCACACACGCCGCTGTGGGTGCTGCTGGAGAAATCACCGGACGGACGACCGCCGCGCGAGATCACGCTGCGCATCGAGCACACGGCTGCGACGCAGGTGGCGCTATCGTCACTGTGGCTGGGCCCGGTGGATGCCATCAGCTGGCGCTACCACGGCCGCCAATGGCTGCAGCAGGAATTGCCGGGCATGTTCAGCTCGGCTTTCCTCGCGGTCGGCATCTTCGCCTTGCTGGTGTGGTTGCGGCGCCGGCATGAGCCGGGCTACCTGCTGTTTTTTGTGCTCGCGGCCATGTCCTTCATCCGGGGCCTGCATTTTTATGTGAACTTCCCGATTGCCAACGACTGGTTTGCCTGGTTCACCGTGAACTCGCTGTTCTGGCTGGTCACGGTGGTGCACTTTTCAATCGGCCTGCTGCACCGGCGCCGGCAACTGTGGCTGACGCGGGCACTGATCACCGCGTCCGTGCTGATGGCCCTGCTGACCCTGCCCCTGTGGCCGGCCCTGCCCAACACACCGAGGACCACGCCCATGCTGTATGTGGTGGCCGCACTGATGGGCGTGAGCGTCAGCGTGGCGGGCATCGTCAACGCCTGGGGGCGCTCGCGCGACGCCATGGTGGTGGCCATCGGGACGGTGCTGGCCACGCTCTTCAGCGCGACCGACTGGTTGGTACAGAACAATTTCATCAGCCCCGAAAACTGGTATCTGGGCCCGCATACCAACGCGATCACCTTCAGCGTCTTCGGTTACGTGATGTACCGCCGTTACACCGGCGCGATTGCGGAGGTCGAGCAGGTCAACGCCAGCCTGGCCGAGCGCCTGCGGGCGCGCGAAGCCGAACTTGAAGCCAGCCACCGCAGCCTGCGCGAGATCGCCCAGCAGCAGATGCTGAGCGACGAACGCCAGCGCATGATGCAGGACATGCACGACGGCTTGGGCTCGACGCTGATCAGCGCCATCCGCTCCGTCGAAGTCGGCGGCATGAGCGACGAACGCGTGAAGCAGACCCTCAAGGACTGCATGGACGACCTGAAGCTCGCCATCGACTCGATGGAGCCGGTTGAAGCCGACCTGCTGCTGCTGCTGGCCACGCTGCGTTTCCGGCTCGAGCCCCGGCTGGAAGGCACTGGCATCACGCTGCTCTGGGAAGTTCAGGAACTCCCCGCGCTGGACTGGCTGGACCCTTCAAGCGCGCTGCACATTTTGCGCATCCTGCAGGAGGCTTTCGCCAACATCCTCAAGCACGCCCAGGCCAGCGAAATACGCGTAACCACCGCCGCGGGCGACGGCTGGGTGTGCGTCGGCATCACCGACAACGGCAGGGGCTTTGCGGTGGAGGAAGCGCCAGGCAACGGCGGCAAGGGCCTGGCCAACCAGCGACGCCGCGCGCAGGCCATAGGTGGTGATGTGGCGTTTGAATCATCGGCAGCCGGCACACGGCTGACCTTGCGCCTGCCGGAAAAGCGCCTCGCTACCATGTGATTCCGCCGATTGCAACAAAAGCGTTAACGCCGTCATCCGCCGATACGCTGTTGTCCGTCTTTCCGGCGACAAGGCCGGAATTCCGTGCCGCACGGCATCCCAAACTGTCCCTAGATATGGGGACACGCAATGGCCCGGCCTTGAAGCAAAATGGCAATATTTCCGGCCGTCCGCTTCCCGTCCCGCGGGTAGGACGTCCAGGCATGCACAAAGCATGCGCCAACGCAGGAACCGACATGCAGCCCAGTCCCAGCCCGTCCCAGATCCACGTGGCGCTCGTGGAGGATGACGTCCACTTCCAGAACGCCATCGTGGCCGCCATCGCGGCCTCGCCCGACATACGCCTGATGAGCCTGGCCAGCACGCGCGCGCAGGGCCTGCAGTCGCTGCAAAGCGCGCCCGCCGATGTGCTGCTGGTTGATTTGGGCCTGCCCGACGGTTCGGGCATCGACGTGATACGCGCGGCGCACGCGCAATGGCCGACCTGCGCCATCATGGTGTGCACGGCCTTTGGCGACGAGGCGCATGTGCTGCAATCCATAGAGGCCGGCGCATCGGGCTACCTGCTCAAAGACAGCGAACCCGAGAACATGCTGCACGAGATCCGCAGCCTGCACGGCGGCGGCAGCCCGATCAGCCCGCTGATCGCGCGGCAGATCCTGATGCGCTTTCGCGCCGCGCCTTCGGTGGCGCCGGCTGCCACGCCGGCGGCGGCACCGATCCAGGCCGCCAGTGAACAGGCCGCGCTGTCCAGCCGCGAAAAAGAAGTGCTGGAACTCATCACCAAGGGCTTTACCGCCGACGAGATCGCCCGGCTGATGCAGGTCTCGCAGCATACGGTACAGACCTATGTGCGGCGCATTTACAGCAAGCTCAATGTGAATTCGCGGGCCGAAGCGATTTATGAAGCCAGGAACCAGGGCATTCTGGCGGCCTGAGCTGCGCGAAGGCATGCTTCGCTGGCTGCTGCTGTGCGCCTGGCTGCTGGCTTGCGGCCCCGCCGCCTGGGCCGCGGGGACTGTCGTGCACTACACCCAGGCCGAGATGCTGCGTGAAGAAGCGGCAAGCTTCAAGCCGCTGGCCGCCACGGTCGACGACAGCGCCCTGCCCGGAAGCTGGACCCAGGTGGCATTGCCGCGCGTGATTGAAACACCGGCGGCTTCGGATACCGGCAAGCGGCCGGTGGTCACCACCTGGCTGCGCATTCACCTCGATGCACTGCAGGGCAGCAAAGGCCCCACGCATTTCTACCTGATACGCTGGCTCGCGGCCGGCCAGATCGCGGTGTATGCCGACGGCCGGCTGCGCTTCCGCTCCACCGGCAGCCCGGTCTGGAACCTCTTCAGCCACCCCGCGCTGCTGCTGCCGCTGAACCTCACCGCCGACAGCCCGCCGCCGAAAATCCTGTTGATACGCCTGGACAGCCTCCCCTCACCCGAAGCCGGGATTTCCTCCTTCTACGCCGGCGACTCCGACAGCCTGGTCGAGATGGCCGCCAAACGCGACTGGCTGGCCAACCAGCTGCCCTTTATGTGCAGCGCGGCCTTCCTCGCGGTGGGGCTTTTTTCGCTGGCCGTCTGGGTGGTGCGGCGCCAGCCCGCCAGCCTTTACCTGTTCGCCATGGCGGTGCTCAATGCCACGCGCCGCTGGCATTTCCAGCTGGGCCCCGAAAAACTCATCGTCAGCGACGCCTGGTTTATCTGGCTGACCCTCAATGCGCTGATGTGGCAGTCGCTGGTCACCCACTATTTCCTGCAGTTCCTGCACGGCCGCGCCATGCCCCGGACCAGCCGCGTGATGCTGGCAATGGCCGTGGTGTTTTCCATCGTCACCCTGCCCTTTGCCTCCGTCTTCCCCAGCCTGCTCGCGCTGCGGCCCTACGCCCACCTGCTGCTGATCAGCATGGCCACGGTCATCGCGGTGATTGGGTTGTGGCATTCCTGGCGCAGCCGCTCGCTGGACGCCAGGATGCTGTCGACCGCCTTTTTTTGCAACTATGCGTTCGGTGTCTACGACTGGGCCCGCCTCAAGTACGTGGTCGACCTGGAGAGCTACTACCTCACGCCTTACGCGGCCATGCTGCTGTTCGCCGTGTTTGTCGTGATCATGTTCCGCCAGTACGTAGGCGCCCTGGCCACGGTGGAGCAGCTCAATACCGGGCTGGAGGAAAGCCTCAAGAACCGCGAAACCGAACTCGCGGCGAGTTACGAGAGGCTGCGCGAAGTGGAGCAGCGCGAGGTGCTGAGCCAGGAACGCCAGCGCCTCACGCAGGACATGCATGACGGCCTGGGCTCCTCGCTGGTCAGCGCGCTGCGCGTGGTGGAAGCCGGGCGGCTCGGCGAGGCCGAGGTCGCCGAGGTCCTCAAGGGCTGCATAGACGACCTCAAGCTGACCATAGATTCGATGGAGCCGGTCGAGGCCGACCTGCTGCTGTTGCTGGCCACGCTGCGCTTTCGCCTGGGGCCGCGCCTGGCCGGCGCCGGCATCTCGCTGCGCTGGGAGGTTTCCGACGTGCCGCCGCTGGACTGGCTGAACCCGCGCAACGCACTGCACATACTGCGCATCCTGCAGGAGGCCTTCACCAATACCCTCAAACACACCCACGCCACGCAGATCAGGGTGATGACGGGCGCCGAAGACGGTTATGTCAGCGTCATCATCGCCGACAACGGCGGCGGCTTCTCCGTCGAACAAGCCCTGGCCGGCGGCGGCAAAGGCCTGGCCAACCAGCAGCGCCGCGCCCAGGCCATAGGCGCGGAGCTTTTGCTGCACTCTTCTGCGGCGGGCACCACGCTGACGCTCAAGCTGCCTGAAAAGCGCCCGTAACGGGCAAGGGCTTGGGTGCGCGGCCCGCCAGTGCTTTACACCGCATCTTCATAATCGCGGCATAGCCCTTGGAGCCTACACGCCGCCATGAACCTTTTTTTACGATCAAGCATTCTCTCCGCCCTGCTGTGCTGCGCCTTCGCGCAAGCCCAACCCGCCGGCCCCAACCCCGCTACAGCCCATCCGATTGTGGGCACCTGGAGCTGGACCCTGCCCGGCAAGACCTGCACCGAAACCTGGCAATACCGCGCCGACGGCAGGCGTCTGGGCACCAGCGGCGAGGAAGTGACCCAGGGCGACTACCAGGTGCCAGCCAAGCCCACGACGACGGGTTTTTATCCGGTGACCGAAACCGTGACGCAAAGCAACGGCAAGCGCGACTGCTCGGGCGACCTGCATACAGAGGGGGATGAAAGCGTGATCCGCTTTATCCAGTTCAGCCCCAAGCAGGACCAGTTCATTGTCTGCAAGGCCGCTTCGCTCGAGGCCTGCTTCGGGCCGCTCAAGCGCGTGCAATGACACGCCCGCGCTTAGCAGTCGCTGATCAGTGACTGCAACACACCGGGCGCGAAATGCTCGGTGATGTAATCGGCCAGCCCGTCAAACACCGAGTCCAGCGTGGGCACGGCCGCACCGAACAGGGCCTTGAGCACGCGCGGGTCCTCAAACATGCCGTGCAGATACAGGCCCAGCACATTGCCGGCCTGGTTCTGCCAGGCCAGGCCTTCGGGCATCACTGCCCGCGCGATGTCGCCGGCCGCCGCCATGGCCGTATGCGGTGCGGTCTGGCCGTGGTGGATTTCATAGCCCTGCACGCCCACGCCCGACAAGCCGGCCCATAGCCCTTGCAGCGGCGTGAAGGCGGCCTGCCGGTGCCGCACGGTCTTGGCTTCGTCAAACACGGTGACCACCGGCAGCAGGCCCAGGCCGGGGGCATTGCCGTCTATACCGTGCGGGTCTATCAGCGCCTCGCCCAGCATCTGCAGGCCGCCGCAAATGCCCAGCACGGCGCCGCCGCGGCCGGCGTGCGCGGCCACGGCCTGGTCCAGCCCCTGGGCGCGCAGCCAGGCCAGGTCGCCGCTGGTGTGTTTGGAGCCGGGCAGGATCACCCAGTCGGCACCCATGAGATCGGCCGGACTGCGCACCCACTTCAAACGCACGCCGGGCACATTCTTGAGTGGCTGGAACTCATCGAGGTTGCTGATGCGCGGATAGGCGATCACCGCAACGGTTCGGGTCACAGCGCCGGAAGCCACGCTGCGGTCGTCGAAGACACCGTCTTCCTCGGGCAGACCGTGCTGCCACCACATGGGCAAGGTGGCTACCGTGGGCACTCCGGTCATGTCCTGCAGCATCTGCGGGCCGGGCGCCAGCAATTTGGCATCGCCCCTGAATTTGTTGAGCACAAAACCCTTGATGCTGCGCCGCTCGGCTTCGTCGAGCAAAGCCCAGGTGCCGTAGAGATGCGCAAAGGCACCTCCGCGGTCTATATCGGTCACCAGCAGGCAGGATGCATGGGCGTGCTGCGCGGCGCGCATGTTGACGATATCGCTGGACTTGAGGTTGATCTCGGCGGGCGAGCCCGCGCCCTCCATCACCACCACGTCGTTCTCGGCGATCAGCTCATCGAGCGCGCGTGACACCACGGGCCAGACCGAAGCGCTGCGGCCGCGCCACTCCATGCGCGAGAGCTCGGCATTGACCTGGCCCATCAGCACGACCTGGCTTTGTGTGTCTTTTTCGGGCTTGAGCAGCAAGGGGTTCATGCGCACGTCGGGCACAGCCCTCGCGGCCAGGGCCTGAAAGTATTGGGCGCTTCCTATTTCGCCTTCAGAAACCACCCTGGCGTTGTTGCTCATGTTCTGCGCCTTGAAGGGCGCCACCTTAAGCCCCTGGCGCGCGTAGTAGCGGCACAGCGCGGTGGTCAGCCAGCTTTTGCCGGCGCCGCTGGTGGTGCCCAGCACCATGACACTTTTTGCGCTCATGAATTGGTTTGGCGGAGTTGTTGCCATGCATTGTGCAGCGCATCCTGCACGGCGGGCGGCTGCACGCCCAGGCGCACATGGCCTGACAGGCCAAAGGAGGTGGTGTCGCGCAGTTTGATGCCCTGGGCGCGCAGTGCGGCCAGCGCCTCTTGCAGGCCCAGGCCTTGGGGCAAGGCCGGCTGGGCGCAGAAGAAGTTGGCCTCGCTGGGCAGGCAGCGCCAGCCCAGGGATTCGCAGACTGTGATTTGCCTGGTCTTCCATTCGCGCAAAGTCTTGAGGCTGGCGGCCAGCCAGTCCTGTGCCTTATGACCGGCCCAGGCCTGCAGCATGGCCTCGCCATGCGCGCCCACGGGCCAGGAGGGGCACAGCTGCTCCAGCGCGGCGGCGCTGCCCTCTTGCCCCAGCGGTGCAATCGCATAGGCCGCGCGCACGCCGGTCAGGCCCAGCGCCTTGTTGGGTGTCCAGAGCTGCCAGGTCGTGTTGAATTGTCGGCTCGTTAATGTGGGCACGGCGCTGAGCCGCAAAGGCTCGTAGGCACGGTCCAGCACAAGCAGGGTTTGGCGGCCATCGGCCAGCGCGCTCAAACTTTCCTGCGCGGCCCCGAGCGGACTGGAAGGCTCGCAGGCCCACAACAGTTGCGCATCACCGGGCTTGTTGACCGTAGCAAGGCCATGCGCGGCAGCCGCCTGCGCGTAATCGCCATAACTGAGCGGCGGCAGCCAGACGGTGCGCACGCCCTGCCCGGCCGCCAGGGCCGTGACACGAAAGATAAATTCGCTGGCGCTCGCGGCCAGCAGCACACGCGCCTCGTCCACGCCATGAAAAGCCGCGAGCCGCGCGCGCAAGGCCGTGTAGCCGGCGTCGGGATAACGTGTGGCGTCCGCCTGCTGCACGGCGGCCAGCGCCGCGGGGCATGGCCCGCAGGCATTGCTGTTGGTCGAAAAGTCATGCAACGGCACGCCCAGGCCATCGGGCCCGCCGTGGATGCGAGACGGCCTGGCGCTCATGCCGCCACCATCGCGGCCAGCAGCATCGCTGCCATGGCAAGAAAAAGCTGGGCAAACACCGCCTGGGCGGCCAGGCCCTGGGCCAGCGCAGTGTCCGCCGCCTCCGGCGGCCGCCCCAGGGGGTTCAGCGTGTAGACGCCCGGCTTGCCCAGCGAAACACCGAGCGCCAGCGCCATGGCCGCCATGGGCCAGCCGCTGTTGGGCGACGGTGTCTTGCGCGCTTCGCGGCACAGGGCATAAAAAGGCAGGCTGCGTGCGGCCAGCGCGAGCAGCAAGGCCGTGAGGCGCGCCGGCAGCCAGGACAGCACATCGTCCGCGCGCGCCGCCCATTTGCCGGCCCACTCCCAGTGCTTGCCCCGGTAAACGCCGCGGTAGCCCCACATGGCATCGGCGGTGTTGGCAAAACGGTAGACGGCCGCACCCGGCAGGCCGAACAGCACAAACCAGAAGATGGGCGCCACCACCGAGTCATTGAGGTTTTCGGCCAGCGATTCAATCGCGCTTTCGCGCACCTGGCTGGCGCTGAGTTGCGCGGTGTCACGGCTCACCAGCCACGAGAGGCGCTCGCGCCCGGCCTCCAGCGACTGGGCCAGTGCCAGTTCCACTGCGCCGACTTCTTCGCGCAGCATGCGCCAGGACAGCATGCACTTGAGCAGCCAGGCCATCAGCAGCACCAGCAGCACGCTGTCTATGGCGGCCTGCCAGGCCGGCGCCGCGGCATAAGCGGCCAGTTGCCAGAACACCAGCGCCTGCGCGCCCCAGGCGATGGCACCCACCAACGCCGCGCCCAGCCACCAGGCGAGCGCGCCCAGCACAAATGCCGCCGGCGGCGCGCGGCGCACCGTCACGCTGCCGCAGGCCTTGAGGTAATTGCCCATCCAGACCACCGGGTGCACGGGCGAAGGCGGCTCGCCCATGTACTTGTCTATCCACAGCGCCAAGCCCAGGGCCAGCGCCATGCAGCCGGCGGCATAAGGCAGGCTGAGCAAAAGGTAGAGGCCGGTCCAGGCCATCATGGCGCTTCTTGGCAAGAAGGCGCGGCACCCCAGAGGTCCTCAAACACCATGTCGGCCAGCGGCGCGCGGCGCGCCCACTTCTCGGCCTGCAGCATGGGCTGCTCGTAAAAGGCCTGCACCGGTCCGAGGCAAAGCACGGCCACCGGCTTGCTGCCTTCGGGCATGCGCAAAAGCGCGGCCAGCTGTTGCGGATCGAAGATGGACACCCAGCCCATGCCCAGCCCTTCGGCACGGGCCGCGAGCCAGAGGTTCTGGATGGCGCAGGCCGCCGAGGCCAGGTCCATCTCGGGCAGGGTGCGACGGCCGAAGACATGCTGCTCGCGGCCCGGCGGCAAAGCCACCACCAGCACCTCGGCGGCGTCCAGCACGCCCTGCACCTTGAGTTTCATGAACTCGTCTTCGCGCTCGCCGAGGGCTTTGGCCGTGAGCACGCGCTCCTGCTCAATCAGCGCATGCACGCCTTCACGCAAGGGCCGGCTGCGCACACGTATAAAACGCCAGGGCTGCATAAAGCCCACGCTGGGCGCATGGTGCGCGGCCGACAGCAGCCGCTGCAGCAACTCGTCGGCCACCGTGCCGCCGCTGAAGTGGCGCATGTCGCGCCGCTCGTGGATGGCGCGGTACACCGCGTGCTGCTCGGCGGCGCTAAAGGCGTGAGCAGGCACGGCCGGATCGACCGGGCCCGCCCCGACGGTGGACACAGAACCCGCCGGAGCACTCACTGCGGAGCTTGCACGGCGACCGCTGCGGGCGCATCGGCGCGCTGCAGCGCCGCCAGCAAAGCCGGGCGCACCCAGCGCTGGAAAGCCCATCCGCCCGCCAGCCCCAGGCTCACCCAGAACGTCAGAGACACCCAGGTGGTGGCCCAGATGAACTGCGTACCCAGCTGTTCGAGCGCGGCGTGGGCTTCAGGGCCGAAGCCGGCCAGGGCATCGCCCTGCAGCTTGGGCGCGCCCACCACAAAGGGCAAGGCCAGCAAGGCCGCGGCTACCAGCCAGCGCCAGGACGCGCGCGAGAAACCGGCCACGGCGCAGGCGCCGGACGCACTAGCCACCGCCAGCACCCACCAGAGCTGGCGGGCCTGCAGGGGCGCGGCCTCCATGCCCGGCACTTCCGCGTGCAGGCCCAGCGAGGGCCAGAGGTGAAAGCTCAGCCAGCCGGCCGCCGCCACCACGCCGGCCAGGCGCAGCGAAGCCAGCGCGGTACCGCGCCGGTAAAGCCATATACCCATGACCGCGAACAGCAGCAGCGCCATGCTGAAGGCGTGCAGCATGTTGGCCACCCAGCTCCAACCGGTGCGCTCGGCGCCGTTGGCGGGCTCCCATTCCTTGGCGGCGCCTTGCGGATGCTCATGTTCATGAGGCGCGGTGCCTGCGGCGTGCACATGGGCTGCGGGCGCTTCGGCCGGCTTGGGGGCCTCGGCCTTTTGTTCCTCATACACCTCGGCCGCCAGAATCAGCGGAGCGGCCTGCCAGCGCTGCACGCCGGTTTGCAGGCTGCCCACCACCACCGCGGTGGCCAGGGCCGCCCAGATCAGTCGTTGAAAAATCATGGATGTCTCCCAGGAAGGGCTGCTCAATGGCAGGGTTTGACGGTGATGTGGCGCACGTCGTGCGCGGCGTTGTGGGCAAGCGGGCTTTCGGCAAAAGCCACGCCGTACAGGACGACCAGGCCGAGCGCGGCGGCGCCCAGCAGCGGGCGCAGCACGGCCAGGCCGGGGTTCAGGACGTCGGAAGGGCTGTGGGTCAGCGTTGTCGGTTCGGTCATGGCGATCTCCTTGGGTTGGCAGGGTTGGTGGGTGAAAAAAGAAACTTGATGCAAACGTAATGGATTCGGCCCGTCATGTCGAGCCCAGGCCGACAGGGGGCAGCCGGGCGAGTATGCCGCCGCGCAGGCGCTCGGGCCGAGTGTTGCGGGCCAGGTTGCCGTCGGCGCTGTGCTTGTGCAGCTGCGCGCAGGCAAGCACCTGGGCCGCGGTCTCAGCGTCGGAAGGCAGGTCGCCGAAGTAATAAGTGAACTTGCCCGGGGCCTGCAGCGTCACGGTGCAGGCGCGGGAGCATCCGCTCATGCAGGCCTGGCCGCGCAATTGCAGGCCTTCGTGCTCGCCGGTGTCCAGCTCGCAGACCAGCAACGCGTCCTGCACGGCTTCGAACAGGGTCAGGCCGTGGGCGGGCAGCTCGCGCGAGGCGCCGGCCGGGCGGCAGGTGGTGCAGACAATGATTTCAGTATCGGGCATTGGTGTGGGAAGGTTCAAGTCGGTAAGTGATTCATTCATGCGGCGGGCAGCGCCAGGCGGTGCTCGGCGCCCCAACGGGCCGCCCAGGCGGCGCAGCGGCCCAGGGGTTTGCTGGCATCGTCAAAGTCCACGATCACCAGGTGTTGCGCGGCCGGCGGCAGTGGCTGCTCCAGCGCGCGGCCGTCGGTCAGCAGCCACAGCCAGCATTCGGTGGGGCCGCTCTTGCGCACAGTGCGCTGCAGCAGCCGTTCGGCCTGCACAAGCGCCTGCGCCAAAGGCGTGCCACCACCGCCGCCCACGGGACGCAGGCGCTGGCTGCCGGCGGCGCGCGCCGGGCCGGGCGGCAGCAGCAGCTCCACGCCCTGCCCGCCAAAGCGCAGCAGCGCCACTTCGTCGCCCAGGCGCGCGGCCTGCTCGATCATGAACGCGGCATGGCCCTTGGCCAGGGCCAGGCGGCCGTGCCGGCGCATGGAGCCCGAGGTGTCGAGCACGATGCAATGCAACCGGCTGGGGCGCAGGGCCACGGGCTGGCGGCGCAGGTGCTCGCGCCGCAACGCTTCAGGTCCCTTGGCAAGCAGCGTGGGCAGCCAGGCGATGGCGGCGCTGCGCTGCTGCGCACCGGGCGTTGCGCTTGTTGTGAGAGGCGTATGCGGTGGAGGCCATCGCCAGCTGCCGGCCCCCTTGCGCGGGCGGCGGCTGCGATGGCCTAGGCTTTTTTTGGCGGCCACCCCGCTATCGCCTGGACCTTGGTCGTGCCTTCGGGCTGAGCCGGCAGCGCGCCCCAATCGCCTTGTGGGGCGGATGCCGCGGGCGGCTTTTCTTGCGGGCGCTCAGGAGCTTGCGGGGCTTGTTGCGCCGGGCTGCCAACACTGGGTGGCTGCGCCGGGTTGCCCTCGGGCCGGCGGTGCGCCAGCGCGAGTTCAGCCACAGCATCCACATCGGCCGGCGTGACTTCGCCGCGCCCTTCCAGCGCCGCCAGCGCGCGCGCGGCGCGCAGCATCACCAGGTCGGCGCGCATGCCGTCCACACCGGCCTCCATCGCCCAGGCCGCCGCATGCTGCAGCACCTCGTCGGACCAGGTCAGGCGCGGCAATGCTTCACGCGCCGCGACCAGCGCGGCGCTGAGGGCGCGTTGTTGTTCCGCATGCTGCGCGCCCATGGCCTCGGGGTTTTCGTCAAAGCCCAGGCGGGCGCGCAGGATGGCGCTGCGCTGCGCGGCATCCACCGGGTTGGCCAGCACCAGCGACAGGCCAAAGCGGTCCAGCAGCTGCGGGCGCAGCTCGCCCTCCTCCGGGTTCATGGTGCCCACCAGCACAAAACGCGCGGCGTGCTGGCGCGAAATGCCGTCGCGCTCCACCGTGTTCACGCCGCTGGCGGCCGCGTCCAGCAAGGCGTCGACCAGCGCGTCCGGCAGCAGGTTGACCTCGTCCACATACAGCACACCGCCGTGGGCGCGCGCCAGCAGGCCAGGCGCCAGGCGCACCCGGCCGTCGCGCAGCACGTCCTCCACATTGAGCGTGCCCACCAGCTGCTCCAGGCTGGCGGCCAGCGGCAAGGTGACAAAGGGTGCACCGGGCAAGAGCGCCGCCAGCGCGCGCGCCGCGGTGGACTTGGCCGTGCCGCGCGGGCCGCTGATCAGCACGCCACCTATGCCCGGGTCTATGGCCGCCAGTTGCAACGCGCGTTGCAACTGCGGCTGGCCGACCAGCGCGGTAAACGGAAAGGCCGCGCGCGTAGCGGGCTCGAGAGGGATGTTCAGTTCAGGAGTATTCATGCCAGGGGTCCTTCTCCATGTTCTTCAAGCCGGCGCTCCAGCGCCAGCAAATGATCTTCAATGCGCTCGCGGTGCTCGCCCGGCGACTCCCACAGGCCGCGCTGCATGGCTTCCAGCAGGCGCTCGCCAATGCTGCGCAGGGCCAGCGGGTTGTGCTGCCGCAAAAATTCGCGGTTGGTGTCGTCGTGCAAATAGGCCTGGGCCACCAGCGCGTACTGGTGGTCGCCCACCACGCCGGTGGTGGCGTCAAAGGCGAACAGGTAGTCCACCGTGGCCGCCATCTCGAACGCGCCTTTGTAGCCGTGGCGGCGCACACCCTCCAGCCACTTGGGATTGACGGCGCGCGAACGCACCACGCGCGCCACTTCCTCGCCCAGCGTGCGTATGCGCGGCGCGCCCGGTACGCTGAAGTCGCCGTGGTACAGCGCGGCGGGCTCACCCACCAGAGCTTCGACTGCAACCGCCATGCCGCCCTGGAACTGGTAGTAGTCGTCCGAATCGAGCACATCGTGCTCGCGGTTGTCCTGGTTGTGCAGCACGGCGTCCAGGCCGGCCAGGCGCTGCTCGAAGCTGCCGCGCGCAGCCACGCCATGCCCGCCCTGTCCGTAGGCAAAGGCTCCCGCGCGCAGATAAGCCTGGGCCAGGTCGGCGCCGTCGCTCCAGCGGCCGCTGGCCATGACTTCCTGCAGCCCGGCGCCGTAGCCGCCGGGGCGCGGGCCGAAGATGCGCCAGCTGGCTTCGCGCTCGGCCGCCTCGGCGCTCAGGCCCCTGGCTTGCGCGTCAGCCGCCTCGCGCCGCACGCGGGCACGGATCGGGTTGACTTCGTCGGGCTCGTCCTCTTCGCTGATCGCGGCCACGGCACGCACCGCGGTGTCGAACAGGTCGATCACGTTCGGAAAGGCGTCACGGAAGAATCCCGACACACGCAGGGTCACATCCACGCGCGGCCGATTCCTGATGGCCATGGGCAGCACTTCGATGTCCACCACACGGCTGCTGCCGTCGGCCCACTTGGGCCGCACGCCCAGCAGCGCGAAGGCCTGGGCGATGTCTTCGCCGCCGGTGCGCATGGTGCTGGTGCCCCAGACCGACAGGCCCAGGCAGCGCAGCATCTCGCCGTGGTCCTGCAGGTGGCGCTCGACCACACGCTCGGCGGCGGCCGCGCCCATGGCATAGGCGGTCTGGGTGGGCACGGCGCGCGTGTCCACCGAATAAAAGTTGCGCCCGGTAGGCAGCACGTCGGGCCGGCCGCGCGAGGGCGCGCCGCTGGGGCCGGCCGGCACAAAACGGCCGGCCAGGCCGCGCAGGCACTGGGCAATCTCCTGCGGGCCGCAGGCGTCCAGGCGCGGGCGCAGCACAGCGCGCATGCGTTGCAGCACGGGGGCGGTATTCGGCCAGCAAAGATTCCGTTCGCCCTGAGCCTGTCGAAGGGCTTCGACAAGCTCAGCCCGAACGGGATCGCTACAAACGGAATCTTCAGGCTGGATCACACAGTCCTGCACCAACTGCCGGGACAGCAGTTCCAGACGCTCACGCGTATGGCCGGCATGGCGCCAGGCGTCATCGCTTTGCGCTTGCAGCACGGCGGGACGCGGGCCGTTCCACGGCGCTGACCATTCGGGACTCAGCGCATTAAAACCCTCGACGCCTTCGAGCTGCAGGTCCTGGGACAGCGCCGCAAGCAGGCTGCGCTGGCCGGCGGCCGCACCGCCCGGAAAACGCGCCAGCGCCACCAGCGTGTCGACCTGCTGGCGGCCCTGGGGCGATGCGCCCAGTATGTGCAGGCCGTCGCGGATCTGCGATTCCTTGATCTCGCAGAGGTAGGCGTCCAGGCGCTGCAGCAACGCCTCGCGCCCCGCATCGTCGGCGGGTTTGGCAAAGCCCAGGTCGGCATGCAGGCCCTCCGCGAGCACATGCGCCAGGATGTTCTCGCGCAGGCGCCGCGCGCGCCGCGGGTCCAGCGACAGGGCCTCGTAGTACTCGTCCATCTGCCGCTCCAGCTTTTGCAGCGGGCCGTAGGTCTCGGCACGCGTGAGCGCCGGCATAAGATGGTCGATGATGACGGCCTGCGTGCGGCGCTTGGCCTGGCTGCCCTCGCCGGGGTCGTTGACGATAAAGGGATAAAGGTGCGGTAGTGGGCCCAGGATGGCATCGGGCCAGCAGGCCGCGCCCAAGGCCACACTTTTGCCGGGCAGCCATTCGAGGTTGCCGTGTTTGCCCACGTGCACCACCGCGTCGACCGCAAACTGGCGGCGCAGCCAGAAGTAAAACGCCAGGTAGTTGTGCGTGGGCACCAGGTCGGCATCGTGGTAGGTCGCCACGAGGTCCAGGTCGCGGCCGCGGGCAGGCTGTATGCCGACAAACACATGGCCCAGGCGCAGGCCGGAGACCATAAAGCGGCCGCCGCGCACCATGGGGTCCCGCTCGGGCGAGCCCCACAGCGCGTTGACGGCATCGCGACTGACCGCGTTCAGGCGATTGAAATCCTGCAGGTAGTCCGCCATGGCCAGGCTCTGCCCGGCGGGACGCACGGGGTTGGCGTCCAGGTTGTTGGTCACGCCCGCTACCAACGCGGCAATCAAGGCATCGCCGCCTTCGGGCAAATCGCCCGTGGCGTAGCCTGCATCGCGCATGGCACGCAGCAGGGCCACGGTGGAAGCCGGAGTGTCCAGGCCTACGCCGTTGGCCAGGCGGGCATCGTCGTTGGGATAGTTGGCCAGCACCAGCGCCACGCGCTTGTCGGCATTCGGCTTGTCGCGCAACATGCACCAGCGGCGCGCCAGCCCAGCCACAAAAGCCATGCGTTCGGGCTCGGGCTGGTAACGCACCACGTCCACCTCGGTACGTTCGCAGCGCCAGGCCAGGCCCTTGAAGCTGATGGCGCGCGTGCCTATGCGGCCGTCCACTTCGGGCAGCACCACCTGCATCGCGAGGTCGCGCGGCGCCAGGCCGTGCGGGTCGGCCTGCCACTGTTCCTGCGAGCAGCCCGCGGTGATCAACTGCAGCACCGGGGCATCGCCGGCCAGGGGCTCCATCTGCGCACCCTGCACGCTGTCCACGTCGTCACCGTCGAGTGCGGTGATGGCGAAGCTGGTGGCATTGAGCACCACACCCACCTGGTGCTCGGCGGCCAGCGAGCGCAGCAGCGCGAGGCTTGCGCGGGTTTTCAGCGAGTCCACGGCCAAGGCCACAGTATTGAGGCCCTCGGCGCTGAGTGCGGCCAGCATGGCATCAAACACCGCCGTGTTGCCGGCCTGCAGATGGGCGCGATAAAACACCAGGAGCGCGGCGGGTGCGCCGTCCCGCCAAGGAGGACTCTCCAGCGGCTGGTAGACCATGGCGGGCGGCAGCACTTCGGGCGGCGCGGGGCGCGCGCCCAGGCCGAAGGCGGCATGCCCTATCAGTTCAAAAAAAGTGCGCGCGTTGTCACGGCCGCCTTCGCGCAGGCAGCGCCAGAGCTCGCGGCAGTCTTCATGCGGGGCGGTGCTGCGCAGCAGCAGCTGCAGGTCTTCGGCGGCATCGCCCGAGAACAAGGCCAGCCATTGGCCGCGCACGCCCGCCAGTTCGCGCACCCTCTCCACCACATAAGCCCAATCGCTGGCGGCCCCCAGGTGGTCTATCACCACCACACGCGCATGCTGCAGCACCTCGTCGACGTACATGTCGGCCGAGGCGGGCTGGCGCAGCCACATCAGGTTGGCCAGGCGCACCGCGGGAAAACCATCGGGCAACTGCTGCGCCGCATCGGCCAGCAAGGACAGCGTGGTGTCGGCCGCGCTGAGCACCACAATCTCGCCCGGCGTCTGCTCCACGCGCACCACACCCTGGCCACCGTCTTCAACGTGGCCGCCGGGGCGGGTGGAGAGCAGATGCATAAAGCGCTTCCGTGTTTCAGGCCGCGACAGGTGCCGCCAATGCCGCGCTCAATTCGCTTTGCAGCACCGCGGCATTGAGCTCAGACCCAATCAGCACCAGCCGTGATTGCCGCGCTTCGCCGTCGCGCCAGGGGCGATCAAAGTAGCTGTCGAAACGGCTGCCCACGCCCTGCACCACCAGGCGCATGGCCGAACCGGGCAAGGCCACAAAGCCCTTGGCGCGGTAAATCTCATGGCGCTCCACCACGCCGCGCAAAGCGGCCAGCAACGCGTCGCGGCCGGGCACGTCCAGCGCCACCTGCACCGAGTCGAAGGCGTCGTGGTCGTGATCTTCCTCCTCGTCGTGGTGGGTCTTGCGCTGGTCGATGACGTCTTCCACAGCACGCTCCAGGCCCAGCAGCACGCCGATGTCGATGCGGCCGTGCTGGGCCTGCACCAGCTTGACGCCGGGCGCGGTCTCGGCACGGATCGCGGTTTCCACGCCGGCCAGTTGGGCAGCGGTCAAACCGTCGGTCTTGTGCACCACCACCAGGTCGGCCGTGGCCAGCTGGTCTTCAAACAGCTCATGCAGCGGCGATTCATGGTCCAGGTTGTCGTCGGCGCGACGCTGGGCGTCCACGGCGACCGGGTCGTCGGCAAAGTCGCCGGCGGCCACCGCGGGCGCATCCACCACCGTCACCACCGCGTCGACGGTGAAGGTGTTGCGCAGCGTGGGCCACTGGAAGGCCTGCACCAGCGGCTTGGGCAGGGCCAGGCCCGAGGTCTCAATGATCAGGTGGTCGATCTGGTCGCGGCGCGCGGCCAGTTTTTCCATGACCGGCGCGAACTCTTCCTGCACGGTGCAGCACAGGCAGCCGTTGGCCAATTCATAGAGCTGGCCGTTTTCTTCGCCGTTCTCGTCGCAGCCTATGCCGCAGCCGCGCAGCAGCTCGCCGTCTATGCCGAGCTCACCGAACTCATTGACGATGACCGCGATGCGGCGGCCCTGCGCGTTGGCCAGCAAATGCCGCAGCAGCGTGGTCTTGCCGCTGCCCAGGAAGCCGGTGACGATGGTGGCGGGGATTTTTCGGGTTTGCATGATGTGTCTCGGTTAAAAAATAATCAGCGGGGCGGCAGCGCGTTCAGGCACTCCACCAGCATTTGCGCGGCCTCGCCCAGGCGCGGGCCGGGGCGCGACAGCAGGTCCATGCGCTCGGTGTCCAGCAGGCACAGTTGCTGCTGGCGCACCGCGGGCAGCGTGCTCCAGCCGGGGCGGTCCGACAGGTTGGACAACGTGGCGCGCGGGCCGATGATGATGTCGGGCGGGCGGCGCAGCAGCAGCTCGGGGTTGATTCGCGGGAACAGGCCCAGATCGCCGCTCACCACGTTGACCAGGCCCAGCCTGGCGACGGTCTCGCCGATAAAACTTTTGTCGCTGGCCGCGGACGAGCCCGCCCCGACTTCCACATACACGCTGCGCCCACGCAGGGCGGCTGGCATGCGCGCGGCCGCGGCGTCGAGCTCGGTTTCCATACGCGCCAGCAGTTCAGTGGCACGCGCCGGCTCGCCCAGCGTGTCGCCCAGCTTGAGCAGCATGCGTTTGAGATCGGCATGGGTGCGGGCGTCAAAAGTCATGACCGGCACGCCCAGGGCCTTGAGCCTTTCACCGGCGCGGCTGCGCGGGCCCAGCAAGACCATATTGGGACGCAAAGTCACGATGCGTTCGATCTGCGCGTCTTCCAGGCCGCCCACCTTGGGCAGCACCTGCACCGAATTGGGCCAGGTGGAATGGCGGTCTGTGCCCACCAGCTGGGCGCAGTGACCCAGTGCGCAGACGGCCTCGGTCAACGAAGGTGCAAGCGTGACGATGCGCGAGACAGGCTGTGCCTGCGCCATGGCCACGCCTGAGAGCAGGCTGAAGGCCAAGCCCAAAACACGCAACATCAACCGGAATACCTGAACGTTCATCTCAATCTTCAATGCCGCGTTGGGCCGGAACGCCGGCTTTGAAGTGATGCTTGATCAAGGTCATTTCAGTGACCGTGTCGGCCAGATCGACCAGCTCGGCCGGCGCATTGCGGCCGGTCAGCACCACGTGCACATGCGACGGGCGCTCGCGCAGGCAGGTGAGCACGGCTTCCAGCGGAACCCAGCCGTAGCGCAGCGGGTACATGATTTCATCGAGTACCACCATGAAGTGCTCACCGGCGCGTATGGTGGCCTCAGCCCGGGCCCAGCCGTCCAGCGCCAGCTGGGCCGAGTGCTCAAGGTCGCGGCTCTTCCAGCTGAAGCCATCGCCCAGGCCTTCAATCGGGATTCCCAGCTGCTCAAACAGCCGGTGCTCGCCAAAGCGCGCGCTGGGCACCTTCATGAACTGGTAGACCTTGACGGCCTTGCCGCGGCCGTGGGCGCGCAAGGCCAGGCCAAAGGCGGCCGTGCTTTTGCCCTTGCCGTGGCCGGTGTTGATGAGGACAAGGCCGCGGCGCTCGCCGGTGGGTTTTTCGTAAGGTGTGGCCGAAGGTGGGGTTTCAATTTGCATGGGAGCCCTCTTGGGAGGTTGGGTAACTTTGGGCAGCGCGATCCACTGCCCTTGCAAGGGATGGACGGCAATGCGTCCGTCGAAGACATCTTCCAGGGCCCGGTGGGTGGCCAGGTCGGCGCAGGGGCCCTGGTGGGTGACGCGGCCTTCTGCCATCACGACCAGGCTGTCGGCCTGCAGTGCCATGGTGATCTCATGCAGCACGCTGACCACGGTCTTGCCCTCGGCCACCAGGGCCCGCACCACGTCCAGCCAGTCGGCCTGGTGCGGCGGGTCCAGGTTGGCCAGGGGTTCGTCCATCAACAGCACCTGGGCCTGCACCGCCAGGGCACGGGCCAGCAGCACGCGCTGGCGCTCGCCGCCCGACAGCTGCCCCAGGGCGCGCTGGCGCCAGTCCCAGGCGCGGGTGGCGCGCAAGGCCTGCTCCACCGCCGCACGGTCGGCCGCGCTGGGCGGCGCCAGCCAGGCCTGGTGCGGCAAACGGCCCAGCATGGCGACGTCCCACACGGTCAGATCATCGGCCGAGGTTTCGTTCTGGCCCAGCCAGGCCAGCTGGCGGGCGCGCTCACGGTGCGGCAGGCTGTGCATGGGCTGGCCCAGCAGCGTGACGCTGCCGCTGTGCGGCAGCACGCCGGCCAGGGCCTTGAGCAAGGTGGACTTGCCCGCGCCGTTGGGGCCCACGATGCTGGTCCAGCGCGCGGCGGCGATGTCCAGGTCTATGCCATGCAGCACGGCTTGCCTCTGCGGGCCGTGGCCCAGGCTGGCCGAAATGGATTGCGCGCTGAGGGCGGCGGAATTGGCTACGGGGTTCATGCGGCGCGCCCTCCCCCCAGGTTGCTGCTACGGTGCATCAACCACAGCAGGTAGCCGCCGCCCAGCACCGCGGTGAGCATGCCCACGGGCAGTTCCTGCGGCGCCATCAGCCCGCGCGCCAGCGTGTCGGCGGCCATCAGCAGCACGCCGCCCATCAGGCTGGACAGCAGCATTAGGTGGGCATGCGTGGTCTTGACCACGGAGCGCACCAGGTGGGGCGCGGCCAGGCCCACAAAGGCGATCAGCCCGGTCTGCGCCACGGCGGTGCCCGTGGCCAATGCCAGTACCGCGACCAGCGCCGCGCGCATGGGCGCCACCGGCAGGCCCAGGCTGACGGCCGTGGCGTCGCCCAGGCTCAGGCCGTCGAGCACACGCGCCAGCAGCCAGGCGGCCAGCACACAGACGCCCCACACGCTGGCCATGAGGATGCACGAGGTCCAGCCGACAAAGGCGGTCGAGCCCAGCATGAAGGCCTGCATGGCCTGCAGCGATTCGGGCGAGAACAACAGCACCAGGTGCGTCATGGCGCCCAGCACCACGCCCACCACCACACCGGCCAGCAGCAGGCGCAGGGTGTGGCCCACGCCGCGCGAGAGCACCAGCGTGAGCATCACCGCGAACACGGCGCCGAGGAAGGCCGCGCCGGTCAGGCCCAGGCGCACCCACAGGCTGCTGGAGAACACGCTCACGGCCACGCCGCCGTTCATCATGTTGCCGCCCAGCATGCCGGCGCCGCCGCCCAGAGCGGCCAGCGCCAGCGCCACGCCGAGTGAGGCGCCCGAGGCGCTGCCCAGCAGGTAGGGATCGGCCAGCGGGTTGCGAAACAGGCCTTGCGCCACCGCGCCGGCCAGGCCCAGCAAGGCGCCGGCGGCCCAGGCGCCCAGGGTGCGCGGCAGGCGGATCTGCCAGATGATTTGCTGCGCCATCGCGGTTTGCGGCGGGTCCTGCGCGGGGTTGAGCAAAGGCCCGATCAGGTTCTCCAGCCCGGCGCTGCCCACGCAAATGCCCAGCGCCATCAGGGCCAGCGCGCCCAGCACACCGGCCCAGACCAGCCACCACACGCGGGCCTGCATCATGGTTTGGCCCCCGGTGCCTTATCCGTCAGACAGCGGGCCATCAGCCGCGCGCCTTCGGCCATGCGCGGACCGGGGCGAACCAGCACATTGGCCTCTTCGGTCGGGAAGATGCAAACGCGTTGCTCGCGCAGCGCGCGAATGCTTTGCCAGCCGGGCCGCGCCTGCAGGCCGTCAGCGCTGCGCTGGCCGACCATGATCAGGTCGGGATTGGCACGGACTATGTATTCGGGGTTGAGCTTGGGAAAGGGCCCGAGCTTGGCCGGCACGATGTTTTTAACGCCCAGCCGCGTGAGCGTCTCGCCGATAAAGGATGACTCCCCCGCCGCATACGGGCCCTGGTTGACCTCGAAGTAGACCCGCGTGCCGCGCACGTTGGGCGGCAGCGACTGGGCCGCGGCAGAGACGCCGGCATCGATCGCGCGCCAGATGCGCGCGGCATCGGGCACTTCGAGCAACTGGCCCAGCTTGAGCATTACGCGCTGCACATCGGCATGGCTGCGGGGCTCCAGCGCCACCACTTTAAGGCCCAGGGCCTGCAGCCTGTCGCCCGCGCGCGAGGAGGTGGCCAGCAGCACCACATCGGGCTTGAGCGCGACGATCATCTCGATGTTGGGGTCCAGCCCGCCGCCGACCTGGGGCAGCTTTTGCACGCTGGCGGGGAAGTTGGAATAGCGGTCCACCCCGACCAGGTTCTGGCAACGGCCCAGCTCGCAGACGGTCTCGGTCAGCGAGGGCAGCAGGCTGACGATGCGCTGCGGCGCCCGAGGCAGCGTGATGGTCGCGCCGCGGTCGTCGGTCAGCTGCAGCGCGCGCGCAGGCGAAGCCAGGGCGAGGCAGAGCAGAAACAAAAGAAAGGCGATGCGTTTCACAAAGGAGCTTTCAAGGTCAGCGGCAAACCGGCGGCCATCAGGGTCACGCGCTCACAGGCGGCGGCGACTTGCTGGTTCAGCAGGCCCAGCGCATCGACAAAGGCACGGGTTTCGCGGCCCAGCGGTATGACGCCCAGGCCGATTTCATTGCCGACCAGCACCAGCGGCCCGGGGGCGGCAGCGACGGCCTTGACCAGCAGGCCCGCCTGTTCACGCGCGGCCTGAGCGGGATCTTTGAGTTCCAGGCCCGGCGCGGGCATCAGCAGGTTGGTGAGCCACAGTGTCAGGCAGTCGACGACAACCAGGGTGTTGGGGGCGCTGTGCTGGATGAGGGCCTGGGCCAGCTGAACCGGCTCCTCGACGGTCGCCATGCCGGGCAGGCGCTCGGCCCGGTCCTGCTGGTGGCGGCGTATGCGTTCGCGCATTTCCTCGTCCCAGGGCCTGGCGGTGGCGACCATCACCGCGCTGTGGTCGGGCGATTGCGCGAGCCACCGTCCGGCCAGCAGCTCGGCACGGCGCGACTTGCCGCTCTTCTGGCCGCCCAGGATGAGTTCGCTTTTGGCAATCGTCATGGTGCTCATGGCTTGAAAGCCCCCGCCTGCTCTGCGTCCATCCACCGCAGGATGATCTGGTGCATTTTCTGCACGCCGTCGGTCAATGCGGCCGGGCCGGGCTGCAGGATGTCGGGCGACTTGATTTCAAACAGCTGCTGGTGGCGCACGGCATTCACGGCGTCCCAACCTTGCCGCGCCGCCACGTTTTCGGGCCGGAATTTCTTGCCGCACCAGGAGCCCAGGATGATGTCGGGGTTGCGGCGAATGATCTCGGCGCCGTCCGCGATGATGCGGTTCTTGCCCAGAGACTCCCGCGCCAGCTCGGGGAAACAATCATCGCCCCCGGCGATGCCCAGCAGTTCGGACACCCAACGGATCGCGCTGATGTGCGGGCTGTCCCACTCTTCAAAGAACACCTTGGGGCGGCGCGCGCCGGCAGCCACCCTGGCCGCCACGGCCGCCTGCATGACGCGCAGGCCGGCCTGCATCTGCGCGATGCGCTGTGCGCCCTGCTCCGCTTCGCCCACCATGGCCGCGAGCTGGAACAGCATGGAAAAAATTTCCGCCACGCTGCGCTGGTTGAAGATGGTGACCTGCACGCCACGCTTGACCAGGTCGGCTGCAATATCGGCCTGCAAGTCCGAAAAGCCCAGCACGCAGTCGGGCTGCAGCTCCATGATCTTGTCCAGCTTGGCGCTCAGGAAGGCGCTGACGCGCGGCTTCTCGTCGCGCGCGCGTTTGGGCCGCACGGTATAGCCCGAGATGCCCACGATGCGCCGCTCCTGGCCCAGCAGGTAAAGCCACTCGGTGGTCTCCTCGGTCAGGCAGACGATGCGCTGCGGGCCGGGATTGAAATGCAGCAGGTCGGCGCTCATGCGGGCACTCCGGCGGGCGCGCTGAACAGTTCCACCACGGCTTCGGGGCAGGAGGGGAACCAGGCGTGGAAATAACTGGCGCGCACCGCGCCATGCTGCCACACGGCCTCGCCCGCATCCGGCGCCGGTGTGGTGCCGGGCCGCGAGGTGCGGGCCACGGGCTGCAGGGATGTGGCCGTGGTCGAGTAATGGAAAGTATGGCCGCGCAAGGTGCCGCCGGCCAGTTGCAGCTGCTGCGGGCCCAGGCCGGCCAGCAGCTTTTGCATGCTGACCTCGCCGGCCAGCACACCCCACTGCGCATGGCGCCGGCCGTCCAGCGTAATCAGCGTGTCAAACAGCGCCATCATGCCGCCGCACTCTGCCCATACAGGCTTGCCCGCAGCAACGTGCGCTATCAGGCTGCCGCGCAGTGCGGTGTTGGCGGCTATCGTTTCCGCGTGCAGCTCGGGGTAGCCGCCGGGAAGCCACAGCGCGTCGCAGGCGGGCAGCGCCGCGTCGGCCAGCGGCGAGAAAAACACCAGTTCGGCGCCCAGCGCGCGCAGGGTGTCGATATTGGCGGCGTAGATAAAACAGAAGGCGGCGTCGCGCGCGATGGCAATCGTCTTGCCGCGCAGTACCGGCACCAGGGGCGCACAGGCCTCAGGGGCCGCGAAATCCACCGCCCAGCGCTGCAAATCCGCCAGTGTCATCCAGCCCAGCGGCGTGTCGGCCAGTGCATCGGCCGCAGCGTCCAGGCGCTCCATGGCATCGGCCACTTCGGTGGCCACGGTCAGGCCCAGGTGGCGCTTTGGCAGGCTCATGGCGGCATTGCGCAGCACCGCGCCCAGCCACTGCTCGGGTGCCACGCTGGCCTGCAGCATGGCCGCATGGCGCGCATTGGCTACGCGGTTGGCCAGCACGCCGGCCCAGGGCATGTGAGGGCGGTAGTGCTGCAGGCCAAAGGCCAGCGCGCCAAAGGTCGCCACCATGCCCGAGGCATCCACCACCGCCAGCACCGGCAAGCCGAAGCGCTGCGCCAGGTCGGCCGCGCTGGGCTCGCCGTCAAACAGGCCCATCACACCTTCCACAATGATCAGGTCCACCTCCTGCGCGGCCTCATGCAGGCGCGCCCGGCAATCGGCCTCGCCGGTCATCCAAAGGTCCATCTGGTACACCGGCGCGCCACTGGCCAGGGCGTGCCAGCAAGGGTCCAGGAAATCCGGCCCGCACTTGAAGACCCGCACGCGCCGCCCCTGGCGCGCATGCAGCCGCGCCAGCGCGCAGGCGACCGTCGTCTTGCCCTGGCCGGAGGCCGGGGCAGCGACGAGGATGGCGGGACAGCGGACGGCTTGTTGCATGGACGGCCTCAGGTTTAACGCGGTGCCCAGGTCACACCGACGTAGAGGTTACGCCGGGCGGTGGCATAGGTGTTGGCGGTCTGGTAAATCTTGTCGGTCAGGTTCTCCAGCTTGGCCACCAGTTTCCAGTCAGGGGACAACGCCGTCGTGGCGCTGAAGTTCATGACCGAATAGCCTGGCAGCACCACGTTGCTGGCGTCGCTGTCGAAGGCGTGCGAGGCCATCACCAGGTCGGTCGCCAGTTGCCAGCCGCCCAGCGGCATTTCGGCGCCCAGCGTGCCGTACTGGCGGGAACGGCGCTGCAGGGTGCGGTTGGTGATCCGGTTCTTGGGGTTCTGCAAATCCAGCGAGCCGTGGACGCGGACATTGCCCAGTGTCTCGGCCGCCGTGAGCGTCAGCCCGGTGTACTCGGCCTGCGCGGTGTTGGCATAGCAGCCGCGGTTGGACAGCACGATCGGCGGGCCGCCGTTGATGCAGGGGCCGTTGCCCGTGACAAAGCTCAGCAGGTTGGTCAGGCGGTTGCGGTACACCGTGATGCCGTACTGCGATGTGCCCTGGCTGTATTTGAGCGCCGCTTCCACGCTTCGGCCGGATTCGGGTTTCAAGGTCGAGGTGCCGTAGATGCTGAAGCGCTGGTACAGCGTGGGAACGCGGAACGAGGTACCCGCGGAAGCGGACACCTTCCACTGCGGCGTGAGCGCAAAGGCGTAGGCCGCGGAGCCTGTGGTCTTGCCGCCGAATTCGCTGTCCCTGTCGTGGCGGGCGTTGAGCTGTACGGTGTGCGCGCCGCCGCTCCAGCCGTAGCCCAGGCTCACACCGTCCAGGGAGCGGTCCTTGTTGAGCACACCCGCGCCTCCCGGTATGACCGCGGAGCCGACCAGGCGGAACACGTCCCGCCGGCTTTCCAGCGCGGCGCTCAGCAGGTGGGCGCCCAGGCGGTATTCGTTCTGGAACAGCAGCGTGCTGATGGTACTTTTGTCGTAGGAGATCTGCGGCGTCGAGCCGTTCAGGCCCTCCTCGCCGGAATCGGTGCCTTGCGTGAGGGCCAGCCTGGTGGTGTAGCGATCGGACCATTTGGCCTCCCACTGCAGGCCCAGGGTCTGCAGGTCGGCGATGCGGCGGTAGTCGCGCGTGGGGCCGCCGTCGTACTGGGAGTCCGTGTGGCTTTGCATCACGTTGGCTTCAATGCGGTGGTCGGGGTTGAGCTGCAAACCCAGCTTGGCGTTGGCGCCCAGGCTTTTGTAGCCATCGGCATCTGGGTTCTGGCCCGCGATGGTTCGCGCGTTGAAGCCCTCGCTTTGACCCTGGCTCAAGCCCAGCGCATAGTCGAATGCGCCTGCCGAGCCGCTGGCGGCGAGTTCGACCCGGCTCGTGTTGTAGGAACCGTAACCCACCGATACCGAGGGCGAGAAGGGGCCTTCACCCCGCTTGGTGAAGATCTGGATCACGCCGGCCACGGCGTCCGAGCCATAGACGGCGCTGCTGGGGCCGCGCAAGACCTCGATGCGGTCGATCAGCGACAGCGGAATGTTGCTCCAGGAGGCGCCGCCGGCCGTCGCCTGCGACTCCACCCGAACGCCGTCAATGAAGACGGGGGTGTGGCGGCTTTCCCCGCCGCGCACAAACACGCTGGTGTTGGCGCCCGTGCCGCCGTTGCGGGTGATCTGTATGCCCGGCACACGCACCAGGATGTCGGCCAGCCCGACCGGGCCGGCGCGTTCTATGGTTTCGCGGTCTATGACGGTGACGTCGGCAACGACGTCGCCGATGGGCTGGGCGCTGCGCGTGGCGCTCACCACCATTTCCTTGAGCTGGGGCGCAACAACGGCCTGGGCGGCCTGCGCGGTTTGAGTGGTTTGCGACAGGGCGGGAGATGCGGCCAAAAGGGCCAAAAAGGCCATCGGGAATGCGGCGGCCAGCGCCGTCGGGAGCACGGCCAGGCGTGCGTGGGGAGCAGTTTTCATGAATCAACAGTCAGCAATGGGCCCTCACCGGCTTCCCCGCCGGTGTGTGAGCGTTACAAACACCCAGTCCAGGGACTGGACGTGCGCGTTCACCTTGTTGGCCGGTATCCGGGCTGACGGAACCGCCTCCATCGCCTTCCCAAGCGCTTGTTCAAGGCGCTCAGTGGCTGATGATGAAAGCTGAATGCGCCCTGGCCGTGAGGCCGGGAAAGCGCATTCGTCCGTTTTACCGTTGCGGGGGCAGCGCAGGTTGAAGGTCTGGGCGCCGGCCTTCGGGCTTGGCCCGATATGCCTGGCTTTGACGCTCTCCTGCTTCCCGTTGAACTGCAGCATGTGAACCACACTGCGGGCACCAACAGGGGCGATTCTACGCGGCCCTTCCCCAGTTCAGGCCGCAAACCCTACAATCGGGCTTGCCATGGCGAACCAAACCCAAATCGACCAGATCACCGAACGCGTCGAGCGCCTGTTGCTGCGCTACGAGGAATTGCAGCGCACCAACGAGTTGTTGGCCGAACAGGTCGGCCTGCTCACGCAGGAGCGCGACTCCCTCAAGTCGCGCCTGGGCGCTGCCCGCGCCCGTGTCGATGCCCTGCTCGAGCGCCTGCCCGAAAGCAGCGGCCACGGCCACAAAACCACCGCGGGAAGCGAGTCATGAAGCAGCTCGAAGTACAGATCATGGGCCAAAGCTATTTGCTGGGCTGCCCCGAAAACGGCGACGCACGCATGCTGGACGCGGTCAACCGCGTCGACATGGCCATGTGCCGGATTCGCGACGCCGGAAAAATCAAGGCGCGCGACCGCATCGCCGTGCTGGCGGCGCTGAACCTGGCCTTCGAGCTTCCCGAGCGCACGCCGGGCGCCGCCCCCGTGCCGGCGGCCGCGCCGGCCGACACAGCCGCCACCAGCAATGCCGAGAGCCCGCAGCTCGCGGCCCTGCTGCAGCGTCTGGACACCGCCCTGGGCATAGACGGCCGCCTGCTTTGAAGCCCCGGGCGCGCATCGGCCGCAGCCTTTGCCCCCGCATACCGCCGCAAATGCCTTCGCGTCACTCCGTGCACGGCCACAAAGGCCTACAATGAAGACGTCTGCGATGCGCATTGGGCTTTATATTTCCTTGAACCAATGCTCTTTGAGCACGGGCTTGGTAAATTGTCCGGCAGGTGTGATCGTCTCGCGTCAGACGAACCCGAAACCCGACTGCCCTCGCCCACCTGAACCCCTGGTTCAGGATGACGGTCCAGTGGCACTCGCAGACACCTTATTCCCGCCATCGCCTTGCGCACTCCGCCTTCTCCCCCCCCAACCCCACCGCGTGCGACAGCGCTTCCCGCGAAGCGCCGCAGGCCCGCGGCCCACATTCCCGACGCCTCATGATGCTTGAACCCCTCCTGATTGTTGAACTGGCCTTGCTGGGCGTGGGCACCGGGTTTCTGGCAGGACTGCTGGGCATAGGCGGGGGCATGCTGATGGTGCCCTTCATCACCATCATCATGTCGAATCGCGGCGTGGCGCCAGACCTGGCCGTCAAGATGGCGATCGCCACCTCCATGGCCACCATCATCTTCACCTCGATTTCCAGCGTGCGTGCGCACCACAAGCGCGGCGCGGTGCGCTGGGACATCGTCAAGCGGCTGGCCCCCGGCATCGTGATCGGCAGCATCATCGGCAGCCTGGGCGTGTTCGCGCTGCTCAAGGGCTCCTACCTGGCGATCTTCTTCGGCCTGTTCGTGAGCTTTTCCGCCACGCAGATGTTCCTTGACAAAAAGCCCAAACCGACGCGGCAGATGCCGGGCACGGCGGGCCAGTTCGCGGCCGGCGGCTTTATCGGCTTTCTGTCGGGCCTGGTCGGCGCGGGCGGCGGCTTCATCAGCGTGCCCTTCATGACCTGGTGCAACGTGGCCATCCACAGCGCGGTGGCCACTTCGGCCGCGCTGGGCTTTCCGATCGCGGTGGCCAATGTGCTGGGCTATGTGATCAGCGGCCAGAGCGTGCAGAACCTGCCGGCCAACTCCTTCGGCTACATCTGGCTGCCGGCGCTGCTGGTGATCGCCGTGTGCAGCTTCCTCACGGCGCCGCTGGGCGCCAAGGCCGCGCACAACTTGCCGGTGGGCAAGCTCAAGCGGGTGTTTGCGAGCATCCTGTACGTTCTCGCCGCATACATGCTTTACAAGGGCCTGAAGGGCTGACTCCAGGCAGGGTCAGGCGGGCTTATTTCCCGGTGACCTTCTTGATCACCGGCTTGATGTCCTCGCGCCGCGCCGGCAGCACGACGGCGTTTTCGCGCGGCGCATTGAGCACGATGGACGTTGAGGTCTCGGTGAGGATGCAGAACTTGGTCACCACCGCATCCAGGTGGGCGACGTCGATCACCGCGATTTCCAGCACCCAGCTGTCCTCGCCGGTGACGTTGTAGGCATTGATCACCTCGGGCGTCTGCTCGATCAGCTTGACGACGCGGGCGTATTCGACCCGGCCCACGCGGGCGATGGCGCGTATGCCGTAGCCCAGGCGGCTCAGGTCGACCTCGGCCCGGTAGCCCTTGATCACGCCGCCCAGCTCGAGCTTGCGCACGCGCTCGGTCACCGCCGGCTGGCTCAGGTGCACGCGGCGGCCCAGTTCGGCCATGGTGATGCGCGCATCGCGCTGCAGCTCGCCGAGGATGCGGCTGTCGTAGTGGTCCCATTCGGTGGTTTCGGTCATGGTGGGTTTCAAGCTTTAAATTCAAAGGCCGGTTCGGTTTTGCCGTTAATTTTGCATGGCTTGGGTGCGCTCGGCAACCTAACATCCCGGCATGACCTCCACCACCCTCTCCTCACCCGCCGCCGGCAAGGCGCCGGCGCTGTTGATCCCCGCCCTGCTCGCCTGCTACCTGGTCTGGGGCTCGACCTACCTGGCGATCCGCTTCGCGCTGCTCAGCTTTCCGCCGTTTTTCCAGATGGGCACGCGCTTTCTGACGGCCGGCGTGCTGCTGATGGCCTGGGTGCTGGCGCGCGGGCACAAGCTGCCCAGCCGGCGCGAATGGGTCCATGCGGCCGTCATCGGCACGCTGATGCTGGGCGGCGGCATGGGGCTGACGGCCTCGGCCGAAGTCCACATCGGCTCGGGCCTGATCGCCACCTTCATCGCCATCGTGCCCATGCTGGTGTCGGCCTGGGGCCTGCTGCTGGGCCAGCGGCCCAGCCGGCTGGAATTCATCGGCATGGCGGTGGGCCTGGCCGGCGTGTTGATGCTGGTGCGGGGCGCGAGTTTCGGCGCTGCGCCCGTGGGGCTCGCCTGCATCGCGGGGGCCACGCTGCTGTGGTCGCTGGGCTCGGTACTGTCCGCCACGCGCTTGCCGCTGGCCAACGGTCCCGCCGGTTTTGCCAGCGAAATGTTGTGCGGCGGCGCGGTGTTGATGCTGATTTCTCTTGCACTGGGTGAACACCGCGAGGCCGCCGCGAACTGGCCGGCGCAGCCCGAGGCGCTGCTCGCCTGGCTCTATCTCGTGGTGTTCGGCTCGCTGATCGCCTTCAGCGCCTACTTGTATTTGCTGGCCAATGCCTCGCCCGCGGTGGCCACCAGCTACGCCTTTGTGAACCCCTTGATCGCGATTTTCCTGGGCGCTTTTTTCGCCGGAGAGCGGGTCACAGGGGGCGAATGGGCCGCCTGCGGCGTGATTCTCATGGGCGTCTTCCTGATTTTCAGAGGTAAATCTGCAACATCCAGGCGCAAATAAAGTGGTTTTTCGCTAGGAAACTGCGTTTTTCTCCAGTAGCATCCGCATTGCCACAAGGAAGTAGTTATCCGGGTGGTGATTTATCAACTTCTAGAAGGAAAATCAATCATGGCAACTGCAAAAAAAGCTCCGGCTAAAAAAGCGCCTGCTAAAAAGGCTGCTCCGGCAAAGAAAGTAGCTGCGAAGAAAGCAGCTCCAGCGAAGAAGGCTCCTGCGAAAAAGGCAGCGCCTGCGAAAAAGGTAGCCGCGAAGAAAGCAGCTCCCGCCAAGAAGGTTGCGGCCAAAAAGCCAGCAGCAAAAAAAGCGCCCGCCAAAAAGCGCACGCCCAATGCAGCGTTCATGAAAGCGCTGACCTTGAGCCCCGCACTGGCAGCCGTGGTGGGCGACAAGCCCCTGCCACGCACCGAGATTGTCAGCAAGCTGTGGGTTTACATCAAATCCAAGGGCCTGCAGGACAAGATCAACAAGCGCATGATCAACGCCGACGAAAAACTGCGCGCCGTTTTCGGCAAGGCGCAAGTGTCGATGTTCGAGATGGCTGGCCTGATCGGCAAGCACGTCAAGTAATCGGCTTTTGCCGATTTCAAAAAGGCCGGTTTCACCGGCCTTTTTTTGTGCCTGCGTGATCCCGCACCGAAGCGCCGCACACGCCCTCTGGCACGCATCCTGCATTACTCTTTTTGCCTTCCAGGCAGGCTTCATTAGCGCCGCAAGCGCCGCTGTAGGCGTGCTGATGCCATAGGGTTACTCGGTAGCCCGCCGGCGGCGGCAATACCGAAAAATGAAGCTAATGTTGCTAAGATAAAAAATTCCCCGCGGCACTGCCCCGGGCCTGACTAGACAAGACAAGATTCCCCATGTTGATGCCACTGCATTTGAAGACCGGGGCGGCGGATACTTCCGCACGCCCCGCCTGTCGCCTTCGCGACGCAAATTTCCCTGCACACGCTGAACGCTGCTTTAGCATCCCGCGTTTTTGCTTCTCGCGATAATGCTGCGCTTCATCTTTACCCGTCTGAGCCTGATCATTCCCACCTTCCTGGGGATGACGCTACTGGCTTTCTTCCTCATCCGCATGGTGCCGGGAGACCCGATTGAAACCATGGCGGGCGAACGCGGCATCGATCCGGTGCGCCATGCCCAACTGCTCAAGGAATACGGCCTGGACAAGCCCGTTATGGTGCAGTACGGCATTTACATCGGCCGCGTGCTCAAGGGCGACCTCGGCAAGTCGCTGATCACGCAGGAGCCCGTGCTGCGCGAGTTCCTCACGCTGTTTCCGGCCACCATCGAGCTGGCCCTGTGCGCCATCCTGTTCGCGCTGCTGATCGGCATACCGGCCGGCATCCTGGCGGCGGTCAAGCGAAACTCCATACTCGACCACGGCGTCATGGGGGTGTCCCTCACGGGCTACTCCATGCCGATTTTCTGGTGGGGCCTGCTGCTGATCCTGCTGTTCTCGGTGCAATTGGGCTGGACGCCGGTCTCGGGCCGGCTGTCGGTGCAGTACTTCATCGAGCCCACCACGGGCTTTCTGCTGATCGACTCGCTGCTCTCGGACGACAAGGGCGCATTCTGGTCGGCGGCCTCGCACCTGATATTGCCCATGATCGTGCTGGGCACCAACCCGCTGGCGGTGATCGCGCGCATGACGCGCTCGGCCATGCTGGAGGTGCTGGGCGAGGACTACATCCGCACCGCGCGCGCCAAGGGGCTTTCCAACCTGCGTGTGGTGGCCCTGCATGCGCTGCGCAACGCGCTGATCCCGGTGATTACCGTGATCGGCTTGCAGGTCGGCGTGCTGTTCACCGGCGCCATCCTGACCGAAACCATTTTTTCGTGGCCGGGCGTCGGCAAGTGGCTGATCGAGGCCATCAGCCGCCGCGACTACCCCGTGCTGCAGGGCGGCATCTTGCTGCTGGGCGCCATCGTCATGGCCGTCAACCTGCTGGTGGACATCACCTACGGCATCATTAACCCACGCATCAGGCACCAGCGATGAGCACGGCCACCTTGAAACCCGCTACCGCGCCCGCGCCGCCGCACCCGCTGCGCGAATTCTGGAACTACTTCAGCGCCAACAACGGCGCCGTCATCGGCCTGGCCATCGTCGTTGGCGTGCTGCTGGTCGCGCTGTTCGCACCGCTGCTGGCGCCGCACGCGCCCAACATCACCGACAACTCGGTGTTCCTCAAGCCGCCGGCCTGGCAGGCGGGCGGCTCCTGGACCTACCCCCTGGGCACCGACGCCATAGGCCGCGACATCCTGTCCCGCCTGATGTACGGTGCCCGCCTCTCGCTGGTCATAGGCCTGGCCGTGGTGGCGCTGTCGGTCATCGTCGGCACCGTGCTGGGCCTGCTGGCGGGCTTTTTCCGCGGCATCTTCGAGATCGCGGTGATGCGCCTGATGGACATCATCCTGACCCTGCCCAGCCTGTTGCTGGCCATCGTGATCGTGGCCATCCTCGGCCCCGGCCTGATGAACGCCATGCTGGCCGTGGCCATCGTGGTGCTGCCGCACTACGTGCGCATCACGCGCGCCGCGGTGATCGCCGAGACCTCGCGCGACTACGTGACCGCCGCGCGCATGAGCGGCGCCAGCCGCATCCGCCTGATGTTCAGCGAAATCCTGCCCAACTGCACGGCGCCGCTGATCGTGCAGGCCTCGCTGGGCGTGTCCACCGCCATCCTGGACGCGGCCGCCCTGGGCTTCCTGGGCTTGGGCGCTCAGCCGCCCTCCCCCGAATGGGGCACCATGCTGGCCGATGCCCGCGAATTCGTGCTGCGCGCCTGGTGGGTGGTTACCTTCCCCGGCCTCGCAATTTTGATCACTGTGCTGGCCTTCAATTTGCTGGGCGACGGACTGCGTGACGCGTTCGACCCGAAACTTAAACGATGACCCCCGTTGCGGACTCACTTCGTGTAGCCGCCTCCCCCCTTCCAGGGGGCGGCCGCTGCGGCCCGGCAAAGCCGGTTCCGCGCGGCCACTGGCCATACCCTTGGACCGCCGCCAAAAGCAGCTTGTTGTCCAAATTTCCTCACTGTGAAAGGACCTAACCATGGCCCTTCTTGAAATCGAAAATCTTTCTGTTGAATTTCCCTCGCAAAACGGCGTCATGCACGCCGTCGACGGCATCAGCCTGTCCCTTGAAGAAGGCGAAGTCCTGGGCATCGTCGGCGAATCCGGCTCTGGCAAGAGCGTCACCATGATGGCCTTGATGGGCCTGGTGGCCTACCCCGGCCGCGTCAAGGCCGACAAGCTGCGCTTCGCCGGCCACGACCTGCTCCAGCTCTCGCAGGGTGAGCGCAACAAGCTCATCGGCAAAGACGTGGCCATGATCTTCCAGGAGCCGACGACCAGCCTGAACCCCTGCTTCACCATCGGCTTCCAGATCACCGAAACCCTGCGCCTGCATCTGGGCATGGACAAAAAAGCCGCCACGCGCAAGGCCATCGAACTGCTTGAGCAGGTCGGCATCAATTCGCCCGAAACCCGGCTCAAGGCCTACCCGCACCAGCTCTCGGGCGGCATGAACCAGCGCGTGATGATCGCCATGGCGATTGCCTGCAACCCGCGCCTGCTGATCGCCGACGAACCGACCACGGCGCTGGACGTGACCATCCAGGCGCAGATCCTGGACCTGCTGCGCAGCCTGCAGAAGGAGCGCGGCATGGCCCTGGTGCTGATCACCCACAACATGGGGGTGGTGTCCGAAATGGCGCAACGCATCGCGGTCATGTATGCCGGCCAGATCATGGAAGAGCAGGCCGCGCACGCCCTTTTCAACACGCCGCAGCACCCCTATACCGAAGCCCTGCTGTCGGCCCTGCCCGAGCGCAGCGACGGCAGCGCGCGCCTGGCGACCATTCCCGGCATGGTGCCCGGCCTCTATGACCGGCCGAAGGGCTGCCTGTTCGCCCCGCGCTGCGCCTACGCCACCGAGCATTCGCGCAACGAGCGCCCGCTGCTGCGCGCCTGGAAGGACGGCATGGTGCGCTGCCACTACCCGCTGGGCGATCCCAGCCGGCAGGCCAACATCGAACGCGACACCCCGCTGGTGGAGGCCGCGCAATGAGCACCGCCGCCATCACCACCCCGGCTACCGCGCCAACCGGCCCCGTCGTCGAGGCCAAAAACCTCAGGCAGGTCTATGAGATCCGCCGCGGTTTCATGCGCAAGTCCGACCACCTGCAGGCCGTCGGCGGCGTGTCCTTCTCGGTCCATGCCGGCAAGACGCTGGCCGTCGTCGGCGAGTCGGGCTGCGGCAAGTCGACCCTGGCGCGCATGGTCTCGCTGATCGAAACCCCGACCGGTGGCGAGTTGACCATCACCGGTATCGATGCGGTGAACGGCGCCCAGGAAGAACGCAAGGGCCTGCGCAAGGCCGTGCAGCTGGTGTTCCAGAACCCCTACGGTTCGCTGAACCCGCGCAAGAAAATCGGCGCCATCCTGGAGGCGCCGCTCGAAATCAACACCAGCCTCAATGCCGAGGAGCGCTCCGCCAAGGCCCGCGCCATGCTGGCCATGGTGGGCCTGCGCCCCGAGCACTACGACCGTTACCCCCACATGTTTTCGGGCGGCCAGCGCCAGCGCATCGCCATCGCGCGCGCGCTGATGCTCAACCCCACCGTGGTGGTGGCCGACGAGCCCGTCTCGGCGCTGGACGTCTCCATCCAGGCCCAGGTGCTCAACCTGCTGGCCGACCTGCAGCAGTCCATGGGTCTGGCCTACCTGTTCATCTCACACGACCTGGGCGTGGTGCGCCACATCGCCCACGACGTGCTGGTGATGTACCTGGGCCACGCGGTCGAGCAAGGCGAGAAAAACGCCCTGTTCAACCGGCCCCTGCACCCCTACACCCAGGCCTTGCTGGCCTCCACGCCGGGCCTGGCCGGCAGCACCGGCGTCAGGCAGCGCATCGTGCTCAAGGGCGAGCTGCCCTCGCCGCTGAACCCGCCCACCGGCTGTGTCTTTTCCACCCGCTGCCCGCATGTCACCGACCGCTGCCGCGCCGAAAGGCCACAGCTGCGCGAGGTTGCGGACCGGCAGGTTGCGTGCCACTATGCTGAAAACTTTCTCACTGCGTGACCTGAAACCATGCTCTTTTGCACCGGTTTCAGGCCACGTTTTTTAATGACCAGGGCGCACAACGTCACAAATGTTGTGCAATCTGGCCGCAAGCCCCGCTGCAAAGCAGCATTAACCTCCAAAGGGATCGTCAAATGATTCAGACCAAACCAAGTGCAAGCCGGCTACGCCCGGTCAAGCGCGCATTGCTGTGCGCCGTCGCCCTGCCAGCGCTGCTGGCACTTTCACCCGTCTCCGCAAAGACGCTGGTGTTCTGCTCTGAAGGCAGCCCCGAGAACTTCTACCCTGGCGTCAACACCACGGGTACCTCGTTCGATGCCAACGAACCCGTCTACAACCGCCTCGTGGAATTCGAATACGGCGGCACCAAGGTGATTCCCGGGCTGGCCGAGAAGTGGGACATTTCCGCCGACGGCAAGGAATACACCTTCCACCTGCGCAAGGGCGTGAAATGGCACGCCTCCAACAAGGCCTTCAAGCCAACGCGCGACTTCAACGCCGACGACGTGCTGTTCATGTTCGAGCGCCAGTGGAAGGAAGACAACGCCTTCTTCAAGGTCACCAGCCCGAATCACTCCTACTTCAGCGACATGGGCATGCCCAAGCTGATCAAGTCGGTGGACAAGGTCAACGACCTCACCGTCAAGATCACGCTGAACCAGCCGGAAGCGCCTTTCCTGGCCAACCTGGCCATGCCTTACGCGGCCGTGCAGTCCAAAGAATACGCCGACGCCATGCTCAAGGCCGGCACGCCGGAAAAAATCGACCAGGATCCGGTCGGCACCGGCCCCTTCTACCTGGTGCAGTACCAGAAAGACGCGATCATCCGCTACAAGGCCTTCCCGCAGTACTGGGGCGGCAAGGCCAAGATCGACGACCTCGTGTACTCGATCACGCCTGACGCATCGGTTCGCTGGGCCAAGCTGCAGAAGAACGAATGCCAGGTCATGCCCTACCCCAATCCCGCCGACCTGGACGCGATCCGCAAGGACCCGAACGTGACCATCGTCGAGCAAGCCGGCCTGAACGTAGGCTACATGGCCTACAACACGACCAAGAAGCCTTTTGACGACGTGCGCGTGCGCAAGGCCATCAACATGGCGATCAACAAGAAAGCCATTGTCGAGGGCGTGTACCTGAGCACCGGCGTTGCCGCCAAGAACCCGATCCCGCCGACCATGGCCGCGTACAACAACGCCATCAAGGACGACGAGTACAACCCCGAAGCCGCCAAGAAATTGCTGGCCCAGGCCGGCTACCCCAACGGCTTCACCACCGACCTGTGGGCCATGCCCGTGCAGCGCCCCTACAACCCGAATGCCAAGCGCATCGCCGAGTTGATGCAGGCTGACCTGGTCAAGGTCGGCGTGACCGCCGAGATCAAGAGCTTCGAATGGGGCGAGTACCGCAAGCGCCTGCAGGCCGGCGAGCACCAGATGGGCATGCTGGGCTGGACCGGCGACAACGGCGATCCTGACAACTTCATGTACACCCTGCTCGGCTGCGCTTCGGCCCAGTCCGCCAGCGGCTCCAATATCGCCAAGTTCTGCTACCAGCCTTATGAAGACCTGGTCCTGAAAGCCAAGACCGTGACCAACCCCGCGGAGCGCAACAAGCTCTACCAGCAGGCACAGGTCATCTTCAAGGAGCAAGCTCCCTGGTTCACCATCGCCCACGCGGTGCAGTTGAAGCCCGTGCGCAAGAGCGTGATCGGCTACAAGAACAGCCCCTTCGGCCGCCACAACTTCTACGCTGTGGACATCAAGGAATAATCCCTGGTGCGCAAGGCGGCTTCATCATGAAGCCGCCGCCCACAAAAAAGGCCGGGTTATCCCGGCCTTTTTTTATGCACGCTGTTAGGGCTACTGCTGCGCTTGCTGCGATGCCCGGGCCAGCGCACTTTCTGTGATGGACGACAGCGTGCCACGCGTGGTGATGACTTCCGGGTCCAGCATCACCTCGATCACCGTGCCCTCCTTGCGTTCCAGTGCCGCCAGCAGCTCGGCCTCGAACTCGGCGGTGCGCGTGATGCGCACGCCGGCATAACCGTAGGCGCGCGCCAGGCCGGCGAAATCCGGGTTGTTCAGGCGCGAGCCGCTTTCGTGCCGCGGGTACTCCCTTTCCTGGTGCATGCGTATGGTGCCGTACATGCCGTTGTTGAGCAGCACGATGATGCTTTTGGCGCCGTGCTGCACGGCCGTGGCCAGCTCCTGGCCGTTCATCAAAAAATCGCCGTCGCCCGCGATGGTGAAAGCCACCCTGCCCGTCGTGATGGCCGCCGCGATGCCGGCCGGCACGCCGTAACCCATGGCGCCCACGGTGGGCGCAAGCTGTGTCTTGTGGCCCTTGACCAAGCCGTGGTGTTTGAAGAAGCGGTGCACCCAGCTCGCAAAGTTGCCCGCACCGTTGGTCAGCACCGCGTCAAGCGGCAAATGCTTTTGCAGCAGGCCGACGATGGCCGGCATGTCGATATCGCCGGGCAGGTTGGCCGAGGGTGTGGGCTTGAGGTTCTCCAGGTAGTCCTCGTTCGCCGACGCCGTCCAGGCTTCCCAGGCCACGCTCACCGGCGCCGTCAGCACCTCCAGCGAGCGCGCGGCGGCATTCATGGTGGCGTTGATCGCCAGGTCGGCCTGGTAGACGCGGTTGAGCTCCTCGGCGCTGGCGTGGATGTGCACCAGTTTCTGCGCGGGGCGCGGCGCCTGCAGCAGCGTGTAGCCGCCGGTCGTCATCTCGCCCAGGCGCGGGCCTATGGCGATGATCAGGTCGCTGGCTTTGACACGCGCGGCCAGCTTGGGATTGAGGCCTATGCCCACGTCGCCGGCGTACAGCGGGTGGTGATTGTCAAAAGTGTCCTGGAAGCGGAAGGCATTGCCCACCGGCAGCTTCCAGTTTTCGGCGAAACGCTGCAGCGCCTGCGCCGACTGCGGCGTCCAGCCTCCGCCGCCCGCGATGATCATCGGCCGCTCGGACTTCAGCAGCATCTCGCGCAACGTGCGCAGCGAGCCCGGGTCGCTCCAGGCCTGCACCGCCTCCACGCGCGGCAGCGGCTGCGCGGACGTCATGCGGGTAAGCATGTCCTCAGGCAGCACCAGCACCACCGGGCCGGGGCGGCCGTTCATCGCGGTGGCAAACGCCCGCGCCACGTATTCGGGAATGCGGTCGGCTTCGTCGATGCGCTCCACGCGCTTCGCAAAGCCCTTGGTGCTGGGGCCGAAAAAATTGAAGTAGTCCACCTCCTGGAAGGCCTCGCGGTCGCGGCAATCGCTGGCCACGTCGCCCACCAGCAGCACCATGGGCGTAGAGTCCTGGAAGGCCGTGTGCACGCCGATGGAGGCATTCGTGGCGCCCGGGCCGCGCGTGACCATGCACACGCCGGGCCGGCCGGTCAGCTTGCCGTGGGCCTCGGCCATAAAAGCCGCGCCGCCCTCCTGCCGGCAGGTGACGAACTGGATCTTGTCCCGGCGCGCATGCAGGCCGTCAAGCACGGCCAGGTAGCTTTCACCGGGAACACCGAATGCGTGGGTAACGCCTTGGGCCAGAAGGCAGTCAACGAGGAGGTGGCCGGCAAGTTGTGCAGTCATGTGCCTATTGTGCTGGATACGACACCCACGCTCCCCCTAGGGGAGCCGCTGCGGCCCCTGCTGGAATGAAGAGAGCCCAGCCTCGCGCGCGACGCTGCGCTTATTCCGGTGTTGCCGCGTCGCCATCACCGCCGCCGGCGGCCAGGGCCTGGCGGGCCAACTCTTCGTCGCTGAGTGGCGGGGCCGCTTCGAGCGCGGCGAGTTCGTCGAGGAATTCCTGGGTCGGCTCTTCGTGCTCCAGCAGTACCTCCTCGAGCTTTTGCCGGCCAGTTTCGGCGTGCACCGTGGGGGAGACCAGGATGGTAGGCGGCACGGGGAATTTTTCGCCAAGCTCAAACTTCAGCGCTTCGGATTTCTCTTCAATCCAGTGCGCGAAATCACCGTCTTTGGGCGTGTTCGAATTGGTCATGGCGGCCTCCTTGGCTTGCGTTGCAGCCCGGCGAGAATGGCCTGGGCCTGCTTCATTATGCGGCGACGGCGCCGGCAGCGGTAGTGCCCGTGCGCGACGCCCGCTCATTGCCACCCGGGTTACCGGGCTTGCATTAATTCACCAAACAGTTAAATTTGCAACATGGCAGCCACTTCTTCTTCCGCACAGGAACCCCGCTCACGCGACGCGGACCGCTCACAACAAACCATACTGCTGGCGGCGCGCGACGAGTTCGCGCTCTACGGCCTGGCCGGCGCCCGGGTGGATCGCATCGCCGAGCGCGCCGACATCAACAAGCGCCTGATCTACTACTACTTCAAGAGCAAGGACGACCTCTTCCTCGCGGTGCTGGAGAACACCTACGCCGACATACGCGCGGCCGAGCAGAAGCTGCACCTCGATGAAATGGACCCGGTTGAGGCGATCCGCGAACTGGTCTCCTTCACCTGGCACTACTACCTCGAGCACCCCGAGTTCATCTCGCTTCTCAACAGTGAAAACCAGCACAACGCGGCGCATTTGAAGAAGTCTTCGCGCATCCAGGAGATGAACTCGCCCCTGGTGCAGATGCTGGACACGGTGCTCGAGCGCGGGCGCCGCCAGGAGCTGTTCCGCGCCGGCATAGACCCGATCCAGCTGTATATCTCCATCGCCTCGATCTGCTACTTCTATCTCTCCAATAACCAGACGCTCTCGACCATCTTCGGGCGCGATCTGCGCGCCCCCAAAGCCATGGCCCAGCGCCTGTCGCACATGACGGACATGGTGCTCGGCTACGTGATGCGCTGAGCGCGGCGAGCCCGCCAGCCCACCCCCGAGGTTTCCCTAGGGGCGGTTGACAGCCTCCCGGCCCAGCCTCAACAATTCACCATATAGTTACATACGGACGTGCCGGCCTGCGGCGCCATGCCGCATGGCAACCAGGAGACTTATCCGATGCTGCGCAAGTTGCTGCTGTTACCGGCGCTCAGGCCTTTCCTGCTGATCATCCTGCTGCTGGTGCTGTGGGATATCGCCATACGCGTCTTCAAGATCCCGGCCTACCTGATTCCCCGTCCCGAGCAGGTCGTGGAGCAACTGATCTCCGAATGGAGCCGCCTGCTGCGCGAAAGCTGGAAAACCACGCAGGCCACGCTGGGCGGTTTCGCGCTCACCATCCTGATCGGCATCCCGCTGGCCATGGTGATCGCCTACTCCCGCGTCGTCGAGTCCTACGTCTACCCCTTGCTGGTGTTCTCGCAAAGCATCCCCAAGGTCGCGATCGCGCCGCTGTTTGTCGTGTGGTTCGGCTTCGGCATCTTTCCCAAGATCATCTCGGCTTTTCTGCTGGGCTTCTTCCCCGTCGTGGTGTCCACCGTCATGGGCTTCAAGTCGGTCGAGCCCGACATGCTGGACCTGGCGCGTTCCATGGGCGCGAGCCGCCTGCAGACCTTTTTCAAGATCAGCCTGCCGCAGGCCCTGCCCGCCATCTTCAGCGGCCTGAAGGTGTCCATCACACTGGCCGTGGTGGGCGCCGTGGTCGGCGAGTTCGTCGGCTCGAACTCCGGCATCGGTTATGTGCTGCAGGTGGCCAACGGCAATTTCGACCTGCCGCTGATGTTCGCCGCGCTGGTGGTGCTGTCTTCCATAGGCGTACTGCTGTTCGCGGCCATAGACCTGGTCGAGCGGCTGATGATTCCCTGGCATGCCTCGCAGCGCCAGGTGTTCTAAGTTCCTTGAGTCCTTCGCCTCTTTTCATCCGTTTCACGTTCCCCTATTCACGTTCCATCACGGCAACCCCAGGAGACACATCATGAAAAAACGTTTTCCCTCCCTGCTGACAGCCACGGCGGGCGCGCTGGCGCTGGCCTTGACCCTGGCCGTGCCCGCCCGCGCGCAGACCAAGGCACCCGAAAAAGTCACGCTGATGCTCAACTGGTACCTCTACAGCGAGCACGCGCCCTTTTTCCTCGGCAAGGAACGCGGCTTCTATGCCGAGGAAGGCATAGACCTGGACATCCAGGAAGGCCGCGGCTCGGCCGTCACTGCCCAGGCCGTGGCCGCGAAGTCGGCGACCTTCGGCTATATCGACGTCACCACCATGATCAAGGCCGCCGCCAAGGGCGCGCCGCTCAAGTCCACCGGCGTGCTGTTCCAGGTGAGCCCCATGTCGGTCATGGGCTTTGCGGATAAAAACATCAAGACACCCAAAGACATCATCGGCAAGACGGTGGCCACCACGCCGGGCGACTCGATGTCGCAGATGTGGCCGCTGTTCCTCAAGGCCAACAACATCCAGGCCGACCAGGTCAAGATCGTCTCGGGTGACGGCCAGACAAAACTCAATGCCGTGATGAACGGCCAGGCCGACCTGCTGCTCGGCTATGTGATGGACCAGGCCATCAAGCTGCAGGACGCTACCGGCAAGCCGGTCCACCCCATACGCTTTGCCGACTCGGGCATCAACCAGATCAGCTCCGGCATCATCACCAACAAAAACCTGCTGACCGAGAACCCCGACCTCGTCAAACGCTTTATGCGCGCCTCCACGCGCGCCGCCGAAGCCGCCGAGAAGAGCCCCGAGGCCGCCGTCGACGCCATGCTCAAAGCCAACCCCAAGGCCGGCGTGCGCGACACGCTGATCGTGGGCATGAAACAAAGCGCGGCGCTCTACCACACCAAGGAAACCGCCAACCAGCGCCCCTTCCGCGTGACCATGAAAAACGTCAGCGATTCGCTGGACCTGCTGGTGCAGTACGGCGGCATGGACGCCTCCACACGCGGCAAGCCCGAAGACTATGTGAGCCTGGACTTCCTGCCAGCGAACTGAAGAAGGCGCATCGCATTCATGCCCAACGACCATTTAATAGAAGCCCGCGGTGTCTCCAAGACCTACCAGACCAAGGACGGCCCCGTCGAGTCGCTCAAGCCGCTGGATTTTTCGATCCGCGAGGGTGAATTCATCTCCGTCGTCGGGCCTTCGGGTTGCGGAAAAAGCACGCTGCTGAAGATGGTGGCCGGCCTGCTGCCGATCTCGGGCGGCACGCTGACGCTGGCGGGCAAGCCCATCAACGGGCCGCAGAAAGACGTGGGCATCGTGTTTCAGAGCGCCGTGCTGCTGGCCTGGCGCACGGTGCTCAAAAACATCCTGCTGCAGGCCGAAATGCGCCACATGCCCAAGGAGCAGGCCCTGGCCAAGGCGCAGCAGCTGATAGAGATGGCCGGCCTCAAGGGCTTTGAAAACAAATACCCCTGGCAGCTGTCGGGCGGCATGCAGCAGCGCGCCTCGATCTGCCGGGCGCTGCTGCACGATCCCTCGGTGCTGCTGATGGACGAGCCCTTCGGCGCGCTGGACGCGATGACGCGCGAAAAAATGAACCTGGAACTGCAGCGCATCTGGTCGGCTTCGCGCAAAACCGTGCTGCTGATCACCCACAGCATTCCCGAGGCGGTGTTCCTGTCGGACCGCGTCATCGTGATGAGCGAACGGCCGGGCTCCATCGCCGCGACCTACGACATCGACCTGCCGCGCCCGCGCACACTGGACATGATGGGCTCGCCCGAGTTCGCGGTCTACACCAAAAAAGTGCGCGCGCATTTTTATTCGCAGGGCACGCTGGACCACTGAACAAGCCACCAGGCGTCAATCTCATGGACCAGGCTCTTCGCTTCCGGATCGAGGAAATCCGCTTTTCCGAGCGCGACGTGGTGCTGCGCCTGCCCTTTCGCTTCGGCGCAGCCACCGTGAATTCGTGCCCCCAGGTCTTTGTGCAGGCCCGCATCCGTTTTGCCGACGGGTCGACTTCGCAGGGCTGCGCGGCGGAGATGATGATCCCGAAGTGGTTCGACAAAAACCCGGCGCTCTCGAACGAGGACAACTTCCAGCAGCTGCGCGACGCCTTGCTGGCGGCCCGCGCGGCCTATTGCGCCGACAATTCCGCCAGGACCGCGTGGCAGCATTTCGCGCAGCACTACCAGGCGCTGCTCCAAAGCGGCGCGGCCGCCGGCCTGAACCCGCTGGCCGCCGGCTACGGCCCGGCGCTGCTGGACCGCGCGATCCTGGACGCGCTGCTGCTCAAGCTCGATTGCAGTTTTGCCGCCGGCATGAGCGCCAATGCGGCTGGTGTGGAACTGCGCGGCAGCGGCCTGGCGGCCGACCTGCGCGATTTCGACATGGCGCGCTTCATGTCGCGGCAGATGCCGCGCAAACAGATCGCCGCGCGGCATACCGTGGGGCTGGCCGATGCGATCAGCCATGCCGACGAACCGCAGGAACCCATGGACGGCTTGCCCACCTCGCTGGAGTCGGCCATCACGCGCTACGGCCACCGCCATTTCAAGATCAAGCTCAGCGGCGACACCGAAGCCGACATGGCGCGCCTCCTGTCCATCAGCCATGTGCTGGAAGGCACGGCGCGCGTCATCACGCTGGACGGCAACGAGCAGTACGCGAGCGCCGGCGCTTTTGCCGATTTTTTCGCGCGGCTCACCTCGGAGCCTCAGCTCGCGCCACTGCTGGCCCGCACCGCTTTTGTGGAGCAGCCGCTGCGCCGCGACCAGGCGCTGGCGCAGGACGTCTCCACACTGGCCAGGCAAATTCCCCTGCTGGTCGATGAATCCGACGCCACGCTGGACGCCTTTGTCCAGGCCAGGCGGCTGGGCTACAGCGGCGTGTCCAGCAAAAGCTGCAAAGGTTTCTACAAATCCATCATCAACGCCGCGCGCTGCGCGCTGTGGAACGCCGAGACGCCCGGCGCGCACCATTTTCTCTCGGGGGAAGACCTCACCATGCAGGCCGGCCTGGGCGTGCAGCAGGACCTGGCGCTGGTCGGCTGGCTGGGCCTGGAGCATGTGGAGCGCAACGGCCACCACTACGTCAACGGCCTGATGGCGGCGCCCAAAGACGAACAGCAAAACCTGCTGCTGGCGCACGACACGCTGTACGAATACAGCTTCGACGCGGTGCGGCTGCGCATCAAGAGCGGGCAGATCGCGCTGGGCTCGCTCGACAGCCCCGGTTTCGGCACCGGCCAGGCCGGCGGCCATATTTCCTGGGACGCGATGCGTTCCTCTTATTGAACAAGGCAACAAGGAGTACTTATGAGCACACAACGGCTTGGCATCATCATGCACGGCGTGACGGGACGCATGGGCATGAACCAGCATCTGATCCGCTCCATCGTCGCGATACGCAAACAGGGCGGCGTCACGCTCTCCAACGGCGACAAGGTCATGCCCGACCCCATCCTGATCGGCCGCAACGCCGAAAAGATCGAGGCCCTGGCCAAGGCCCATGGCCTTTCGCGCTGGGGAACCGACCTCGACGAGGCGCTGAAGAGCAAGGACGACACCCTCTTCTTCGATGCCGGCACCACGCAGATGCGCCCGACGCTGCTGGCCAAAGCCATACGCGCCGGCAAGCATGTCTACTGCGAAAAACCGATCGCCACCAACCTCAACGAGGCCGTCGAGATCGCCCGCCTGGCCGAAAAGTCCGGCCTGAAACACGGCGCGGTGCAGGACAAGCTCTTCCTGCCCGGCCTGCGCAAGCTCGACATGCTGCGCCGCGCGGGCTTCTTCGGCCGCATGCTGTCGGTACGCCTGGAGTTCGGCTACTGGGTGTTCGAGGGCGACCTGCAGCCGATCCAGCGCCCGAGCTGGAACTACCGTAGCGAAGACGGCGGCGGCATGATCCTGGACATGATGTGCCATTGGCGCTATGTGCTGGACAACCTGTTCGGCGAGGTCAAGTCCGTCTCCTGCATAGGCGCCACCCACATCCCCGAACGCTGGGACGAAGCCGGCAAGCCCTACAAGGCCACCGCCGACGACGCGGCCTATGCCACGGCCGAACTCACGGGCCACAACGGCGAGCCGGTCATCGCCCAGATGAACATGTCCTGGGCCACCCGCGTGCGCCGCGACGACCTGGTCACCTTCCACGTGGACGGCACGCACGGCTCGGCCGTGGCGGGCCTCTCGAGCTGCCGCGCCCAGTCGCGCGTGACCACGCCGCGCCCGGTGTGGAACCCCGACGAGAAGCAGATGATGAATTTCTTCGACCAGTGGCAGGAAGTGCCGGACTCGCAAACCTATGACAACGGCTTCAAGATCCAGTGGGAGCACTTCATACGCCACGTGGTCGAGAACGAACCCTACAAGTGGACGCTGCCCGAAGGCGCCAAGGGCGTGCAGCTGGTCGAGGCGGCCCTGCAAAGCTGGAAAGAGCGGCGCTGGATCGACGTGCCGCCGCTGAAGGTTTGAGGGGCACACCATGGCACTGACACTGACCTTGCCCCATGCCGGCGATAGCGGCGGCCTCAAGCCCTACACGCTGCGCGGCAGCACACCCATCAAACCCGCCGCAGGGCTGAAGTTCAACCGCATCGCCTATTCCGCCGCGCATGTGGTGGCCGACCCGCTGGCGGCGGTGGACCCGTGGCTGGCCTGCGCCATCGACTGGGACACCACCATCGCCTACCGTCGCCACCTGTGGTCGCTGGGCCTGGGCGTGGCCGAGGCCATGGACACGGCGCAGCGCGGCATGGGCCTGGACTGGCCGACCTCGCTGGAGCTGATACGCCGCTCGCTGGACGCGGCCAAAGACGTGCCGGGTGCGCTCGTTGCTTCCGGTTGCGGTACCGACCACCTGGTGCTGGAAAACGTCAAGACCGTCGATGAGGTCATTGCGGGTTACGAAGAGCAGATGGAGGCCATCGAGAAGCTGGGCGGCAAGCTCATCGTGATGGCTTCGCGCGCGTTGGCCCGCGTGGCCAAAAGCCCGGCCGACTACGAGCGCGTCTACGACCGCATCCTGCGCCAGGCAAAACAACCCGTGGTGCTGCACTGGCTGGGCGACATGTTCGACCCGGCCCTGGCGGGCTACTGGGGCAACCCCGATCCGGACCGCGCCATGGACACGGCACTGGGCATCATCGAGGCACATGCCGGCAAGGTTGACGGCATCAAGATCTCGCTGCTCGACAAGGACAAGGAAATCGCGATGCGCCGCAGGCTGCCCGCCGGTGTGCGCATGTACACCGGCGACGACTTCAACTACGCCGAGCTGATTGCCGGCGACGGCTTCGGCAAGGAAGCAACGCACGGCCAGAGCGATGCCTTGCTGGGCATCTTCGACGCCATCGCACCGGCCGCCAGCGCCGCACTCGGTGAACTGGCACAAGGCAACGTGGAGAAATTCCACGCCATCCTGGGCCCCACCGTGCCGCTGTCGCGCCACATCTTTGCCGCACCCACGCGTTTTTACAAAACCGGCGTGGTCTTCATGGCCTGGCTCAACGGCCACCAGAGCCACTTCACCATGGTGGGCGGACAGCAGAGCACGCGTTCGCTGCAGCACTTTGCGGAACTATTCCGCCTGGCCGATGTGGCCAACCTGCTGGAGCAACCCGAGCTGGCAGTGGGGCGCATGAAAACCCTGCTTGCGCTGCACGGAGTGGAGTGACGCCCCCCGTTGCCCTATTCCTGCCGGATCACTCATAAATAAATCATCTGGAGACAAGCATGAAGACACGCAACTTCCTCAAAGCCTGCCTGGCCGCCGGCCTCGCGGCTGCGGCCTTTGGCGCCGCCGCGCAGGCCTATCCCAGCCGCCCCGTCAAGGTCATCATCCCCTTCCCGCCCGGCGGCACGCTGGACGCGGTGGGCCGACAGCTCGCGCAGAAACTGGGCGAACAAATGGGCCAGCCCTTTGTGGTGGAAAACCGCGCGGGCGGCAACGGCACCATAGGCGCCGGTCTGGTGGCGCAGGCGCCCGCGGACGGCTATACCCTGCTCTTCAATGCCTCCACCTTCACGACCGCGCCCATGACCATGAAGTCCGTGCCCTATGGCGTGGTCAAGGACTTCACGCCCATCTCGCTGGTCGCCAAGGCGCCGCTGTCGGTGGCCATCAACAAAAACCTGCCGGTCACCGACGTGAAGTCGTTGATCGCCTACGCCAAGGCCAACCCCGGGAAAATGACCTTCGCGGTCGGCTCCATAGGCTCGGCGGGCCATCTTTCGACCGAGTTGCTCAAGCGCGCCGGCGGCATCGAATACACCGTCGTGCCTTACAAGGGCACGGCACCCGCCTTCCAGGATTTGATAGGCGGCCAGATCGACGGTTTCATAGACCCCATACTCGGCTCGCTGCAGTACCACAAGAGCGGCATGCTGCGCGTCGTCGCCGTCACCGGCGACAAACGCGCACCCAGCCTGCCTGATGTGCCGACGGTGGCCGAGACGATTCCGGGCTTTGAGTTTTACAGCTGGTACGGCCTCTGGGCGCCGGCCAAACTCCCGGCTGAGATCACGCACAAGCTCAACGCCGAAACCAGCAAGGCGCTGGCCGGGGAAATGCGCGAAAAACTCATACAGCAAGGCCTGGTGCTCACACCCGGCACCCCGGATGATTTCGCGAAATTCCAGAACACCGACATGGCGCGTTCGCAGAAAATCATCACGGACGGCAACATCCGTGTCGAATAAGGCATTCCGCCATGGCTGCTGAAGACGTCAAGCGCGCACTCGTCACGGGCAGCAGCTCGGGCATAGGCCTGGCCATCGCGCAGGCCCTGCTGGACCAGGGCTGGGATGTGATAGGCCTGGACGTCGCACCCGCGCGCATCGTGCACCCGGCGTTTTCGTCCACCGCAGTCAACCTGTGCCATGCCGAGGCCACCGAGCAGGCCGTGCGCTCGGCCGGCGCCTTGCAGGCCCTGGTCCACGCCGCCGGCGTGCTGCGCGTGGGCCGGCTGGGTGAGCTGTCCAGCGAGGATTCACGGCTGATGTGGCAACTGCATGTCGATGCGGTCACGCGCATCGCCAACCTGGTGGTTCCCGCCATGGCGCAGGCCGGCGCAGGCCGTGTGGTGCTGGTCGGTAGCCGCGTGGCGCGCGGCATGGCCGGCCGCAGCCAGTATGCGGCGACCAAGGCGGCTCTCGTGGCACTGGCGCGCAGCTGGGCCGCGGAAACCGCGGCTTCGGGCGTAACCGTCAATGTGGTGTCTCCGGCGGCCACCGAAACCGCCATGCTCGCCGACCCGGCGCGCGCCAACACCCCGCCCAAGCTGCCGCCGCTTGGCCGGCTGATACGGCCGGCGGAGATCGCCGCGCTGGTCTCCTTCCTGCTCTCGCCGGATGCCGCGGCCATCACCGGCCAGGACATCCAGATCTGCGGAGGCGCGTCGCTCGCGGCGTGAAACCATGGCTGCGAAAGACTCCATAGGCATCGTCGGCCTGGGCCTGGTCGGCACGGCGCTCGCGCGGCGCCTGATGGCCGCCGGCTTTGAGGTCACGGGCTATGACCTGCGCGAAGAAGCCCGCGCCGCGCTGGCGGCCAAGGGAGGCCGTGTCGCCGCATCTCTCACCGAGGTCGCCGGTGCGGCCTCCCGCGTGGTGCTGGCCGTGTTTGATACCGCTGATGTGCTCAGCGTGGTCGAGGGGTCCGAAGGCCTGCTGTCCGTCCCCGGCGTTCGCAGCATCATCGACTGCTCCACCGGTACGCCGCATGAACTCGAGGCGCTGGCCGCGCGCCTGGCCGCGCGCGGCATTGCCTTTATCGAAGCGCCGCTCTCGGGCTCCAGCCAGCAGATCGCTGCGGGCGAGGCCACCTTGCTGCTGGGCGGCGAAACCGAATCGCTGCGCCAGTGCGAAGCCGTGCTGGCCGCGATGGCCGGCCAGCGTTTCCACGTGGGCGGCGCCGGCATGGGGGCCAGGGCCAAGCTGGCCACCAACCTGGTGCTGGGCCTGAACCGCGCGGCGCTGGCTGAAGGGATGGTCTTTGCCGAAAGCCTGGGTATCGCGCCCGAACAATTCCTGGCGCTGGTGCTGGCCAGCCCGGCGACCTCCGGCGCGGCGCAGGCCAAGGGCCGGATGATGGTGGAGGGCGACTTCGCGCCGCAGTCGCGCATACGCCAGCACCTCAAGGACCTCAGCCTGATGATTGACAGCGCCGCAGCCGCCGGGCAAGAGCTGCCCTTGTCGCAAGCGCATGCGGCCCTGCTGCGCGCGGCGGTCGCCGCCGGTGACGGCGAGCTCGATAACGCAGCCATCATCCGCGAACTGCGCCGGCGCAAAACCGAACTGCCTCCCACCGACCCGAATCAAACTTCGCCATGAGAAATTTCTCCCAAGACCACCGCTGGCTCTCCATCAACACCGCGACCGTGCGCAAAAGCCGGGGCGTCGAGCAGCCGCTCACGGACATCCTCGAAGCTTGCGCGGCGCGCGGCATACGCGCGATCTCGCCCTGGCGCGACCAGGTGGCGGCCGCCGGCCTGCCGCTCATTTCAAAGCTGGTCAAAACCCATGGGCTACAGCTCTCGGGCTACTGCCGCGGCGGCATGTTCCCCGCGGCCGATGCGGCGGGCCTCAAGGCCGCGCACGAGGACAACCGCCGCGCCGTCGACGAGGCCTGCGAGCTGAATGCCGCCTGCCTGGTGCTGGTGGTGGGCGGCCTGCCCGGCGCGCTGACCGGCAAGGCGGCGCACAAGGACATCGCGCTGTCGCGCAGCCAGGTGCATGACGGTATCGCCGCCCTGCTGGACTACGCCAAGGCCTGCAAAATGCCGCTGGCGATAGAACCGCTGCACCCCATGTATGCGGCCGACCGCGCCTGCATCAACACCCTGGAACATGCACTGGACGTCTGCGATGCACTGGATCCCGCCAGAAGCGGCGCGCTAGGCGTGGCGGTGGACGTCTACCACGTCTGGTGGGATCCCAAGCTCGAAGCCCAGATCCGGCGCGCCGGCAAGGAAAGGCTACTGGCCTTCCACGTCTGCGACTGGCTGACGCCGACCACCGATTTGCTCAACGACCGCGGCATGATGGGCGACGGCGTGATCGACATCCCGAAAATCCGCGGCTGGGTGGAGGCCCAGGGCTTTGCGGGTTATAGCGAAGTGGAGATTTTTTCGACCGGCAACTGGTGGCAGCGCGATAGCGGCGAGGTGCTGGACACCTGCATAACCCGGCACAAATCGGCGGTTTAGAAGGGGCTCTCGAGGGACCGCTTACCTGAAGCGATAAGACACGGCGATAAAGCCAGTGTCCTGCGTGCGGCGGCTGATCAGCGGGCTGTTGCGCACCGAGGAATCCAGCCATTTGCGGCGCACTTGCATGGTCAGTGTCCAGGGTTCGCCCAGCGGAACGTCCACGCCCAGCCCCAGCACCGGGGACGTCGAGGCGCCGGCGTTGTAGACCGAGAAGCCGCTGGCGGCCGACTCCACCGCGCTGACACCATAAAGGTAGTTGTTGTATTTGGCGTTGCTGTACTCCAGCCCCAGCTGCGGGAAGAAGGACCAGCTTCCCAGCTTGAACTCCGCCGCGTAAGTGGCCTCCAGCAGGCTGCCGTGCGACTTGTTGGCGTCAACAAAGGCATTCAGGAACAAGGCGCCATAAGGCGTTTCCTGGAAAGTGCCTATGCCCAGCGGGATCGGGGTCTTGCGGTCTTTGAGGCCCGACAGCGCGGCAGTGTCGGCTCGCCAGCCGTCCTGGCTGACACGGCCCGCGAACTCCAGGTAGCCGTAGCCGAACTTCACGGTCTTCAGGCTCAGGGTGTCCACGCGCACGGCGAGGCGGCCATAGTCAAAAAAGCCGTAGGGCAGCAAACGGGTTTCATTGCCCTTGCTACGGATCACGCTTTGTGTACCGTAGACGGCGCCGCCCAGGTCGCCGGTCAATTCGTACTTCAGCGGCGCGATCTGCGCGGCGGCCAGCAAAGGCAGCAGCAAGCCCGCGGCGCCCAGCAAGGCGCGAGTGGAAAGCGTGATCGCATGCCGGTTTAAAGTCATGCAAATCAGTATAGGCCTGGCCTCCTTTTCAGGCCATGGGCGCGCACAACTCCCCCCAAAAACCGTTGTTGCCGCGCACACAGGGCGCGGCCTGGCCCCGGTTTTCTAGACGGCCGTGGGCAGCTGACCCGCTGCCGGCAGGGCCGTGCGGCGCACGCGGCGGACATTGAAGGCGCTGGCGATCAACACAGCCTGCATCAGCGCCAGGCCCAGCAACACACCGCGGTACTGGCCGTGGTCCATCATCGCGCCGAAGACCAGCGGCGAGACGGCCTGACCTATGTCCAGGCCCGCGTAGACCACGCCATAGACGCGGCCCGAGGCGTTTTCAGGCGTGGAGCGCTTGACCAGCAGGTCGCGCGAGGGCCCGGCGATGCCCGAGGCAAAACCCATGACGCCGAACAGCACAGGCACCACCCAGGCGGGGTAGCTGCCCAGGGCCAGCAGCAGCGCGAACACGGCCGCCACGCCAAAACCCACGCCCACGATGCGCTCGCAGCGCGCCGGGTCCGAGGCGAGAAAACCGCCGAACACCATGCCGCCGGCGCTGCACACCATATAGATGGTCAGGCACATGGCGACCAACGGCAGCGGCACCTCATGCAGGTGGCGCGCGGCCTCGGGCGCGAAGGCCTGCACCACGCTGAGCACGATCGCGTACCAGAAGAAAAAGGCAAAGCACATCCAGACCGCGGGAATTTTCAAAAAGCCCAGCGAGCTGTCGGCCGCCGGCGCACCCTTGGCCGGCGCCGTGACGGTCAAGGTCAGCTTGTCGCGATTGGCTACCAGCACCGCCAGCACCGCGAAAGCCAGCACACCCGCGCAGGTCAGCGCCACGCGCCATGAAAAAGCGAAAGTCAGCGGCACCAGCATGGCCGGGGCCAGCGCCCAGCCCAGGCTGCCGGTGATGCCGTGCACGCTGTAGGCATGGCCCAGGCGCGGCGCGCTGACCTTGCGGTTGAGCAGCGTGTAGTCGACCGGGTGAAAGACGCCGTTGCCTACGCCGGCGATCACGGCAAAGCCGGCCATCATCCAGTAGCTGGTGCTGATGGAATAACCGAAGGCCGCCAGGCCCAGCAAAGTGAGGCCACCGAAGAGGATGGGGCGTGGGCCGAATTTGTCCACCACAAAACCCGACAGCGCCTGCACCGCGCAAGAGGTGACGAAAAAGAGGGTCATCAGGAAGCCGAGTTCGGCATAGCTGACATTGAAGGCTTCCTTGAGCCAGGGAAACAGCGGCGCCAGCAGCAACTGGCTGAAGTGGCTGATCAGGTGGGCAGTACCGACCAGGCCGATGACGCTGGCGTCCTGCTTGAGCGAAATCGCGTTGCCGGCGGCCGCAGTGCTTGAAGTATTCATGGCGCTATCGTAGTATTGGCCTTGCCTGCTGAAATGCGACAAATGGCCATGATTCATCGAATTTCAGACAAACCCACGCAAGCCACCGAAACCGCGATCCGGCATGCCGCGTAACACCAGCCTGCGCCTCATGCCGGTGGGCGACACCGACAGCTTCACCCCCAGCCCCAAGCGGCCGGTGCGTGTGCGCGCCCGCTCCATGCCGGCGGACACGCACTTCGAACCGCATTCCCATGCCTGGGCCCAGCTGGCCTACTGCGCCACCGGCGTCGTGCAGGTCACGGCCGAAAGCGATGGCGCCGGCGGCGAGATCACCTACATCGTGCCGCCCTCTCGCGCGGTGTGGATCGCGCCCGGCGCGCAGCACCACATCACCGTGCTGGAAGCCGCCGAGTTCCGCACGCTTTACATTGATGCCAGCGCCACGCCCAAAGGCTGGAGCGGTTGCCGCGTGCTGGTGGTGTCGCCGTTGCTGCGCGAATCGATCAGTGCACTGGATGCCGCCTCGCCCGGACATCCCCTGAGTGCCTCGCGCGAGCAACTGCTCAGCGGCCTGGTACTGGACGAACTCACACATGCGGACATCCAGGCGCTGGGCGTTCCCATGCCGCATCCGCAAACCGGCGACAAGCGGCTGCGCGCCCTGTGCGAAGCGGTGCTGCGCGCGCCGTCCGAGCGGGCCACTCTGGCCGAATGGGCGGCGGACATCGGCGCCAGCGAGCGCACCGTGGCCAGGCTGTTTCGCGACGAGCTGGGCCTGAGTTACCAGCAGTGGCGCCAGCAGGCCATCCTGGCCCACGCCCTGCCCCTGCTCACGCGCGGGCTGTCGGTCAGCGCCGTGGCGGCGGCCAGCGGCTATGCCAGCGACAGCGCCTTCACCGCGATGTTCAAGGCGGCGATGGGCCAGCCGCCCAGCCACTTCCAGAAATAAGTGCAGCGGGCCTAAAGCTCCCGGGCCGCCTGCCACAGGCCCTGCTTGCCGACGGCGCCATACCAGGCCAGAAATTGCCTGCGCTGGCTTTCATAGGGCTCGGCCAGCGGCTGCCGCGGGTCCTGGCTCAGCGCATAAGCCATGCCCTCCACAAACCACTGCGGCTTGAACAGCAGGCGCAAGGTGCCGATGCGCTCGGCCTGCGCATGGTGGATCAGTTCGTGGCGCACAAAAAAGGATTCCCAGGCGCGTGGGCCTATCACCGTGCCCCAGGTGCCCACAGTGACCGCCGCGCGCGCACCCAGGCCGAACGCTTCGGCACAGGCTTGCGTCGCGCAAAAAATGACGCGGGGTTTGCCTTTGAAAGGGCCCAGCAGCTCCGGCACAAAAGCCACGGCCTCCGCGTAAAGGCCGGCGGCCTCTACCTGCCGGGTGGGGTCGTCTACGCAGACCGACGCGTTCAGGCAGCTCACGCCCGCCAGGGTTGGCGCGACCACCCGCACGGGCTTGACCGCGAACCAGGTGATCAAGGGAACCACCGCCAGCATCACCAGCAGGCGGACCTTCAGCGAGGGGCGGCCCAGGCGCATGCGATGCCGGTCAGCGACAAGGCCCGCTTATGCGTTCTTCAGCGCCGGTCAAACGCCGCATTCAGCCGTCGCAGCAAGGGCTTGTTGAGCTCCCGGGTGTGCCTGTTCCAGCGCTCCATGGAGCGCTGCAGTTCAATTTGCAGGCGCGCGCTGGTGGCGGTGTCGCCGGCGGTCGCGGCCCAGATGGCATATTCGGCGCGGCTTTCGAAACTGCCGAAACGCTCCACTGCGGATTCGAATTCCGCCCTGGCGTCAACGCCCCTGCCGGCGCCCGCCAGCGCCTGGGCCAGCAGCAGCGAAATCTGCTCCGCGCGGAAAGCGGGGTCGGTTTTGCGGATGAACTCGAGGTGGGTAATCGCCTCGGCATAGCGTTCGCAGGCGAAATAGGCGCGCGACGCGCCCAGCCGGATCTCCAGGTCGGACGCGAACGGGCCCTTGAGGCAAGCATCGTAACTCTGGGCGGCCTCCAGGGGCTGGCCGGCTTCCAGCAAGGCCGCGGCCAGCCGCATCTGGTTCTGCGCCGTCGGCGTGTAGTCGAAGGCGGCATGCGCCTCCTTGAGCTCACGCGTGGGATTGAGCGTTTTCGCGGCGGCGGCCACTACCTTGCGCGCGCCGCGTTCAAGCCGCGAGTCCGGCAGGTAGATCGCCAGGAAGTAGACGATGCTGCCCAGCAGGGGGAAGGAGAACAGGATGATCAGCCAGTACAGCTGCTGGCCACTACGCAACGCATGGACGGCGAAAAACACCGCCACAATGAAATGCAATCCCAATCCGACAAAAGGCATGGCCACCCCTCCAGGTTATTTTGGAGGCCATTCTAAGGGGGCGCCAAGACGCTTGCCTGTTCTCCGTTCTCTATTCTTTCAGCCAGCGGCGGAAGACGCACCCTCACCTTCGTCAAACAGGCGCAGGGCCAGCAGGCCGTGGCCCACGCTGGCGCCCGCCCGTACGGCAGCGGCGACGAGCACGACCTCGGCCAGCTCCTCGCGCGTCACGCCCAACTTTCTCGCCGCCCGGGTGTGCACGTCCAGGCAATAGCCGCATTGCGTGGTGAGCGCCACCGCCAGCGAGACAAGCTCGCGCACCCGAGGCTCCAGATGGCCTCCCTCGCGTTTGGCCGCATGGTCGTAGGCCAGGAAGGCCTGGGCTTCAGCAGGTGCGAGCCGCGCGAACGCGGGCGCCAGTTGCAGGTCCGAAGGTGACTGGTAGCCGGCGCTCATGGCGCACCCTCCATGCCACCGTCCTTGTTCCAGTAGCCGCTGGCCATCAAGCGCTCCCGCACCATGGCGCGCGCCCGGTGCAACCGGCTTTTGACCGCGGCCACGCTCAGTCCCAGCTGCTGCGCCACCTCAGGCGCCGTGAGCTCATCAACGTCGCGCAGGATCAGCACCTCACGCCAGGCTTCGGGCAAGGCGGCGATGGCGCGGCTCAAATCCAGCCGCAGGTCCAGCGGCAGCGCCGGCGCGGCGACGGCCTGGACATCGGCGCCATCGTCGACCTGCGCGCCTTTGCGGCCGCGAAACAGGCGAAAGCATTCGCGCTCGACAATGCGAAACAGCCAGACAGCGAAAGTCGCCGCCGTGCGCAACGCACCTATCTTGCGGTATAGCTGCCACAGCGCGGCCTGCACCGCATCTTCCGCATCCTCGGCGGTGGAACAGGTGCGGCGGGCGAACCGTTTCAGGTCGGGCTGGCATTGCGTGAGCAACTCGGCGATGGCTTGCGTATCGCCGCCCCGTGCGGCATCGACCAGTTGGGCGCTGGCTTTCATGGTTTGCCCTTGGCCGCGGGCTTGCGGCCGACGAGCGCGCAAGCGGGGCAAAACCCGGCAACACCCGTCAGGCCCAACCCGGCCGCGCCGGCCAGGGCAAGCGCCATGGGCCAGCCGGCCGGCAGCCACAGCAGGCCGGCGCAGGCCAGCAGCAGCGCGCCACCCAGGCGCAGGGCCCGCTCCCAGGCGGGAAGGTTTCGTTGCAGGAAAAACATCGGGAACTCCTTGGCTGTGGTGGATGCTGACAAAGAGGCCTGCCGATGCCAAAAGGGTTCGGATTCTTTGAAAAATATCTTATCGGCTTTCGCCCCGCCGACGCCGGGAGCCTGCGGCGGGTGCGCGGCCCAGCTGGCTATCATGGGCCATGCATATCCTGAGCAGGCTGGCGAAAGCGCAAATCGGATGGCCGCGCACCGCCTGCTGCGCGGCGCTGGCCTTTCTGCTGGCCGCCGCCGGCCTGGCGCAAGCGCAGCCCGCCACCCAAGGCCACCCGCCGCTGCTGCGCGCACTGAACGCCTTGCGCCAGCAAGGCTGTGCAAAAGGCGGCCGCCCGGCCGCCCCGCTGCGTGAAAATGCCGCGCTGTCGCAGGCCGCGGCGCTGGTCGCGGGCGGCCGCAAAACTGATGACGCGCTCAAAGCCGTGGACTATCGTGCGCTCAGCACCATGCTGATCACGATACGGGGCGCCAGCGGGGCCGCGGCCCTGACGCCAAAGGCGCTCGGCAGCTCTTGCGGCGCGGCCATGCACGCTGAACTGCTGGAGGCAGGCTTTCACCAGCGCGGCACACAAACCTGGGTGCTGCTGGCCGAGCCCTTTTCGCCGCCGGCCACCGCGCAGGCCGAAGAGGTGCAGGCGCGGGTGCTGGCGCTGGTCAACGAAGCGCGCTCCCGGCCGCAGCGCTGCGGCGACAAGGCGTTCGCGCCGGCGCCGCCGCTGCGGCTCAACCCCACGTTGAGCGGCATTGCGAGCGCCCATGCGGGCGACATGGCGCGCCACAACTACTTCAGCCACACCGGCCGCGACGGCAGCACGGTGGACGGCCGGGCCACGCGCGCCGGCTACGCCTGGGATGCCATTGGCGAAAACATCGCCGCCGGCCAGTTGAGCGCCGATGCGGCCATGCGCGGCTGGATGAACAGCCCCGGCCATTGCGCCAACATCATGTCGCCGGCTTACAGCGAAATGGGCGCCGCCTTTGTGGTGAACAGGCAGAGCAGCCAGGGGATTTACTGGACGCAGGTGTTCGGGACGGCGCCTTGACGGCCCAGCGCTAGATCAGGCGCTTGAGCAAGCCCATGACTTGCTCGAAGCGCTTGCCATACGGCGGGTAGAACAAATCCCCGCGCGCCCACCTAGACTGCAGCATCACCGGCTTTTGCTGGGAGAGGCGCAGGAAGCCGGTTTCACCGTGGTAGGCGCCCCAGCCGCTGTCACCGATGCCGCCAAAGGGCAGGTTTTCGTGGGCGATGTGCATCAGCGTGTCGTTCACCGTGACACCGCCGCTCACGGTGCGCGCCAGCACATGGTCGCGCGAGCCGGTGTCGGTGCCGAACCAATACAGCGCCAGCGGCCGCGGCCTGGCGTTGACGTAGCGGATTGCTTCGTCGATGGCCGTGTAGGGAATCACCGGCAGTATGGGCCCGAAGATTTCCTCGCTCAGCAGCTTTGAATGGGCGGGCGTGTCGAACACCAGCACCGGCGCCATCTGCCGCGATGCCACACCCACGCCGGCCGTACCTGGGGCCATGGTCTGCAGCCGCGCACCCTCGCCTTCGGCCTGCGCCAGCAGCGCCTGCAGCCGCTCCAGGTGGCGCGGGCTGATGATGGCCGCATAGTCGGGGTTGCCGGTGATGGTGGGAAACAGGGTTGCCACGGCGCGGGCAAAGGCCTCGGCAAAAGCCGTTTCGCTGCCCTGCGGCAACAGCACATAGTCGGGCGCGATGCAGGTCTGGCCGGCGTTGAGCAGCTTGCCGTGCGCGATCTTGATGGCGGCCTTGTCGATGTCGCAGGAGGCATCGATGATGCAGGGGGACTTGCCGCCCAGCTCCAGCGTGGTCGGTGTCAGGTTGGCGGCGGCGGCCTCGGCAACCTTGCGGCCCACGGCGGTGGAGCCGGTGAAGAACAGATGGTCAAACGGCAGGCCGGCGAATTCGGCGGCCAGTTGGCCGTCGCCCTGTACCACGCAAAGCTCATCAGGCGCAAAAGCCCGGCCGATCAGGTCGGCCAGCAGGGCCGAGGTGCGCGGCGTCAGTTCGCTGGGCTTGAGCATCACGCGGTTGCCTGCGGCCAGCGCCGTGATGACCGGGCCCAGCGAAAGCTGCACCGGATAGTTCCACGGTGAGATCACGCCCACCACGCCCAGCGGCTGGCGCTGCAGGTAGGCGCGCGCGGGCTGCAGGTACAGCGGCGTGCGCACCTTGACGGGCTTCATCCAGCGGGACAGGTGCTTGAGCGTGCTGGACAGCAGCGAGCGCAGCACAAAAATGTCGGCAATTTCGGTGAGCTGCGGCGAGCGCACGCCGAAGTCGGCATTGACGGCCTGCGCCAGCTCGGCGCCGTGCCCGTCCAGCAAGGCGCGTATGCGCAGCAGGCGGTCCCGGCGCAGTGCCAGCGGCACTTCGGCCTGGGCGCGGCTGGCCTGGTGCTGGGCGTCAAACAGGATGCGAAGTGCTGTCCGGGGGGTGCTGGAAATCATCCGGCCATGATAGGGACCGCCGGGCCCGCGCAGTAGGGGCGCAACTCCAGCGCTACCCCGGGTTGACCCTGAGGCCGCCGCCCCTATATAAAACCTGACGTATTTGGCTGACAGCCAGGCTGGCGTTTATGCGCCAAGATGGCTGGCACCTAACCCATCCCTGATGAAAGTGTTTCATGGAATTCAAGGATTACTACAAGGTCATGGGCGTGGAGCGCAGCGCCACGCCCGACGAGATCAAAAAAGCCCATCGCAAGCTGGCGCGCAAATACCACCCTGACGTCAGCAAGGAAAAAAACGCCGAGGCGCGCTTCAAGGAAATCGCCGAAGCCTACGAGGTGCTGCGCGACCCTGAAAAGCGCGCCGCCTACGATCAGCTGGGTGCCGACTACCAGGCCGGGCAGGACTTCCGTCCGCCGCCGGGCTGGAACCCGGGGCGGGCTTCGGGTGGCGCCACCGGCGGCCACTTTGGCGGTGCCGAAGGTTTCGACCACAGCGACTTTTTCGACGCCATATTCCGCGGTATGGGCGGCGAGCCGCAAGGTCGGGGCGGCTTTGGCGGCATGCGCGGCGGCCACGGCTTTGACATGCACGGCCAGGACCAGCACGCCAAAATCCAGATCGATATCGGCGACTCTTACAGCGGCGCGACGCGCAAGCTGCAGCTGCGCATGCCGATGGAGGACGAAACCGGCGTGACGATGCAGGACCGGACCATCGAATTCGTGATTCCCAAGGGCATACGCGCCGGCCAGCACATCCGCCTGGCGGGCCAGGGTGCGCCCGGCATCGGCAAGGGCAGCGCCGGCGACCTCTACCTGGATGTGGAATTCCTGCCGCATGCCCTGTACCGCGCCGAAGGCCATGACGTGTACATGACCCTGCCCGTTGCGCCCTGGGAGGCCGCACTGGGCGCCGAGGTGGAAGTGCCCACGCCCACGGGCGAGGTGGAGCTGAAAATCCCGCCGGGCTCGGCCAGCGGGCGCAAGCTCAGGCTCAAGGGGCGCGGGTTGCCGGGCAAGACGCCCGGGGACTTTTACTTTGTGCTGCAGGTCGTCCTGCCGGCCGCCGATACGGAGGCGGCAAAGAAAGCGTATGAAAACATGGCAGCGACGTTCAAGGCCTTCAGGCCGCGCGCCGGCCTGCAAAACCCCGGAGGCAAGGCATGAACACCCCTACCCGCTACCTCGCCGGCTTCATCCTGGAAGAGCAGGATGAACTCACGCTCGACGACCTCTGCCGGGCATGCGCCGCGCAGTCGGACCTCATCGTGGACCTGGTGCACGAAGGCTTGCTGGCGCCTGTCGGCCCGGCCCCGGAGCTGTGGCGGTTCACCGGCGTGCACCTGCACCGCGCCACGGTGGCCGTGCGGCTGCAGCGTGACCTGGGCGTGAACCCGGCCGGCGCGGCCCTGGCGCTGGAGCTGATGGACGAGCTGGACAGCCTGCGCGCGCAGCTAAGCCGGCTGCAAGGCTCTTAAGCTCAAGCCACCCTGGAAAAAGCGCGCGGTGGCAGAATCGGTCGCCATGGCCGACACCGCCGCACCCGCCCTCAAAAACATCTTCGATCCCGCGCGCTACCGCCACATCGCGGCGGAGACCGCGGCGGTCTACCCGCGTTTTGACGGCAAGCAATTTCTGAAACTGGCGCTGCCCGGGCTGGACGCGCTGTCACTGATGCAGCGCCTGCGGCGCACCAGCGAATGCCTGCACGCCACGCTGCCCGCCGACTACCGTAAAAGCATCGCCATCCTGCGCAAGCTCGCGCCGCGCATCAACAGCAGCTTTGTGACCCTGGTGCTGCCGGATTATGTGGGCCTGTACGGGCGCGAGGACTTTGACACCTCCATGGAGGCGCTGAAGTTTTTCACCGCCTTCGGCAGCTCGGAGTTCGCGATTCGCGAATTCATCCGCCAGGACCCTGAGCGCACGCTGGCCGTGATGAAGACCTGGGCCAAGGACCAGAGCGAGCACGTGCGGCGCCTGGCCAGCGAAGGCAGCCGCCCTCGCCTGCCCTGGTCTTTCAGGCTGGATGCCTTGATGGCCGACCCTGAGCTGGCCGCGCCCATCCTGGAAACGCTCAAGGCCGACGGCAGCCTCTATGTGCGCAAGTCGGTGGCCAACCACCTCAACGACATCACCAAGCTGCACCCGGCGTGGGTGCTGGGGCGCCTGAAAAGCTGGCCGCTGGAGAACCCGCACACCGCATGGATCGCGCGGCATGCGCTGCGCACGCTGATCAAACAGGGCGACAAGCAGGCGCTGGGCGTGATTGGCGCGGGCAAAAAAGCGGCCGTCAGCATCAGCGGCTTTTCCGTCAGCCCGAAAAAACTCAGCCTGGGCGAGCGGCTGGAACTCTCGTTTACGCTGCAGTCCACCGCGCGCCAGAGCCAGCGCCTGGTGGTGGACTACACCATCCACTACGTCAAAAAAGCCGGCAGCAGTTCGGCCAAGGTCTTCAAGCTCAAGGAACTGGACCTGGCGCCGGGCCAAAGCCTGCAGCTTTCGCGCAGCCAGGTGATGCGCGACTTCACGACGCGCGTGCACCATGCCGGCCGCCACGAGGTGGACATCATGGTCAATGGCGAGCGCCTGGCCAGCGGCTTTTTTGAGCTTTTAATGCCTTGAGCTGACATTTGCTTGCCCTTCTTGCACAAGGGCGGCTTCAAGGACGGCTTGTGCGACGCGCGGGTTTTGTACATTAGAAACCCGGGCCGCGTGAGAGCCCACGGCATCCAACATATATCAGGAGGGATATCCCATGAGCACCCCATACATACGACGCCTGCGCCCCGCATTCAGCACGCTAAGCCTGCTGCTGCTCCTGTCCGCCTGCGGCGGCGCGGGCGGCGAGGAAATCGGCGCGGTAGATACGGTGTTCAAGCTCATAGGCCCGGACCACAAGATCGTGGTCGATGCCTATGACGACCCCAAAGTCGCCGGCGTCACCTGTTATGTGTCGCGCGCCAAGACCGGAGGCCTCAAGGGCGCGTTCGGCCTGGCCGAGGACAAGGCCGAAGCCTCCATCGCCTGCCGGCAGACCGGCGTTATCAGCTTTGGCGACAAGCCGCTGGACAAACAGGAAGAAATGTTCAGCGAGCGCATTTCGCTGGTCTTCAAAAGGCTGCGCGTGGTGCGCATGATAGACACCAAACGCAACACGCTGGTCTACCTCACCTATTCGGACCGCGTCATTGAAGGCTCGCCGCAAAACAGCGTCACGGCCGTGCCGGTGCCGGCCGGCACCGTGATCCCGGTCAAATAAGCCAGCTACCTTTATTTGGAAGCAGCGTTGCGCTTGCGGGTCGCCGCGGCCTTTTTGGCTGAAGCCGAGCGTTCGGCCGCGCTGCGTGACGCAGCCGCCGCGCCGCCCAGGCGGCCGCCCTTGCGCGAGGGCGCATGGTTTTCCGCCTTGCCGCGGCCCGAGCCGGATTTTTTGCCGCCGCCGGTTTCCTTGTTCACCGTGGCCCAGGCGCGCCGCTCGGCTTCTTCCTGGCCGACGCCGCGGTCCTCATAGCCTTCCTCGATGTGCTCGGCCTTGCGTTTTTGCTTGTCGGTGTAGGCGGATTTGTCACCTCTTGGCATGTCAGCTCCTTTTCTGTTGGCAGGGGTCCAACTTAGCGCCGCGCTGCCGGCGTTCAGGCGGAAAGCGACTGAAATTCGCGTCGGCGCCGTCCTACTGTCCCGGCCGCGCCGTATGGGTGTATAACCGGAGACCCCTCGGTCCCGCGGCGTGTGATTTACGCCTTGCCGCAGGGCCCACCCCGGATACAACAACAGCAAGGAAGAACAGACATGGGCGCGCAGTGGAAAGCAAAAGGCAAGGAACTGGCCGCGAATGCCAGGGGTCGCCTATTCGGCAAACTGGCCAAGGAAATCATGGTGGCGGCGCGCAATGGCGCGGACCCGGCCTCGAACGCGCGCCTGCGCCTGGTGGTGGAGCAGGCTCGCAAGGTCTCCATGCCCAAGGACACCCTGGAGCGGGCCATCAAGAAAGGCGCCGGGCTGACCGGCGACACCGTGCATTTCGAGCACGTGATCTATGAAGGCTTCGCGCCGCACCGTGTGCCCCTCATGGTCGAATGCCTGACCGACAACCTCAACCGCACGGCCTCGGAAATCCGCGTGCTGTTCCGCAAGGGGCATCTGGGCACCTCGGGCTCGGTCTCCTGGGACTTTGACCACGTCGGCATGATTGAAGCCGAGCCGCAAGTCGCCGGCGCCGATCCCGAACTCGCCGCGATTGAAGCAGGCGCCCAGGACTTCGAGCCAGGCCATGAAGAGGGCACGACGACCTTTCTGACCGACCATGCCGACCTGGACATCGTGAGCCGCGCCCTGCCCGCGCAAGGCTTTACCGTGCTGTCGGCCAAGCTGGGCTACAAGGCCAAAAACCCCATCAGCCCGGCGAGCCTGAGCGCCGCGGAACTCGAAGAAGTCGAGGCCTTCCTGGCCGCCGTCGATGCCAACGATGACGTGCAGAACATCTTTGTGGGCCTGGGCGACTGAAGCAGCTACTTCGCGAGCACCTCATAGCGCGGACGTATCCGGGTTTTCTGCACAACACCCGTCGGCGCAAACAGGATCACAAACTCGGCGCCCGGTATTTCGCTTTTGGGGGGCTTCTCCCGGTAAGCCCAGACCTCATAGCCGCTGTCAAAGCGGACCACGGTGGCGGGGCCCAGCGCGGCGCTGACCTCGGCCTTGGTGCTGGTTCCGGGGCTCACCAGGGCCTGCGCGCCCTGCATGGACAGCTGGCTGTCGCGAAAAGGCGGGCGTGTTTCATCAGGCGTGGCCGCGCAGCCCGCCAGCACCAGGCCGATGGCCCACAGCAACTTGCCCGGTGCCATCATCCGCCCTCCATGTAGTCAAACTCGACCAACGTGTCGTCGGGCCAGCTGCGGTCGCCCAGCGGCAGGAAGTAGGTGCGGTCCACCAGCACCTCGCAGTCGCAGTCGGGTAGGTCCCTGTCGAGCTTGGGATCGTCGCTCGCGGCGGCGTACAGCATGGCCAGCGGCAGTATTTCCCGGCGCCCGCCGGCCGACAGCGTGACGCTGAACAGCGGGCGCTCGGAAAAGAACAGGTAGAGCGGCACCTTTTTGTCGCAAAAGGCCGGTGTATCAAACACGGCGCCGGCGATGGCGCCGATGATGCTTGTGCCGCGCGAGACCAGGCCGGCTTCCATGCCCACCCTGCACTCCAGCCGCAAATCGCCCAGGCGCCGCGTGCCCGGCGGCAGGCCCGGCGTGCGGATTTCGGTGCGCCAGGTCATGCTCTGCGCCTTGCGGTTGGGAATGACCTGCGCATCTTCGGCGAAAGCCTTGGGGTCGCGCGGCAGGCTGAAAGTCCGGTCGGGTGCGATGGCCACGGGAAAGTCCATGGTGGTGCCTATCACTTCCATGGCAATCGCATTCATGTCGGTCTCGCGCCGGCGCGGCAGCAGCTTGAAGCGCAGCGAGGCATTGGGTGCCAGGCTTTTTTCACGCTCGAACAAGTCCATGCCGCGAATCATTTTCCGGTAGGACTTCTCGACCGGATCGCTGTTGGCCTTGGCGCTGATCGTCACCGGCCTGAGGGTGCGCACGCCCGGGTCCTGGGTGTCGGGGGCCTGTGCCCCAGCCTGCGAGCCGGCAGCCAGGACGGCCGCCAGGCAGGCGTTGCGCAGCGCGGTGCGGGCAAGGCGGTTGGGCATGGCGTATCCAGGAGGAGAGAAACCCATGGTAGGCCGCGCAGGCCGGCACAGCTGTAGGACGATTCCAGCATTTGCCCATGTCACATCCGTAAAAAAACCCGCCCCGGCTTGGCGCCGAAGCGGGTTGTGAGGCTCACCATGAAAACGGTGGCCCGGAGCCTGTCAACAGGCCTTTAGTGAACCGTCGACTCGAACCTGAACACGCCCGGGGCACGGATGGGATCCACGTCCACCGGTATCGTGCTCTTGGGCGGGAAACGCCCTTCCAGCAGCAGCTTGCTCAGCGGGTTCTCGATGCGCTGCTGGATGGCGCGCTTGAGCGGCCTGGCGCCGAACACCGGGTCGAAGCCGACCTTGGCAAGCTCGGCGATCGCCGCTTCCGACACGTCCAGCGTGAGGTCCATCTTCTGCAGCCGGGCGATCAGCACCTTGAGCTGTATGCGGGCGATGGACTCGATGTTTTTCGCATCCAGGGCGTGGAACACCACGGTCTCGTCAATCCGGTTCAGGAACTCAGGCCGGAAATAGTTCTTGAGCTCATCGGTCACCGCCTCCTTGATCTCTTCCGTCGGCTTGCCGACCATGGACTGGATGGTGGGCGAGCCGATGTTGCTGGTCATGACGATCACGGTGTTCTTGAAGTCCACCGTGCGGCCCTGCCCGTCCGTCAGGCGGCCGTCGTCCAGCACCTGCAGCAGCACATTGAACACATCGGGGTGGGCTTTTTCGACCTCGTCGAGCAGCAGCACGCTATAGGGCTTGCGGCGCACGGCCTCGGTCAGGTAGCCGCCCTCCTCATAGCCCACGTAACCCGGGGGCGCGCCTATCAGGCGGGCCACCGAATGCTTTTCCATGAATTCGCTCATGTCGACGCGTATCAGGTGGTCTTCGCTGTCGAACAAAAAGCCGGCCAGCGCCTTGCACAGCTCGGTCTTGCCCACGCCCGTGGGGCCCAGGAACAGGAAGGAGCCGGTCGGGCGGTTTGGGTCGCTCAGGCCCGAGCGCGAGCGGCGTATGGCGTTGGCGACCGCGCTGATGGCTTCGTCCTGGCCGACCACACGCTCATGCAGCTTGCCCTCCATCTGCAGCAGCTTGTCGCGCTCGCCCTGCATGAGTTTGCTCACAGGGATGCCGGTGGCGCGCGCCACAACCTCGGCGATCTCTTCGGCGCCGACCTGGGTGCGCAGCAGCGTGGGCGCGTTGGACTTGCCCTTGCTGGCTTCGCTGTCCTGTGCTTCTTTCAGGCGCTTTTCGAGCTCGGGCAGCTTGCCGTATTGCAGCTCGGCGACCTTGTTGAAGTCGCCCTTGCGGGTGAACTCCTCGATCTGGAAGCGGATACGGTCGATCTCTTCCATGACGTCCTTGGAACCCAGCGCTTGGGCCTTTTCGGCCTGCCAGATTTCGTCGAGGTCGGAGATCTCTTTTTGCAGCTTGGCGATTTCCTCTTCGATGAGCTCGAAGCGTTTTTGCGAGGCTTCGTCTTTTTCGCGGCGCACGGCTTCACGCTCGATCTGCAGCTGGATCAGGCGGCGATCCAGCTTGTCCATGACCTCGGGCTTGGAGTCCATCTCGATCTTGATCTTGGCGGCGGCCTCGTCGATCAGGTCGATCGCCTTGTCGGGCAGGAAGCGGTCGGTGATGTAGCGGTGGCTCAGTTCGGCCGCGGCCACGATGGCCGGGTCGGTGATCTGCACGCCATGGTGCACTTCGTATTTCTCTTGCAGACCGCGCAGGATGGCGATGGTGGCCTCCACCGTGGGCTCGCCCACCAGGATTTTCTGGAAGCGGCGCTCCAGCGCGGCGTCTTTTTCGATGTACTTGCGGTATTCGTCGAGTGTGGTGGCACCCACGCAGTGCAGTTCGCCGCGCGCAAGCGCCGGCTTGAGCATATTGCCCGCGTCCATCGCGCCTTCAGCCTTGCCGGCGCCCACCATGGTGTGCAGCTCGTCGATGAAAACAATGGTCTGGCCTTCGTCCTTGGCCAGTTCGTTGAGCACGGATTTCAGGCGCTCTTCAAACTCGCCACGGAACTTGGCGCCGGCCAGCAGCGCGGCCATGTCGAGCGAGAGCACGCGCTTGCCCTTGAGCGAATCGGGGACTTCGCCGGCCACGATGCGCTGGGCCAGGCCTTCGACGATCGCGGTCTTGCCGACGCCGGGCTCGCCGATCAGCACGGGGTTGTTTTTGGTGCGGCGCTGCAGCACCTGGATGGCGCGGCGGATCTCGTCGTCGCGGCCTATGACCGGGTCCAGCTTGCCCAGGCGGGCACGCTCGGTCAGGTCCATGCAGTATTTCTTGAGGGCTTCGCGCTGGCCTTCGGCGTCGGCGCTGTGCACGCCCTGGCCGCCGCGCACGGCGTCAATTGCCGCTTCGAGTGCCTTGCGGGTCAGGCCGTTTTCCTTGGCCAGCCGGCCGACGTCGCTCTTGCTGTCAGCCACGGCGAGTAGAAAGAGTTCACCGGCGATGAACTGGTCATTGCGTTTGATGGCTTCTTTTTCGGTGGCCTGCAGCAGCTTGGCAAGCTCGGAGCCGACCTGGATCTGGTCCTGGCCCTGCACCTGGGGCAGCTTTTTGACGGCGGCGTCGGCAGCCTGCGTGAGGCCACCCACGTTGACGCCGGCCCTTTCGAGCAACGCGCGCGGGCCATCGTCCTGGCGCAGCATGGCGGCCAGCAGGTGGACCGGCTCGATATAGCCGTTGTCGTTGCCCAGCGCGAGGGATTGCGCGTCGCTCAGGGCTTCCTGGAATTTGGTCGTGAGTTTGTCTTGTCGCATGAATAAGGCTCCGTGGATTCCGGCAGGCCTGACTACAAGCTCATCCGGATGGGTGTTGCACAGTATCTGGGGAGCCGGGACTGGTTTTCAAGCATTTTTCCGGCGCCCCTAAAATCACCCCATGAACATCCACCAGGTCTCGGTGACCTACCATCAGGAGCAGGACAGGCTGCTGGTGCGCATCAGCAGCCATGACAGCGAGGAATTGCGCCTGTGGCTGACCCGCCGCATGACACTGTCCCTGATGCCGGCCCTGACCCAAACCGCCGCCGACCAGCTGGCCCGGCAGGCTGAAGAGATAGACCCGGCGGCGCCGCAGGACGTCCAGCGCCGGCGCATGGTGGAGAACTTCAAAAAAGAAGCTTTGACTTACGCCGGCGATTTCAAGACACCCTACCAGGCCAAGGAGGCCGCGCTGCCGCAGGGAAAGGAGCCGCTGCTGGTGACGGAAGTCAAATTGGCCTTGCTGAAGTCCGGCAAGCTGCAGCTGGACTTCAACGAAAAATTGCCGGAGCCGGGGCGCCACGTGCGGATCGCCATCACCACCCAGCTTGCTCAAGGTTTGTTGCAGCTCCTGAACAAGTGCCTCAAAAAATCCCAGTGGCTCAAATCACCGCCGCTCGCCGGTATCCAGGAAACCCCGGACAAGCCCGAGACGCCCGACCCCACCGAAAGACCCCGATACCTGAACTAGGAGCCTGGGTCTTGAGGTAGTCCATCAGGAACTCGCAGGCCCTGAAGCTTTCGCCGCGGTGCGCAAGGCCCTGGCCCGCGACTCGACGCCGCGCACGATGACATCGACCCAGGCCTCAAAGCCGCTGTCCAGCGGCTGGCCGTCGCCGCTGGACCAGCGCAGCACAAACGCCCGGTTCTGCATGGCACCCAGGTGCCGCGCGAGCGCGGGTTGGCGAACGGCGTCGACGCGGGCGATCTGGGCGCGGCAGGCACTTTCCCAGGCCTGGGCGTCTTCGGCCGGCGCGGTGGACAGCTCCATGGTCGCGAAACCGCACATGGCGGCAAACACCACGTTGTAGGCATCGACCAGATCGGCGCCCGCAAAACCGGCGTCTTCGAGCAATTGCACCAGATGGTCCAGCATGGTGGCATCGAAGGTCGCGTTGTAGATCAGTTCGCTGGCCACCAGCGGGGCCAGCCTGGGGTGGCGCCTGAGCACTTCACGATAGCGGCGCAGCAAGGCAGCCAACCTGTCCTGCCAACGGCCCGTGACCAGGTCGTCGGCCACGCCGTTCATGGCCAGCGCCACCGCCCCGGAAATCAGTTCATTGCGGCTGGGCACGTACCAGTAAATCGCCGAGGGAAACACCTTGAGCGCCTGGGCCAGCTCGCGGATGTTGAAGGCCTGCGGGCCCTGGCGGTCTATCAGGGCCAGCGCGGCCTGCAGGATGGACTCGCGGCTCAGTGCCGCGCCGCCCGCCGCGTCCCCGGTTTTGCGCGGGCGCCCGGCGCGGCGGGGTGGAGGCGGTTTGGTGGGCAAGGCGGTTTCCAGAAGCAGAAATAATGCGCCATTTTATGGTTTATTGAAAAGCGTTCAATTAATATTGAACTCCGTACAATTAATTCTCAACAGCCTCTTTTACCCCCACAAGTTAACTCAAGGAAAACCGCCATGCGTAAGGTCAAAACCGGTGAATTCGAGGGCGGCTGCGCCTTTGTCGAAGGCGAATTCGTTCCCCTGTCGGAAGCCAAGATCTCCCTGTTTGACTGGGGTTTCACCCGTTCGGACGTGACCTACGACGTGGCCAGCACCTGGCAAGGCGCTTTTTTCCGGCTCGGCGACCATATCGAGCGTTTTTTCAGCAGCATGGAGAAAATGCACCTGGCCATTCCCTATAGCCGCAGCGAGCTGCGGGACATCCTGCACGCCTGCGTGCGCGCCGGCGGGCTGCAGGACGCCTACGTCGCCATGGTCTGCACCCGCGGCGTGCCGCCGCGCGGCGCGCGCGACCCGCGCCTGGCGCAGAACCGGTTTTACGCCTACGCCCTTCCCTATGTCTGGATCGCCTCGCGCGAAAAGCAACTGGCCGGGCTGGACCTGCACATCAGCGACCGCCAGCGCATTCCGGCGGCCTCGGTGGACCCGACCGTGAAGAACTACCACTGGATGGACATGGTGCAGTCGATGTTCGACGCTTACGACCGTGGGCGCGACACCAGTTGCGTCGTGGACGCTGCCGGCAACATTACAGAGGGCCCGGGCTTCAACGTGTTCATGGCCAAGGATGGCATCGTGTACACGGCTGACCAAGGCGTGCTTGAAGGGATTTCGCGGCGCACCGCGATGGAGCTGTGCGGGCGCCTGGACATCCCGCTGAAGACCGCGCCCGTGCCGGCCGCACTGCTGCGCAGTGCCGACGAAGTGTTTTTAACCTCGACCGGCGGCGGCATTTTGCCGATTGCCAAGCTTGATGGCATACCCCTGCCGCAGTTTCCCGGCCCCATCACGACGCGGCTGTATGAGGCCTACTGGGCGATTCACGACGAAGCCGCGTACCGGGACCCGGTCAGCTACTGAGCATCAGGCATTGGGCGCCGTGATGCCCCATTTGGCCAGCGCCGCGTCGTCGGCAACGCGCGCATCGACCCAGCGCGCGCCCTCGGGCGTTTGTTCTTTTTTCCAGAACGGCGCCTGGGTCTTGAGGTAGTCCATCAGGAACTCGCAGGCCCTGAAGCTTTCGCCGCGGTGCGCCGAGGTCACGGCCACCATCACCACCTGGTCCAGCGGCTGCAGCAGGCCGACGCGGTGGATCACGCGCGCGCCGAAGATGTCAAAGCGCGCCATGGCCTCGTCGATCATGGCGTCTATGGCTTTTTCGGTCATGCCGGGGTAGTGCTCCAACTCCATGCTGCTGACGTTCAGGCCGTCATTGCGGTCCCTGACGGTGCCCGTGAAGGTGCAGACGGCGCCCACCCGCTTGTCGCCGGCGCGCAGTGCGGCCACCTCCTCGGCGAGGTTGAAATCATCGGTGGTGATCAGGACGCGCGGTGAAGCCATAGTGGCAATTTTGCCACTCGCCCACCCTGAAAGCTGCTGCCTACGGTAAGATTTGCCGCATGACTGGCCACACCCACCGCTTCGCCACCCGGACGCTCGACAGCGCCCGTGGCCTTGCGGCGTGCGCCAGCAAATCGAAAAAACCGTTGCTCATTTGACCGGGGCTGCGGTTCCGTCGTCGAATGAGCGATGGAGCCGCCGGTTACTTTCCAAGTCTTTTGCGGACACCCTTCTCTTGTTCTGATGGCGGCCTTTCAAGCCGGTCAGTTTTTTGGGATGTGTCTTCATGCAAACAGCGCTCAGTGCCAACCAGGCCGATCAAGCCAATCAGGCCAACACCGATTTCTCGGGTCTCTGGATTCCTCTTGTCACCCCGTTTGACCAAGGCAAGGTTGACCACAGCGCACTCAAGCGCCTTGTGGCGCACTACAAGGGCAGCGGCATTGCCGGGCTGGTGGTCTGCGGCTCCACCGGCGAGGCCGCGGCACTGGACGAAGACGAGCAGTTGGCAACGCTGCAAACCGTGATGGCCGAGGCACCCGGCCTGCCGGTGGTGATGGGCCTTTCGGGCTACCACCTGGGCAAGACGGCGGCGCGCATCAAGGCCCTGGGCACACTGGGCCTGGCCGGCATCCTGCTGCCCGCGCCCAGCTATATCCGGCCTTCGCAAGCAGGCCTCATTGAATGGTTCACTGCTCTGGCCGACGTGAGCAACGTGCCGGTGATTCTTTATGACATTCCCTACCGCACGGGTAGCCGCATGGAGCTTGAAACGATCCTGGCGCTGGCCGATCACCCGCGCATCCAGGCGCTCAAGGACTGCGGCGGCGACCCGGCCAAAACGCGGGCGCTGATTGCCGATGGGCGCTTGCAGGTGCTGGCGGGCGAGGACGTGAATATTTTCGCCACCGCTGCGCAGGGCGGCCGCGGCGCGATTGCGGCGGCGGCCCATCTGCACACGGAACGTTTTGTGCAAGTGCTGCGGCGCATCCAGGCAGGCGACCTGGCGGGGGCCGAGGCCTTGTGGACACCGCTGCAGCCGCTGATTGAAGGCCTGTTCGCCGAGCCCAACCCGGGGCCGCTCAAGGCCGTACTGGCCGGGCAAGGCCTGCTTCGCAATGAACTGCGCAGCCCGATGACACGGGCCTCCACCGAACTGGCCGAGCGCCTGCAGGGACTGGACGCGCTGCTGGCCGCCTGAAGGCGGCGGGATCAGCCGCCGGTCACGGGCGGAAAGAATGCGACTTCGCAGCCTTCGCTGAGGACGGCCGTTTCATCGCACATGACCTGGTTGAGCGCCATGCGCACCGACCTGCCGCGCGCCAGGCTGGCGGCGTGCGCGGGCGAAGCCGCGAGCAGTTCATCGCGCAGGGCCGCCAGCGTAGTGACGCGGGTGTCGCGCAGCTCGCTGCCCTGCCCTATGGCTTCGCGGATGGAGGCAAAGTATTTGACGGTGACTTTCATGGGAAGGCCTTGATGCGGCTCGTCAGGCCATCAGCGCCGAAAACGGGATGAACTGCACCATGTCGCCATGCGCAATCGCCCGGCCGGCCGGATTGTCGATCACGCCATCGCCCCAGACGGCCGAGGTCAGCACGCCCGAGCTCTGGTTGCCGAACAGCTCCAGCCCGCCGTCGGCGTTGCGCCTGGCGCGCAAGAACTCGCGGCGCTTGTCGGCCTTGGGCCAGTCGAAATGGGCGGGCAATGCGATGGGGCTGGGGGCCACCTCGGTCGCGCCTTGCAGCTTGAGGAGGAAAGGCCGCACCAGCACCAGAAAGGTCACAAAGCTGGACACCGGGTTGCCCGGCAGGCCGATGAAATGCGCGCCACCGAGCTTGCCGTAGGCGAAAGGCTTGCCGGGCTTCATCGCGATTTGCCAGAGCGCGAGTTCGCCCAGCGCCTGCACGGCCGGCTTGATGTGGTCTTCCTCGCCGACGGACACCCCACCGCTGGTGAGGATCAGGTCGTGCGCCTGGCTCGCGCCCTTGAGCGCGGCGATGGTGGCGTCGAGGCGGTCGGGCACGATGCCGAGGTCGGTCACCGTGCAGCCCAGGCGCAGCAGCAAGGCGCGTAAAAAGAAACGGTTGGAGTTGTAGATGGCGCCGGGCTTCATGTCGGCCGGCGCGACCTCGCCGGGCATGACGAGTTCATCGCCGGTCGAGAACAAGGCCACACGCACACGGGGCGCGACCTGCAGTTTGTCAAAGCCTATGCTGGCGGCCAGGCCCAGCGAGGCGGGTGTCAGGCGTTCGCCGCGGCGCAGCACCACGGCACCGGCGGCTACGTCCTCGCCACGGCGGCGAATCCATTGGCCGAGCTGCGGCTGGGCCTTGATGCGCACGCCCTCCTCCACGGCTTCGCAGTCTTCCTGCATCACCACGGCATCGGCGCCGGGCGGAATCGGCGCGCCGGTGAAGATGCGAGCCGCCGAGGCCGGCGCCAGCGCATGGCCGCTGCTGCCGGCCGGAATGCGCTGGCTGACCTGCAGCACCGCGCCCTCGGCCCAGTCGGAAGCGCGCACGGCATAACCGTCCATGGAACTGTTGTCGTGCGCCGGCACGTCGAGGCTGGAGACCAGGTCCTGGGCCAGCACACGGCCGTCCGCGTCAAAGGTGGAGACCGCCTCAACACAGTGCAGCGGCGCGGCACGGGCCAGCAGCTCGGCCAGCGCCTGGTCCAGCGGTTTCAGGGGCGCCCGGCCAGGCTGGGGTGCGGGGCTGGCGGGCGCGGTGGTGGAGGCAGAACTCATGGTCGGGGTGTCCGGAACAAGGGCATGAACAGAACAGAGCAGAACGAAGCTGGCTGGCTTGGGGCTGGCCGTTACCCAAGCCTAGCCGAAACGGTCTTCGAAGGAATAGGCAAAACGTTCCTGATTGTTGACCAGGTACTCGGCCACGGCATCGCCGTCATTCAAATCCAGCACAGGGCGCAAGGTTGCCTGGGGCAGCTGGCCGGGGGCATCGGTGGCGATGGCGACGATGAAATCGTCGTCCATGTAGAGGCAGGGCTTGCCGGCGTAATCGGCCGAGGGGCCGCGCCAGACCTCGATCTTGAGCAGGTCGCTGCTCTTGAAGCCTTCGACCAGCACCCAGTCCACGCCACCGTAGAGTTCGGCGATCAGCTGGTGTACCGTCATCTCGGCCGGTTTTTCAAACTCGCGCATCAGCGCCATCCGGTTTTGCGAAGCCACCACCACCTCAAAGGCGCCGGCCACGCGGTGGCGGAAGGTGTCCTTGCCGGGGTGGTCGATGTCGAATTTGTGGTGGGCATGCTTGACCACCGACACGCGCAGGCCGCGCGCCTTGAGCGCAGGGATCAGCTTTTCGACCAGCGTGGTCTTGCCCGAACCGGAGTAGCCGGCAAAGCCGATGACGTTCATGGCCGGGCTTTCCAGACGGGACCGCGGCCCGGATCAATGCACATGGTCGGCGATGTAGCGCTTGATCACGGCCGCATCGGCGGGCAGCAGCTTGACGCGCTTGGGCAGGTCCTCTATGCCTTCGAACTTCGCGGGCCGCTCGGGCACATGGCCCAGCGCCTCTTCAATCGTGGCCGCGAACTTGATGGGCAACGCGGTTTCCAGCACGACCATGGGCACGCCGGGCTGCAGCTTCTCACGCGCCACCTTCACGCCGTCGGCGGTGTGCGTGTCTATGGTGGTGCCGAAGCGCTTGTGGGTATCGCGAATGGTCGCGAGGCGGTCGGCATGGGTGCTCTTGCCGCTCACAAAGCCGTAGCGCTGCTCGGCCGACTTGAAAGCCGCCTCGGCGCTGAGGTCGAAGCGGCCCTGGCTGCTGAGCTGGTCGTGGAACAAGGCCTTGGTCTTGGCGCCGTCGCGGCCCAGCAGGTCGAACACAAAGCGCTCGAAGTTCGAGGCCTTGGAAATGTCCATGGAGGGGCTGGAGGTCTCGTGCGTGTCGGCACTGCTGCGCACGCGATAGACACCGGTGCGGAAGAACTCGTCGAGCACGTCGTTCTCGTTGGTGGCCACCACCAGCTTGCCTATAGGCAGACCCATCATGCGGGCCACGTGGCCGGCACACACATTGCCGAAGTTGCCAGAGGGCACGGTGAAGTCGACCTTGGCGGTGTTGCTGTTCGTGGCCTGGAAGTAACCGGCGAAGTAGTAGACCACCTGCGCCATCAAACGCGCCCAGTTGATGGAGTTGACCGTGCCGATCTTGTACTGGCGCTTGAAAGCCAGGTCGTTAGACACGGCTTTGACGATGTCCTGGCAGTCGTCGAACACACCTTCGACCGCAATGTTGTGGATGTTCTCGTCCTGCAGGCTGAACATCTGTGCCTGCTGGAAGGGGCTCATGCGGCCGTTGGGCGAGGTCATGAAGACGCGCACGCCCTTCTTGCCGCGCATGGCGTATTCGGCCGCACTGCCGGTGTCGCCGCTGGTGGCACCCAGGATATTGAGCTCTTCGCCGCGGCGAGCCAGCTCGTATTCGAACAGGTTGCCCAGCAGCTGCATGGCCATGTCCTTGAAGGCCAGCGTGGGGCCGTTGGACAGGGCTTCGAGGTACAGGCCGTCTTCGAGCTTTTTCAGCGGGACGATGGCCTTGGTGCCGAACACTTCTTCGGTATAGGTCTTGCGGCAGATCGCCTGGAGGTCGGCGGCGGGAATGTCGTCGACATACAGCGAGAGGATTTCGAAGGCCAGGTCGGCATAGGCCAGGCCGCGCCATTTGGCCAGAGTTGCCTCGTTAACCTGCGGATAGCTTTCGGGCAAATACAGGCCGCCGTCCGGCGCCAGGCCCTCGAGCAGGATTTCGCAAAAGCGCTTGCGGTCGGCATGGCCGCGGGTGGAGAGGTACTGCATCAGGCCAGTTCCTCCTTGCGGATGCGCGTGATGGGCGCCAGCACCGTGGGCAGCCCCTGCATTTGCGCCAGGGCGTTGTTCATCTTCGCCTCCACGCAGTCGTGCGTGAGGATGATGAGGTCGGTGTGGGTGGAGCCTTCACCGCCCACTTCATCGGCTTCGCGCTGCAGCACGGCGTCTATGCTGATGTCCGCGCTCGCCAGGATACCGGTGACCTTGGCCAGCACGCCGGCCTCGTCGGCGACTTTCAGGCGCAGGTAGTAGCTGGTGACAACCTCTGCCATGGGCACCACGGGCAGGTCGCTCATCGCGTCGGGCTGGAAGGCCAGGTGCGGCACGCGGTGTTCGGGATCGGCCGTGTGCAGGCGGGCGATGTCCACCAGGTCGGCGATCACGGCGCTGGCGGTGGGCTCGCTGCCCGCGCCCTTGCCGTAGTACAGCGTGGTGCCGACGGCGTCGCCCTGCACCACCACGGCATTCATCGCGCCTTCCACGTTGGCGATCAGGCGCTTGGCCGGCACCAGGCTGGGGTGCACGCGCAGTTCGATGCCGTTGGCGGCGCGCTTGGTGATGCCCAGCAGCTTGATGCGGTAGCCGAGCTGCTCGGCATAGCGGATGTCCTGAGCGGCCAGGCCGGTGATGCCTTCGACATAAGCCTTGTCGAACTGCACCGGGATGCCGAAGGCGATGGCCGACATCAGGGTGACCTTGTGGCCGGCGTCCACGCCTTCGATGTCGAAGGTGGGATCGGCCTCGGCGTAGCCCAGGCGCTGCGCCTCCTTGAGCACGGCGTCGAAATCCAGGCCCTTGTCGCGCATCTCGGACAGGATGAAGTTGGTGGTGCCGTTGATGATGCCGGCGATCCACTGGATGCTGTTGGCGGTAAGGCCCTCGCGCAGCGCCTTGATGATGGGGATGCCGCCGGCGACGGCCGCCTCAAACGCCACCATCACGCCCTTGCGATGGGCCGCCGCGAAAATCTCGGTGCCGTGCACGGCCAGCAGCGCCTTGTTGGCGGTGACCACGTGCTTGCCGGCCTCGATGGCTTCCAGCACCAGTTGTTTGGCGATGCCGTAGCCGCCTATGAGCTCGATCACGATGTCGACGTCGGGGCTGGCCACGACCTTGCGCGCGTCGTCCACCACCTGCACACCCGCGCCGACGGCGGCCTTCGCGCGCGCCACGTCGAGGTCGGCGACCATGGTGATCTCAATGCCCCGGCCGGCGCGGCGGCGGATTTCTTCCTGGTTGCGCTGCAATACGTTGTAGGTGCCGCTGCCCACGGTGCCTATGCCCAGGAGGCCTACGCGGATGGGGCTCAAATTCGTCGGTTTCATAGTCGCTGAGGTCTTGCTTTAAGTGATCTTGGATGCCCGCCGCCATAAAGGCAGCACGGAAAAAGGAGAGGCCGAATACAGGGTCAAGTTCGGTTGTTGCGGTAGTTCTCGAGGAACTTCGCAATCCGGCCTATGGCTTCGCGCAGGTCCTCCTCATGCGGCAGGAAAACGATGCGGAAGTGGTCAGGCTCGGCCCAGTTAAAGCCGGTGCCCTGCACCAGCATGACCTTGGTCTCCTTGAGGAGCTCCAGGAAGAACTGGCGATCGTCCTTGATCGGGTAGACCTTGGGATCAAGCCGCGGGAACATGTAGAGCGCGGCGCTGGGTTTGACACAGGTGACGCCGGGGATGGCGGTGATGAGTTCGTAGGCCATGTCGCGCTGGCGGCGCAGGCGCCCGCCCTCGCAGGTCAGGTCGTTGATGCTCTGGTAGCCGCCCAGTGCCGTCTGTATGGCCCACTGGCCCGGCACGTTGGAGCACAGCTTCATGTTGGCCAGCATGTTCAGGCCCTCGATGTAGTCCTGTGCCTGCTTCTTGGGGCCGGACACCACCAGCCAGCCGGCGCGGTAGCCGCAGGAGCGGTAGCTCTTGGACAGCGAATTGAAGGTCAACGTGAGCACGTCGGTCGACAGGCTGGCAATCGCCGTGTGCTTGACGCCGTCGTACAGCACCTTGTCGTAGACCTCGTCGGCGAGGATGACCAGGCCGTGCTCGCGCGCAATGCCGATGATGCCTTTGAGCAGTTCGTCGGAATACAGCGCGCCCGTGGGGTTGTTCGGGTTGATGACCACGATGGCCTTGGTCTTGGGCGTGATCCTGGCGCGAATATCGTCCAGGTTGGGCATCCAGCCATTGCTTTCATCACAGCGGTAATGCACCGGCGTGCCGCCCGAGAGGCTGGTGGAAGCCGTCCACAGCGGGTAGTCGGGCGCCGGCAGCAGCAGCTCGTCACCGTCGTCGAGCAAGGCATTGGTCGCCATGGAAATCAGCTCGCTCGCGCCATTGCCCAGGTAGATGTCGTCCAGCGTGACGCCCTTGATGCCCTGCTTCTGGGTTTCGTGCATCACGGCCTTGCGCGCCGCAAAAATGCCCTTGCTGTCCGAATAACCGGCTGAAGCGGGCAGGTTGCGGATCATGTCCTGCTGGACTTCCTCGGGCGCGTCAAAACCGAATACCGCGAGGTTGCCGATGTTGAGCTTGATGAGCTTCTGGCCCTCTTCCTCCATCTGCTTGGCGGCGTCCATGATCGGTCCGCGGATGTCGTACAGCACATTGGCAAGCTTGGCGGATTTGGTGATCGGTTTCATGAAGCGTTAGGAAGACTTTGGACGGGGGCCGCGCCGCTCACCCTGCCGCCAACCGGGGCGATACGGCGCATTGCAGCGTGGAATTCGGGCGGAATCTATAATTTGACCACATAAAAGAGGCTTTTCGCTGGCAAAACAGCCGCACACAAGCCCCCGCGCACAGCCGCGCCACACCCTCACAACGCCCGAACCCCTTCCGCATGAAACTTCAGCCAGACCGCCTCGACGTCCAGTCCATCCTCGGCTACGGCCCCGGCTGGGTGGGCCTGGGGCGCGAGGGTGTGGCCGAAAAAATCGAGCACAGCGTCGTGATCGGCTCGCGCGGCGAGAAATTCGACTGGAACTGCACACGCTTTGAGCAGCTCACCGCGGAGCATTTCGCCCTGCTGGCTGAAACCCGGCCCGAACTCGTGATTTTCGGCAGCGGCGCCCGCCTGCGCTTTGTGCCCCCCGCGTTTCTGCGCGCCCTGATGGAGCAACGCATAGGCGTTGAAACCATGGACACGCTCGCGGCCTGCCGCACCTACAACATCCTCGCGGGTGAAGGCCGCCAGGTGATTGCCGCCTTGCTGATTGAAACAGAAGGAACAGAAGCCTGAAATGACCTCTCTTTCAGGGTAAAATCTAGGGTTGCACTTGGCACCACATCTCGGGATGACGTCCCGGGTCGGTTGTCAAAAGGCGCGGCCAATTACAACTACTTTCGTCAGGGTCTACTCAGTATGGCAGTCGTCGTCAATAAACCACTCCCCGAATTTGAAGCGATCGCCACCGGCGGCATCAAGGTTTCCAACCAGTCCCACCTCGGCAAAGTCGTGGTGCTGTACTTCTATCCCAAGGACAACACGCCTGGCTGCACCACCGAAGCCATGCAGTTCCGTGACCGCTACAAGGACTTCGTGAAGGCCGGCGCGACGGTCTTCGGCGTCTCCCGCGACAACATGAAATCCCACGACGAGTTCAAGTCCAAGCTTGAGCTGCCGTTCGAGCTGATCGCGGACACCGAGGAAAAAATGTGCCACATGTTCGGCGTGGTCAAGAACAAGATCATGTACGGCAAAAAGGTCAAAGGCATTGAGCGCAGCACCTTCCTGGTGGGCGCCGACGGCCTGCTCAAAGAGGAATGGCGCGGCCTGAAAGTGCCCGGCCATGTGGACGACGTGCTCAAGGCCGTCAAGGCCCTCAAAAAAGCCGCCTGAAACCTCATTGAGGCCAGTTAGCAACAAAGGATTGCCCTGTCACTTGAGTTGTGCATAATGAACTCATGCTGTTGACCTTCGCAACTGCGCCAAAAGAAAAAGCCGCCCTGGTTTCAAGGCGGCTTTTTCGCTTCTGGAACCCCTCTTTTTTAGAGAGTTTTAAGCACTATGGGGCGGGGGCCCCACCCCCCCCCCCCCCGACGACAGCGGAGGGCAGTGGGGGGGCGCACAGACCCCCCCCCGCCGCCGAGAAGAGGGCCGCGACAGAGGGGAGGGCCAGCACGCGCGAAAACCCA
>NZ_JBKBEX010000023.1:0-86946 GCF_047303325.1 Polaromonas sp. CT11-55 | reverse complement strand
GGGGGGCGCCGGGCGGGTGTTGTCCCCGGGGGGTTGTTTTTAACCGTCGAATCCTCTTAAAATCCAAATAGGGGGGGGCCCCCCCCCCCCGCTTTCAGGTTCCCGCCAGTTTCCCCAGGTCCTTCCCGATGACACGCAAGACCCATCTCGACGCCCTCGCCATGTCCCTGCTGCTGGGCTGCTGCCTGTTCTGGGGCCTGCAGCAGGTGCTGATCAAGGCCACCATCAGCGAGATCCCGCCCATGTTCCAGGCCTCGCTGCGCCTGGTGGGCGCTACGGCCCTGCTGTGGCTGTGGTGCCTGTGGCGCAAGATTCCGCTGTTCAGCCGCGACGGCTCGCTCAAGGCCGGCCTGCTGGCCGGTGCCCTGTTCGGCGCGGAGTTCGCCTGCATTTATGTCGGCCTGCAATACACCAGCGCTTCCCGCCTCACGGTGTTTTTGTACACCTCGCCCTTCTGGGTCGCGGCCTTGGTGCCGCTGTGGGTCAAGTCCGAACGGCTGCGCGGCCTGCAGTGGCTGGGCCTGCTGTGCGCCTTCGCCGCCGTGGTGTTCGCGCTGCGCGAAGGCTTTACCGGCGACCACGCCTCGACCGCGCGCGGCGATCTGCTGGCGCTGGCCGCCGGCATGCTGTGGGGCCTGACTACCGTCGTGATACGCGCCACCCAACTGGTCAAAATCTCCGCAGAGAAGCTGCTGTTCTACCAGCTGGCCGTGAGCGCCGCCGTGTTTCCCTTGCTGTCGCTCTACCTGGGCGAGCAATGGTCCTGGCAATTCAGCCCGTTCGCCATCACCTCGCTGCTGCTGCAGACGGCGATAGGCGCGTTCGCCAGCTACCTGGCCTGGATGTGGATGCTCGGGCGCTACCCGGCCACCAAAATTTCGGTCTTTGTGTTTTTCACGCCGCTGTTCGCGCTGCTGTTCGGCGCGCTGTGGCTCAAGGAAAGCGTGACCACCGGCCTGCTGGTGGCGCTGGCCACCGTGGCGGCCGGCATCGTGCTGGTCAACCGCAAGCCCGCTGGCGCATAATTTTTCGGCATGACACCCCACCCACGCATCCCCGGCCATCGATTCCTCCACTCACCGGGCCCCACGCGGGTACCCGACGAGGTGATGGACGCGATGCGAAGGCAGCCCATGGACATGGGCGACCCGCGGCTGGAGCGTGTGATCCAGGCCTGCGAAACCGGGCTCAAGGCGCTGTTGCAAACCGCCAAGGCCGACGTCTTTATGTATACCTGCAACGGCCACGGCGCCTGGGAAGCCGTGATCGCCAACCTGCTCGCGCCGGGGCAGCAGGTGCTGGTCGCCGGCACCGGGCATTTTTCCGAATCCTGGGCCGTGCAGGCCGAGGCCATGGGCGCGCGGGTGCTGCGCACGCCCTGGCGCGAAGGCTACCCGGCTGACGCGCAGTCGATTGAAGCCGCCTTGCGCGCCGACAGCTCGCACGCCATTGTGGCCGTGTTTGTGGTGCATACCGACACCGCCAGCGGCATGACCAGCGACATCGCCGCAGTCCGGCAGGCGCTGGATGCGGCGAAACACCCCGCGCTGCTGGTGGTGGATGTGGTGGCCTCGCTGGGCGCCGCGTCTTTTTCCATGGATGCGCTGGGCGCCAACGTCGTGCTGGGCGCCTCGCAGAAAGGCCTGATGGTGCCGCCCGGCCTGGCCTTTGTCGCCGCCGACGCCGCCGCGATGAAGGTGGCCGCGGCCAACCCCACGCCGCGCTTTTACTGGGACTGGGCGCGGCGGCAGAGCCCGCTGAGCTACCGCAAGTTCTGCGGTACGCCGCCGCAAACCCTGCTGTTCGGCCTGGAGGCCGCGCTGGGGCTGATATTTCATGAGGGCCTTGAAGAAGTCATTGCCCGCCACCGGCTGATCGCCGGCGCCGTGCATGCCGCCGTCCAGGCCTGGAGCGAAGGCGGTGCGCTGGACTTTTTTGTGCGCGAGCCGGCGGCGCGTTCGGTCTCCGTCACCACGGTAGCAGTGGCTGAGGGCATGGATCCCGAGGCCATGCGTGCGGTCGCGCGCGAGCAATTTCAGGTCGCGATTGCGGGCGGCCTGGGCCCGCTGGCGGGACGCACGTTTCGCATCGGCCACCTGGGCGACATGAACCCGGCCATGATCCTGGGCTGCCTGGCCGGCGTGGAAGCCGCCATGCGGGTGCGGGGCATTCCCTTCGGCAACGGCGGCGTGCAGCACGCCGTCGCGGCGCTCGCCGGCAAGCGCTAAGGCTTATTGAGAGGCGGTGATTCCGCCATCGAGATACAGCACCTGCCCGGTAACGAAGCGCGAGGCGGGCGCCGCAAAAAACACCGCCGCGCCGGCCACGTCCTGCGGGTCGGCCACGCGGCCCAGCGGAATGCGATCGAGCACCTGTTGATGCGTCTCGGGGTTTTCCAGCCAGTGGCGCGCCATCTCGGTCTGCACCACCGTGGGCGCGATGCCGTTGACGGTGATGCCGTGCGGCGCCAACTCGCTCGCATGCTGGCGTATCAGCATGACCAGGCCGCCCTTGCTGCTGCTGTAGGCTGAATAACCACGGCCGCGCAGGCCCAGCTGCGCGCGCACCGACAGCAAGTGCACCTGCGCGCCGCCCTTGCCGCCTGCTATCTGTTTTTTGGCTGCCGCCTGCGCGAGAAACATCGCAGCCTTGAGGTTGACCTGCAGCACTTCGTCAAAGGCCTCTTCGGTGACCTCCAGCAAGGCCTGTTCGCGCTGCATGCCGACACAGTTCACCAGGATGTCCAGGCCGCCCCACTGCCGTGCCACGGCGTCGACAGACGCCTGCATCTGCGGCACCGAATGCGCGTCCATGGCCAGGCCCAGGGCCTCATGGCCCGCCGCGCGCATCGCCGACGCCACGGCTTGCGCCTTGGCTTCGTCGCGGCCCGACACCGCGACACGTGCGCCCGCGATCGCCAGGCCCCAGGCAATGGCCTCGCCTATGCCGCCATAGCCGCCGGGCACATAGGCGGTCTTGCCGCTCAGGTCAAACAAGCCTGTCAGCGCAGTGCTGAAGTCAATCCGGGGTGTGATGCTGCTCATGGATGGCGAAATTGTGGGCGCAAAGCGGGCGAGCGGCGAAAGGGTTTTCCTCAATCCATCAGCAGTCCACCATTGAGGTCAATGATCTCGCCCGTGATAAAGCCCGACAGCGGCGAAGCCAGGAAGCGCACCACATGGGCGAACTCCTCGGGCTCACAAAAGCGGCCGACCGGGATGTCTTTGAGCAGCTTCTGGCGCTGCTCTTCATTGAGCTGCTCGGTGATCATGGGCGTCTTGACATAAGCCGGCGCGACGGCATTGGCCGTGACGCCGAAAGGCGCGAGCTCGCGCGCCAGCGAAAAAGTCAACGAACTCATCGCGCCCTTGGACACCGAATAGGCTGTGCCTGCCGTCAGCCCGCCCGTCTTGGCCGCCAGCGAACTGGTGTTGATGATGCGGCCGAAGCGCCGCGCCTTCATGGCCGGCACCACCTGCTGCGCGAGGTAAAAAGCGCCGTCCAGGTTGGCCCCCAGTACGCGCCGCCATTCAGAAGCCTCGGTGGCCTCGACCTTGTTGTTGGACAGGATGCCGGCGTTGTTGACCAGGATGTCCACAGGCCCAAAGGCCTTGACGACAAGCGCATAGCCTTCACCGACGGCAGCGGGGTCGCTGATGTCAAACGAAAACGGCAGGGCGCGCGGCCCGAGCTCATCGGCCAGCGCGCGGTTGCGCTCGTGGCTCACATCGACCATCGCGACCTTGCAACCGTCCTCCAGCAAGGCCTTGACGACAGCCAGGCCCATGGTGCCGGCCGCGCCTGTGACCAGCGCGACTTTGTCTTGAAGCGGTTTCATTCAAATACTCTCTGCGGTAAGCAGTGACTGAGCGACTCAAGCATCGAGCACGCTTTTCTTTCCGAAGAGGCCGCGCGAGCGAAAGGTGACCACGGCGATAAACAGCAGATACATGGACATCAGCGACCACTCGGAGGCATAAGAGCCCGTGAGCCCGACCACCATACCGACCATGAGCCCTGCAATCACCGCACCCCACAACGAACCCACGCCGCCCAGCACAATGATCAGAAAGGCCGGCACCACCGCATCGACGCCCACATGGGGCCGTATACCCCAGATGGGCGCCATGACCACACCGGCAATCGCCGCCAGCGCCACACCCAGACCGAACACAAAGAGACGCAGGCGCGAGAGGTTGATGCCCAGGGCGCGCACCATTTCGCTGTCGTGCGCGCCGGCCTTGATGATGGCGCCGTAGGGCGTCTTCTGCAAAAACAACCAGAGCAGCACAATCATCAGCACCGCGAAGCCGCTGGCAAAGAAGCGGTACTTCGAATACACCAGGTCGCCCATGAGGAAGGCGCCGGAGATAGCTTGCGGCAGCATGAGTTGCTTTTCCGAAGAGCCCCATATCAGGCGTATCGTTTCTTCAATCACCAGCGCAGCACCAAATGTCAGCAGCAGCCCGTAGAGCGGGTCGCGGCCGTAGGTGCGCCGCATGCACAGCTCCAGCAGCATGCCGAAGATGCCGACCAGGATGGGCGCAAAAATCAGCGCCACCCCGTAGCGGGTTCCCAGCGGCAGGCCCATATACCAAGCCTGCAGGTTGGGAAACATGCCCAGCTGCGGCGCGATGAGGAACAACGCGAAATACATGCCCAGCGCGAACAGCGAGCCGTGCGCCAGGTTGATGGTTTCCATCACCCCCACGATGAGCATGAAGCCCAGCGCGATGAGCGCGAACAGCAGGCCCAGCGAGATACCGTTGACGAGGTGGGGAACCAGTTGAAGCAGGAAGTCCATCGCGGCCTTTAAAGATGAGAAGCCGGGCGCTCAGACTTCGTAGCTGGGCGTCGCGTCGTAGCTCTCGAGCTTGCAGGCGCCCGCGGCATCCTTGTCCTGCACGTCCTTGGGATCGGCTTGCGTGAGGATTTTGAAGATGTCGTCTTTCTCGGCGGGCTGGTCGTTGTAGGTCGCCATATAAATGGTTTGCTGGCACTGGTGGGTGACTGGGTCCATCCAGGCGTCGTAATGCTGCAGGCGGTCGGCCGCGCTCATCTTGCGGCCTTCGAGCTTCTTGATGACCGCGATGTTGTTGGTGGTGCCGGCTTCCTCCGCGCAGCGCAGCAGTTCGCGCGTGGCCATGTAGCTGTTGTGGTACACATTGCCCGGCACGCGAATCGCCATGCCCGGGAACTGCTTCTGGTAGGCCGCGACGAACTCCTTCACGCCGGGCAGGTTCAGGCGCCAGTACCAGGTGGTGCCGAAGACGCCGAAGATGGCCTCGGGGCCCAGGCCGTAGACATCGGGCCAGTCCTGCTGGTTGTTGATCCAGGCCATGCTCTGGTTCATCTTGAGCTGCACCACCTGCTGGCGCAGCGCCTTGATGTCGTCGCCGCCCACGGCCGTGGCCACCACGTTGGGTTTGAGCTGCTGCAGCTTGAGCAGGTAGGACGAGAAGTCGCGGGTGTTCTGCGGCACCAGCAGTTCTTCCACGATCTTTCCGCCGTTGGCCTCCACAATGGCGCGCGTTGCCTTCGATGTGGTGTGGCCCCACACATAGTCGTTGGTCAGCAGCACCCAGTTCTTGCCGCTGGCCTTGATGGCGTTCTTGACGATGGCGTTGGAGAAATTGGTGCCGTTGCCGTCCCAGACAAACTTGGTGCGGTGGCAGTCCTTGCCGGCTTCGGTCGGGCTGCTGGAGTTGGTGTTCAAAAACACGGTGCCGTATTTCTGCGCCACCTGCGAGATCGCGTTGGACACGCCCGAATGCACCGCGCCAATCAGGAAGGCCGCCTCGTTGCGCGTGATCATGCGCTCGGCCACGCGTGAGCCGGTGGCCGGCGTGGTTTCGGTGTCGATGTGGATGGCCTCTATGCGCCGGCCCAGCACGCCGCCCTTGTCGTTGAACTCCTTGATGGCCATCATTGCGCCCAGGCGTTCTTCAGCACCCGAGGCCGCATAGAGGCCTGAGGCGTCCATGGTGAGGCCAATGGTCAGCGGCTTCTTCTGGCCGGCCTGCGCCCAGGCGTGGTTGTGCTTCCAGGGGCCCATAAAGGGTGCCGCGCCGTACAGGCCCGCGCCCACCAGCGCCAGGCTGGAATGCTTGAGCAGCGCGCGGCGCGAAGTGGCCGTGGCGTCGGGTTGGAATTCTGGGGCTGCGTCTTTGTTGTTGATCTCGCTCATGGTTTGTCTCCTGCTTGTGAATGGTGCTAACGGGTCGGCTTAACGGGGAACGATCTTGACGTCGTTGAGTTTTTCCTGCGCTTCAAAAAGTGAGGCGATCAGCTTGTCGCCGAAACCGGCGTTGCTGGCCTGTATCAGGCTCTGGTGCGCGGCCTCGCCCATCAAGCTGCTGACGGGCAGCATCTCGGCCAGGTGGGTGTAGTAGCGCAGGTCTTTCTGCGCATTGGCGATGCCGAACTTGAAGCCCGTGACGTCGCCTTCCTTGAGGGTCTTGGTCGCCATCATCTGGAAGATGCCGCAGTTCACGCCGCCGGCCGAGATCACGTCGTACAGGCGATTGAGGTCCAGCCCGCTCTTGACCGCGACCGCGAAGGCCTCGGCAATCGAGGCCGCGAAGCTCATGGCCATCATGTTGTTGACCAGCTTGAGCACATGGCCGTGGCCGGGCGGGCCGACGTGGAAAATGTTTTCGCAGAAAGCCTTGAGCACGGGCTCCAGCGTTTTGAAGTCTTCCAGCTCAGCGCCCACCATGGTGTTGAGCCGGCCTTCCTCGGCCTCCTTGGGCGTGCGCGCCAGCGGCGCATCGACCAGCTTGATGCCTTTGGCCGCGAGGTCCTTGCGTATGCGCGTGCTGGAGGCAGGCTCGGCCGTGGAGGTGTCGACCACGATCAGGCCCTGGCGGCCGCTCCCCAACAGGCCGTCCTTGCCGTAGACGATGTCCTCGACCTGCGGCGAGCCGGTGACGCAGATAAACACGATGTCCGAAGCCTGCGCGCATTCGGCATTGGTCTTGGCTTCCTTCGCGCCGGCGGCGATGAGGTCGGCCAGGTTGTCGCGGTTGCGGTTGACCTTGAAGGTCAGGGGAAAGCCTTTGGCCAACAGGTTTTTGGCCATGCCGTGGCCCATCATGCCGATGCCGATAAATCCGATCCGGGTTGTCATATGTTGTCTCCGTTTTGTTTCTTGTTCTGCTGTTGTGCTGTTGTGCTGTTCAGCTCATGGCTTCGGCCGCGCCGGCGGGGATACCGGCCCGTTTGCCTGTGCGCGCTTGGTCCCAGAGCGCGATCAGCCGCGCATAACGCTCGGCAATGTCCTGGACCACCGTGGCGTCATCCATGGCGCCGGCAAACCAGCCGTTCGCGGCATCGGCAAAGATGGAGCGCCCGACCGCAAAACCGCGGCAAATCGCATGCGGCGCCGCGATGCGAAAACTCTGGTCCAGCTTTTCCTCGCTGGCTTCCAGGCCCAGCACCAGCACACCGCGGCAGTGCGGGTCGTGCTGTGCCACCACGGCCGCGATCTTTTCCCAGCCGGATGCGGTCGCGGCGGGCGGAAGCTTCCACCAGTCGGGGAAGATACCGGCCTGGTAGATCTGCGCCAGCGCCTGCGGCACGGTGTCGTTATCGCAGTGCATGTCCTTGGGCGGAATGACCTCGATGAGGAATTCGTGAAAGCTGTCCACGCTGGCGCGCTGCAGGTCGGCCAGGCTGGCGAGCTGGCTCTCGCGCAAGGCCGCGGAGTCTTGCGGGTGGTAGCTGACCAGGCATTTGGCGACATGCTCGCCGGGCCAGGTCCGCATGGCCGCGCCCAGGCCGGAGCCGGCTTCGAACTGCAGCGGGCGCGAGCCCGGCAGTTCGACGGGCCGTGCCACCCACCAGCCTTTACCCGTGACGGAAGGCAGCACGTCTTCGCCGAAGCGACCATCGACGATCACGCCCACCCCCGCGCGCTGGCCGGCACCCAGCCGCGCACCTTCAGCGATCAGGGATTTGAAATGCGGAATGCGCTCCATGCCCGCGCCATGGCGCGCGGCCAGCTCTTCGAGCTGCATGCGGTGGTCAAAAGCCAGGATGACCAGTTCTTCCCAGCGCCGCGTGCGCGTGCTGGCGCGATGCAGGTGCTCCAGCCGCGCGTCTTCACGCAGGCGGCGCGTGGTGGAGCCATGCGCCAAGAAAAACTGCAGTTCTTCCCAGCTCGCCATGGCAGGCGCGCAGCCGTGGCGTGAGACCACCAGCGCGCCGCAGGCATTGGCATAGGCGCAGCAGCGCGTGAGCGGCTCGCCCGGTATCCAGCCGCGCAGAAAGCCCGACATAAAAGCATCGCCCGCCCCCAGCACGTTGTAGACGTCGACCGGAAAGCCGGGGCCCTGCATACCCTTCTCAAGTGAATCGGGAATTGCGCCGTCGAACACCACGCAGCCCATGGGGCCGCGCTTGACGACCAGCGTGCCGGCGGTCAGTTCACGCAGTCGGCGCAGGGCGGTAAGCGTATCGGTGCTGCCGCCCGCGATGTGGATTTCCTCCTCGGTGCCGACCACCAGGTCGCAATGGCCGACCACAGTCTGCAAATGCGCACTGACCTCACCCGAAGGCACAAAACGCTGCTCGCCCATGCCGGGGCTGGTCAGGCCCCAGAGCACGGGACGGTAGTCGATGTCCAGCACCACACGCGTGCCGGCGGCCTTGGCCAGCGCCATGGCGCGGGTGCAGCTTTCGTAGGTGAGCGGCTGCGAGAGGTGGGTGCCCGAAATCAGCAGCGCCTTGGCCGAGGCGATAAAGGCCGCGTCGAAGTCCTCGGGGCTGATCGCCATGTCGGCGCAGTTGTCGCGGTAAAACACCAGCGGGAAGGTATCTTTGTCCTGGATACCCAGGAACACCAGCGCGGTCAGGCGCTTGGGGTCGGTGGCCACATGGCTGACGTCCACGCCCTCGGCCGCCAGGGTTTCACGCACAAAGCGGCCGTTGTGCTCGTCGCCCACACGCGTCAGCATGGCGGGCTTGAGGCCCAGGCGCGCCACGCCCACGGCGGTGTTGGCCGGCGAGCCGCCCAGGTATTTGCTGAAGCTCTGCATGTCTTCGAGGCGGCCGCCGATCTGCTCGCCGTACAGGTCGACGGCGGCGCGGCCCACGCAGATCAGGTCCAGCGGGCGGTTCATGCGGCCCTCTTGCGCGCCGGCTTTGCGGCCGGCTTGCCCTTGGTTTTGGCAGCGCCCTGTTCGGCCAGCTGGTGGCCGGTGCTGACCACCAGCGCCTGCGCCAGGCACAGCGGCGCGACCAACGAGCGGAAGGGCTTGGACGAATCGTCGGCCAGCTCCAGGCAGACCTGGGCATGCGCCTTGAGCGGTGAGAGCGGGCCGTCGGTAATGGCGATCACCGAGGCGCCCAGCCTGACCGCCTCCGCCGCGGCGGCGATCACCTCGGGCGAATAGTTGCGAAAGCTCGCGGCGATCAGCACGTCGCCGGGCGCGATGGAGCGCAGGCTTTCGCGCAGCATGCCGCCCGTGCCGTCGAGCAAATGGGTGCGCAGCTCGAGCTGGCTGAGCGCATACGCGAGGTAGCCGGCCACCGGGAAGGCGCGGCGCTGCGCCAGCACATGGATGCGCGGCGCCGAGGCCATGAGCTTGACGGCGGCCTTCAGGTCGGCCTGGGCAATGCTTTCCTCGAGATGGCCCAGTTCGGCCACCGATTCGCCCACCAGCTGGTGCAGCACGCCGGCCGGCGCGCGCTCGCCGTTGAGCTGCTTGCGGCGCAGCTGGTCTATGCGTTCGCGGTAGCTGTCGGAGCGCTCCAGCAGGTGGCCGCGAAACACCTGCTGCATTTCGGAAAAGCCGCCATAGCCCAGCGCGTTGGCAAAACGGATCATGGCCGAGGGCTGGACCTCGGTGGCCTCAGCCACCGTCGCCACCGTGCCCAGCGCCAGGTCGTTGGGCTGCTCCAGCGCGAAGCGCGCGATGCGCTGCAGCTGCTTGGACATGTCCGGGTAAGTCCGGCCAATCAGCGCCTTGAGTTCTTCGTAATTCGTTGCAGAGTCCATGGGTTCTTGCCGCCTGGGAAATGCGATGGGCCGGGCTGGCTTGCATCGCGTCAATTTAGAATAAATGTTCTTGCTTATTTAAATAATAGAATTTATATTCTGTTTTGTCCAGCGTCTTTTTTCGAACGCCTTTCCCTTTTTCCCTTTTTCCCTTCCACCAGAAAAGCCCAAGAGAGACAAATTCCCCATGCAACTCGCTTCCGGTCGCGCGCCGCTGATTCCCTTGCCGATGCTCGCCACACTGCTGGTGCTGCTGTCCACGCCGCTGTGGGTGGGCCGCGTCGGGCTGTACCAATACCTGGCCCTGGAAATCATGATCTGGGTGCTGTTCGCGCTGGGCTACAACCTGCTGCTGGGCTTCACCGGCCTGCCCTCTTTCGGGCACGGCGCGTTTTTCGGCGCGGGCGCCTATGCCTTCGGCCTGCTGCAGCTCAGGGTCTGGCCCAACCTGTGGTTCGACCTGGCGGGCGCGGTGCTGGTCACGGCGGCGCTGGGCGCGCTGGTGGCGCTGTTCATCTCGCACCGGCGCGGCATTTATTACGCGCTGCTCACCATCGCCTTCGGCCAGGTGTTCTGGTTTGTCGCCAACAAATGGCATACCGTCACCGGCGGCGAGGACGGGCTGCTCAACATCAAGCGCCTGCCGGCGGATTTCGGTGTGGTCTCTTTCAATCTTTCGGGCAACAACGCCCTTTTCTTCTTTTGCCTGGCGCTGTTCGCGGGGGTGCTGCTGGGGCTGTGGCGGCTGATCCATTCGCCGCTGGGCCGCATCTTCAGCGCCATCAAGCAGAACGAGACACGCGCGGCCTTTGTGGGCTACAACGTCTGGCTCTATAAATGGCTGGCCTTCACGATCTCCACCGCAGTGGCGGGCCTGGCCGGCGCGCTGTTCGCCATGGCGCAGCAGTCGGCCTATCCCAACGTCATGAGCCTGCACAACTCGGGTTTTGTGGTGATGATGGTACTGATAGGCGGCGGGCTGGTGAGCTTCTGGGGCCCGGTCATAGGCGCGACCTTTTTTATCCTGGCGCGCGACCTGCTGGGCGCCTACACCGAGACCTGGCTGCTCTGGTACGGCCTGGTCTTTATGGCCATGGTGCTGTTCAAGCCCGAAGGCATTGCCGGCGCCTGGCAGGCCTGGAAGGCCAGGCCGCGGCGCGCGGTCGCCGCCAAGCCCGCACCGGCCGGAGGTGCGCTGTGAAGCTCTTTGAGGCCAGCGGCCTGTCCAAACGTTTCGGCGCCCAGGTGGTGCTGCAAGACATCACGCTCAGTTTCGAGGAAGGGCAACTCAACGGCATCATGGGCCCCAACGGCGCGGGCAAGACCACCTGCTTCAATGTGCTGACGGGCCGCTACAAACCCGACCGCGGCCGCGTGACCTTTGCCGGCGAGGACATCACGGGCCTCTCGCCGCGCGAGATCGCGCGCAAGGGCGTGTCGCGCTCCTTCCAGATCATGAATCTGTTCGACAGCTACACCGCGCTGGACAATGTGCTGGTGGCCACGCCGCATGTGCGCCGGCAGGGCTTTAACCCCTGGCGCGACCTGGGCGCCGACGACACGGCGCAGCAGCTGGCCGCCGCGATCCTCGAACGCGTGGGCCTCAAAGGCAAGGAGCGCACGCCGGCCAGCAGCCTGTCTTACGGCGAGCGCCGCGCGCTGGAGATCGGCGTGGCACTGGCGGCCGAGCCGCGCATGCTGTTCCTGGACGAACCCACCGCCGGCCTGGGCGCCGAAGGCACAGCGCGACTGATGGAGCTGGTGAAAGAACTCAAGCGCCAGCTGACCATTGTGATCATCGAACACGACATGAACTTCCTCTTCAAGCTCGCCGACCAGATCTCGGTCATCCATTGGGGCCAGGTCATCAGCCAGGGCACACCCGAGCAATTGCGCGAGAACGAATGGGTGCGCCGCTCCAACCTGGGAGCGCTGGCATGAGCGCCGTCCTCCAACCCGCCATCCACACCATTGCGCAGCAGCAGGACATGCTGGCCGTGGAGCACATAGACACCTTCTACGGCGAAACGCAGGTGCTGTTCGACGTGTCGCTCAAAGTCGGCGCCGGCGAAGTCGTGGCGCTACTGGGCCCCAACGGCGCGGGCAAGACCACGCTGCTGCGCTCGGTGCTGGGCCTGACGCCGCCGCGCAAGGGCAGCATCGCCTTCGATGCGCGGGACATCACACGTTTGCCCACGCATGAGATCGCCAAGGCCGGCATGGGCTGGGTGCCGGACGACAGGCGCATCTTTCCGACGCTGACGGTGGCGCGCAACCTGGCCATCGCACGCAAGACCACGCGCTTTCGGCCCTGGCACGAGAAAGAATGTTTTGAAATCTTCAGCGCGCTCGAATACCTGATGCACCGCGAATGCGAAAACCTCTCGGGCGGCGAGATGCAGATGGTGGCCATCTCGCGCGCACTGCTGGGCTCGCCCGGCCTGGTGCTCTTCGACGAGCCCAGCCAGGGCCTGGCGCCCAAGGTGGTGCAGGACGTGATGAAAACCATCAGCCGGCTCAAGGCCGAAGGCATTGCGGTGCTGGTGGTCGAGCAGAACGTGCAAAGCGCGCTGGCGGTGGCCGACCGCGCTTATGTGATGAACCAGGGCGTGATCGTCCACGAGGGCCCTGCGGCCGAATTACGCAACGACGCCGCCTTGTGCCGGCAGCTTTTGGGAGTCTGACCCGCATGAGCCATCCTCTTCTACGCGTCGAAAACCTCGCCAAGCAATACCAGCGCGGCGTGTTCCGCAAGACCACCACGTTTTCGCTGAACGCCGACTTTGAAGTTGACAAGCCCTGCGTGGTCGGTGTCATGGGCCCCAACGGCTCGGGCAAGACCACGCTGTTCGAACTCATCACCGGCAGCAACCTGCCCAGTGCGGGCCGCGTGCTCGTGAACGGCCAGGACATCCACCAGGTGCGCACGCGCGAGCGCGACCGGCTGGCCATCCACTACCACCAGTCCTACCAGGTGCGCTCGTTTCAAAAGACCAAACCCGACTTCATGCTGGCGCACGCGCACAGCGATTCACCGCTGGTGCATCTGTTCGACGAGCCGCAGTTCAACACCCAGGACGGCTACATCGGCTTTATGCTGGACTTCTTCGCCAGGCTCAAGGCCAATGGCCGGCTGGTGTTTTTATGCCTGCACCCCAACGAGCCCTACCACGTGGACATCCTGCGGCAATGCTGCGAGCGTTTCATCTTTGTGCAAAAGGGCGCGGTCAGCGAGGCGCCCGACTTCGACACGCTGGCGCGCGATGAGAAGGTCAGGGCCTATTTGGGAGCGCTGGCGCCGGCAACGACCTAAATCAGGCTGTGCTTCCTGGCCCGGTAGGCCAGCTTGGCGCGTGTGGTGTTCAACCGCCGCGCCGCCGCCGAGAGGTTGCCCTGGCAGGCGGAGATCGCGCGCTCCAGCGTATCGCGCTCGGTTTGTTCCAGCGACTGCGGGGAGACTGCGCCCGCCAGTATGGGATTGGCACAAGCCGGCGCGCCCTCGAAGTTCAAGGTGCCTGAATTGCCCTGCATCCTCAAGGTCATGACCTCGGCGCTCAAGGTTTCGCCGCCGGTGAACAGATGGTGCACGTCGATCAGGCCGTCGGCATCGGCCATGATCACCGCGCGCTCCACCAGGTTTTGCAGTTCGCGGATATTGCCCGGAAAGTCATAGTTCAGCAGCGTGCGCACCGAGGCCTGCGTGAAGCCGCCGGTGTTGCAGCCGTGCTTGCGCCGGTAGTGGTTCAGGAAATGGTTCATCAGCAGCGGAATGTCGTCGCGCCGCTCGCGCAGCGGCGGCAGGTGGATGGGAAACACATTGAGCCGGAAGAACAGGTCCTCGCGAAAGCGGCCCTCGCGCACCGCCTGGCGCAAGTCCTCATTGGTGGCGGCCACCACACGCACGTCGACCGCGATACCGCGCGTGCCGCCCACGCGCTCGACCTCGCCCTCCTGCAGGGCACGCAGCAGCTTGCCCTGGGCCACAAAACTCAGCATGCCGATCTCGTCGAGGAACAGGGTGCCGCCGCTGGCCCGCTCAAAGCGGCCCGGCCGCGAATGGCTGGCCCCCGTGTAAGCGCCACGCTCCACGCCGAACAGCTCGGACTCGATCAGGGTTTCCGGGATGGCCGCGCAGTTCACGGCAATGAAGGGCTGGTCCTTGCGCGGGCTGATCCTGTGCAGCATGCTGGCGAACTTTTCCTTGCCCACGCCGGACTCGCCGGTGAACAGCACGGTGGCGGTGGTGCGTGCCACGCGGCTGAGCTGGTGGCAGGCCGCGTTAAAGGCCGATGAAGCCCCGACCATGGCGTCGCCGGCGGGCGCCTCGCTGGGCGCCAGGTCGGCCGGGCCGGCCTCGCTGCGCGCATAGGCCGCGGTGTCGACAAACTCCCTGGCGTTCAGGTAGCGCATGTCCTCTTCAATGTTGTCCCACTTGTCGGCGGACTTGCCGACCACCCGGCATTGCGCGTGGCCCATGGAGCGGCACATGGTTTCCCGGAAAACGATCAGGCGGCCGAACAGTGTGCTGACGTAGCCCGTGGCATAACCCACCTGCATCCAGCAGGCCGGCGAGCCGCCTATGCCGTAGGCGGCGATGTGCTCATCATCTTCGCTGGAGTTGTGCCAGATGAACTCGCCCTCATAGCCGCTGGTGTCGGGGTCGTAGGTCACGCTGACCAGCTCCACCTTGACCACGCCTTCCAGCGCGTGCAGGCGCGTGCCGGCCATGGCGGCCGCCGGCGGGTCGGCGTCGGGCCAGTGCTTGCGCACCAGCTGGGCGTCGCGGGCCCCGCTGACGTAACCGGCGCGGGTGAACAGGCCGCGCGCCTTTTCAATGCCCATGCTGTCGACCATCTCGCGGCGCATGGCGCCCAGCGCCTCGGTGTGCAGCAGCACCATGCGCTGGTCCTGCAGCCAGATGCGCCCGTCGCCCGGCGAGAAGAACAGGCATTCGCTGATGTCGGCAATCGTCGGATGCGTGTCACCGCCTATGTGGGTGCTGGCAAAGCCGCCCAGGGCCTTGGCCACCGACGCGCTGTCAAAGCTGCCCAGCGCGACACCGGTGGCCCGGGCCACTTCGGCCAGCGAAATGCGATCAGAGACACCCATGGCAGTTTCCTTGGATTGATCAAATGGTGAAAAAGTAGTTTTACTTTATAACTATTTGATCAAATCCAACTCAGGGCTTTCCATGTGCTGCGCCGCAGCAATCGGACCTAGGGTATGTCCCGGTTTTCCCAATGAGAAACCGCCCGGCTCCGCGCCTCAAGCATGCCCTGGCATGCCGCGCTGGTACATGCATTGCGATACAGCAGCACGACGCGCCGATGTGGCGAGCTGATCAAACAACCGTGAGGACAAAAGCAAATGGGTGTATCCGACGCGAAGGCATTTCTGGATTTTTCCGCGCTGGCGAGCGCACCGCTGGGCGGCGGCAAGCGCGACGTGGTCGAGCCCGCGACCGGCAAGGTGATGTGCACCGTGGGCATCGCCAACGCGGCGGATGTGGCCGGGGCCACGCGGGCGGCGGCCGGCGCGCAAAAGCCCTGGGCCACGCTGCCCCCGCGCGAGAAGGCCGACGTATTTCGCCGCGCCGGCGCGCTGTTCCAGCAGCACTTCGACGAGCTCGCGCTGTATGCCACACGCGAAACCGGCGGCATCCTGCCCAAGGGCCAGCATGAGATTCGCGAGGCCATCACCATCTGCCACCTGGCTGCGGCCATGCCGCTGCAGCCTCAGGGCCATGTGCTGCCCAGCGTGCCGGGACGCACCAGCATCGCGCGCCGCATGCCGCACGGCGTGGTGGGCGTGATCTCGCCGTTCAACTTCCCGCTGATCCTGACGCTGCGCGCCGTAGCGCCGGCGCTGGCCGCGGGCAATGCCGTGGTGATCAAGCCAGACACCCGCACGCCGGTGACCGGCGGCCTGATGATCGCGCGCATCTTCGCGGAAGCGGGCCTGCCCAAGGACTTGCTGCAGGTCCTGCCCGGCGACGCCGAGGCCGGCGAGGCTTTGGTGACCGACCCGCTGGTGCCCATGATCGCCTTCACCGGCTCGCCCGCGGTGGGGCGGCGCATCGGTGAGCTCGCGGGCAAGCACCTCAAGAAGGTGTCGCTGGAGCTCGGCGGCGCGAACTCGCTGGTCATCCTGGACGACGCCGACCTGGACATCGCCGCGAGCAATGCCGCCTGGGCCGCCTACCTGCACCAGGGCCAGATCTGCATGGCGGCCAACCGCATCCTGGTGCATGAAAGCATCGCAGCCCCGTTCCTGCAACGCCTGGTCGCCAAAGCCACACACCTGCCTGTCGGCGATGGCGCCACCGGCCAGGTCGCGCTGGGGCCGCTGATCGACGCGCGCCAGCGCGACCGCGTCCACGCCATCGTGCAGGACAGCATCAAGGCCGGCGCGAAGCTCGAAGCCGGCGGCACCCATGACGGCCTGTTCTACAAGCCGACGGTGCTGTCCGGCGTCAAGCCCGGCATGCGCGCGTTCGACGAGGAAACCTTCGGCCCGGTGGCCAACATCGTCACCTTCCGCAGCGACGAGGAAGCGGTGGCGCTGGCCAACAACAACACCGGCAGCCTGGCCTGCGCTGTCATTTCGCGCTCTGTGGGCCGCGCCATGGCGGTGGGCCAGCAGCTCAAGGCCGGCATGGTCCACATCAATGACCAGACCGTCAACGACGACTGCGTCAACCCTTTCGGCGGCCCCGGCATCGCGGGCAACGGCACCAGCGTGGGCGGCCCGGCCGACTGGGAGGAATACACGCAGTGGCAGTGGATGACCATCAAGGATACCGCGCCCATGTTCCCGTTCTGAACCGGACCTTCAGCCCACGACTTCACCACTTCAAGGAGAGCTTCATGAATCCGCATACCCCGGAGGCCTTATGAGCCTGATGAGCCTGCAAGGCAAAACCATCGTCATCACCGGCACCTCGTCGGGCATAGGCGCCGAGACCGCCAGGCTGGCGCGCTTGCAGGGCGCGCGTGTCATCGGCATGGACCGCAACGACCCCAGCCTGACGCTGGACGGCTTCATCAAGGCCGACCTCGGCACGGCCGAAGCCATAAACGCCGCCGTGGCCCAGCTGCCGGCCCAGGTCGATGCGCTGTGCAACATCGCCGGCGTGCCGGGCACGGCGGACGGCGAGCTGGTGGCCCGCGTGAACTACCTGGGCCTGAGGCACCTGACGGAAAAAGTGCTGGCGCGCATGCCGCGCGGCGGCAGCATCGTCAACGTGGCTTCCATCCTCGGGGCCGAATGGCCGCAGCGCCTGGCCCTGCACAAGGAACTCGCGGCCGCCAAAGGCTTTGAGGCCGGCGCGGCCTGGCTGCACGCCCACCCGGTGCCGCAGGCCACCTGCTACCAGTACTTCAAGGAAGCGCTGATCGTCTGGAACGCCGTTCAGTCGCAGGAATGGTTCCTGGGCAAGGGCGTGCGCATGAACTGCGTGGCGCCGGGCCCGGTGTTCACGCCCATCCTGGGCGACTTCGTGGCCATGCTGGGCCAGGAGCGCGTCCAGGCCGACGCCCACCGCATGCTGCGCCCCGGCTTTGCCGACGAGATCGCGCCGGTGGTGGCCTGGCTGTGCGGCGATGCCGCGCGCTGGGTCAGCGGCGCCAACATCCCCGTCGACGGCGGACTGGCCTCTACCTACATCTGACACCGATACGCCCGCAGGCAACCGACCACCCCCACACCCACGACACCACGACAAGCAACACACATAACGAGGAGACAAAAATCATGACGAAGCGATTCACCCCCTTCAGGCTCAGCACGCTGGCCCTGACCTGCGGCCTGGCCTGCGCGCTGCCGGCCCATGCCTTCGAGCTGGAGTCCGCCGACCCCGACACCAAGATCCGGCTGGACTTCACGCCCAAGTACAGCCTGGCCTGGCGGCTCAAGGACCCGTCGGCGCTGCTGACCTTGCCCGCCGCCCGCGGCGACGGCGGCGTGACCAATGAGAACGACGGCGACCTCAACTTCAAGAAGGGCCTGATCTCCAACCGCGCCGACCTGCTGACCGAGTTCGACTACAGCCGCAGCAACTGGGGCCTGCGCATCAGCCACTCGGCCTGGTACGACTCGCAGTACCTGCGCGCCAATGCCAACGACGGCACGGCCGGCGTCAGCAACTTCGCGGGCCAGCCCGTCAACCAGTTCGTGCCCGCGACCCGGGACCAGCACGGCCGCGGCGACGAATTCCTCGACGCCTTTGTCTGGGGCAAGGGCTCCATCGGCAGCATGCCGGCCTCGATACGCGTGGGCAAACATGCGCTGCAGTACGGCGAGAGCGTGTTCTTCGGCCAGAACGGCATCGCCAACGCGCAAGGCCCGGTGGACATCGCCAAGATCGTTTCGGTGCCGAACTGGCAGTTCAAGGAAGTGCTGCTGCCGGTGGAACAAATTTCGGGCACGCTGCAGGTGGCCGAAGGCCTCACGCTGGGCGGCTACTACCAGCTCAAGTGGCGGCCCAGCAAGATCCCCGGCGTCGGCAGCTATTTCTCCAACCAGGACTACATCGGCGGAGGCCGCGTCTACCTGGGCGGGCCGGTGCTGCCCACCGATACCAGCCGTGACCAGAAGCCGGGCGACAGCGGCCAGTTCGGCGCGCAGCTGCGCTGGGCACCGGCCGGCAGCAACTACGAGTTCGGCCTGTACGCGGCGCGCTACAACGACAAGACCCCGGCCGTGCCGGTGTTCGACCTGATCAACGGCAATGTGCACAACGTCTATGCCAAGGGCATCAAGACCATAGGCGCCAGCGTCACCTCGTCGATAGGCCAGCTCAACTGGGCGCTCGAAGGCTCGCTGCGCAGCAACGCGCCGCTGGCCAGCGACCCGGCCGTGCTGGGCGGCGCGCCCTTCATGCCGCCCGCCAACTGCGACGGCTCGCCCGCCAACCCCTGCTATGCCACCGGCAGGACGGCGCACATCAACCTCTCGGGCATTTATGTGCTCAACAAGTCCAGCCTGTGGGACGGCGGTGCCCTGGTGGCGGAGCTGGCCTGGAACCGGCTGCTGAGCGTGACAAAGAACCCCAGCGCCGTCGGCTTCGGTGGGCTGGACCCGAATGCCACGCGCGACGCGGCGGCCTTCCGCATGATTTTTGAGCCGCAGTACTTCCAGGTGCTGCCCGGCCTGGACCTGTCCATCCCGCTGGGCCTGGGCTACAACTTCGGCGGCCGCTCCTCGGCCGTCATCAACTTCGCCGGCGGCGCCAGCAAGGCGGGCGACGTGAGCATAGGCATCAAGGGCAAATACCAGAACGTCTGGAATTTCGCGCTGAACTACACGGCCTTCTTCGGCAAGGAAAACACCTTGACCGTCACCGACCCGAGCACCCCCACTCGCATGCTGTCCTACGGCCAGAGCCTGAAAGACCGCAACTACGTTTCCTTCACCGCTTCCCGTACTTTCTAAAAACCATTCCAGAGACAACCATCATGAAGCAGACCGCAAAACACTCATTGCTCATGGCAGCCCTGCTGGCCGGTGCCATGTCCGCCCAGGCCGCCGTCACCGCCGAAGAAGCCGCCAGGCTCAAATCCACCCTGACCCCCATGGGCGCCGAAAAAGCCGGCAACAAGGACGGCAGCATCCCGCCCTGGGAAGGGGGCCTGACCAAGGCCACGCCGGGCTACAAGAACGGCGACGCGCGGCCCGACCTTTATCCCAGCGAAAAACCCCTCCTGTCGATCAATGCCAAGAACATGGCGCAGCATGCCGACAAGCTGACCGACGGCGTGCAGGCGCTGATGAAGAAGTACCCCGACTTCCGCATCGACGTCTATCCCACGCACCGCACGGCGGCGGCGCCGCAGTCGGTGTACGACAACACCTTCAAGAACGCCACCCGGGCCAAAACGATTGAAGGCGGCTACGGCATGGAAGGCGCGTTCGGCGGCATACCGTTTCCCATCCCCAAGGACGGCTATGAAGCCATGTGGAACCAGCGCACGGCCTGGCGCGGCGGCAACTTCTCCATGCCCATGCGCGTGTGGGTGGTGACCTCCGACGGCAAACGCACCATGGCCTCGGGCGGCACGCAGACCATACGCCAGGCCTTTTACGACAAGGACGGCAGCGCCGAGAAGTTCGACGGCTACTACCAGTACGGCAAGCTGGTGGTCAATGCGCCGGGCTCCAAGGCGGGTGAGGCCATCCTCGCGCTCGACGGCGTCTCCGAAGCCGCGCCGCGCGGCTTGTGGCAGTACCTGGTGGGCCAGCGCCGCGTGCGCAAGGCGCCTTCGGTGGCCTATGACACGCCCGACTCGGTGACCTCCGGCATAGGCCTGTTCGACGAGGCCTTCACCTTGTTCGGCCCCATCGACAAGCACGAGCTCAAGCTGGTGGGCAAGAAGGAAATCTACATTCCCTACAACAACAACCGCGCCGCCTCCGCGAAGATCGAGGACCTGGTGACACCCAACACGCTGAACCCCGCGCAGGTACGCTGGGAGCTGCACCGCGTCTGGGAAGTCGAGGCCACGCTGGCGGCCGGCAAGCGCCACGTAGTGCCCAAGCGCAAGTACTACATCGACGAGGACTCCTGGCAGATCGCGCTGTTCGACGGCTGGGACGCCAAGGGCCAGCTCTGGCGCACCAACTACGCGCTGATGCTGACGGCGCCGGACATCCCGGCCGTGAGCAACGTCGTGCTGTGGGGCGGCTATGACATGCAGACCGGCGCCTACTACCTGAACATGGCCTCCAACGAGCTGCCCAAGCAGTACGAGGTGCAGCCGCCGATTCCGCGCTCCTTCTTCAGCGCCGAATCCCTCGCCAGCGAAGGCGCGCGCTGATGGCCGGAGTCACGCGCCGACAGGCCGCCCTCGCGGGATTGCTGGGCGGCGGCGCGGCCATGCTGCCGGCATGGGCGGCCAGCGCGCCGGCCGTGCTGTCGCAGGCCGCGCTGCTAACACCCAAGGCGCTGGGCGCGGCCACGCTGGCCGTGGCGCGGGCCGGCGACCGGCTGGTGGCCGTCGGCGAGCGCGGCACGGTGCTGCTGTCGGACGACCACGGCGCGAGCTGGCGCCAGGCGCAGGTGCCGGTGCAGGCCAGCCTGGCGGCCGTGTGTTTTGCCGACGCGCGCACCGGCTGGGCCGCCGGCCACCTGGGCGTCATCCTGCGCAGCGACGACGCCGGCGCCACTTGGCACAAACAGCTTGACGGCGTGCAGGCGGCCGAACTCGTGAAGCAGGCCGCGCAGCGCACGGGCGATGCTGGCGCCGTGGCGCAGGCCCAGCGCCTGGTGGAAGAAGGCGCGGACAAACCGTTTTTTGACCTGGAATTCATGGACGTCCAGCGCGGCTTTGCCGTGGGCGCCTACAACCTGATGTTTGCCACCACGGACGGCGGCAAGAGCTGGACGGCGCTGGGGCCGCGGCTGCCGAATTCGAAAAGCCTGCACCTCTACGGCGTGCGCGCGCGCGGCCGCACGCTGGTGGTCGCCGGCGAGCAGGGCCTGCTGCTGCGCTCCAGCGACGGCGGCGCGAGTTTCAGCGCGCTGGCCTCGCCCTACAAGGGCAGTTTTTTCGGCCTGCTGCAGACACGCGGCGGCGCCCTGGTGGCCTACGGCCTGCGCGGCACGGCTTACCGCTCCGGCGATGAAGGGCAGCACTGGGACAAGCTGGACACCGGTGTGCCCATGGCGGTCGGCGCCGGCCTGGCCTTGCCGGACGGCGGTTTTGTGCTGCTGAGCCAGGCCGGTGATGCCTTGCTGGGCGCCGAGAACGAGCCGGCCCTCAAGCGCATCCCGGCGCGCGAAGCCGTGCCGGTCTCCGGCGCCGCGCTGGCCGCCGATGGCGCCCTGGTACTCGCGAGCCTGCGCGGCATGCGGCGCGTGCAACTGCCCGCCAACTGAAAAAGACAGCGACCCAAACCTCATGCACGCCGATTCCTCCTCCGCTTCCTCTCCTGATCTCCAGCCCGCTCAACCCGTCGTTGCGCGGCTGGAGGATTTCGACACGCGCTCGGGCACCCTGCTCGAGCGCGTCTTTTTTAATCACCGGCCCTGGGTCATGGCCGTCTGCGTGCTGCTCACCCTGTTGCTGGGCTGGCAGGCCACCAAGCTGCGGCTCAACGCGAGTTTTGAAAAAACCATTCCTACAGGCCACCCCTACATCGTCAACTACCTGGCCCACAAGGCCGACCTGGGCGGCCAGGCCAATGCGCTGCGGCTGGTGGTGGAGGCCAGACAGGGCACCATCTTCGACAAGGCCTACCTCGACGCGCTGCAAAAGGTCAACGACGAGATCTTTTTGCTGCCCGGTGTGGACCGGCCCTTCATGAAGTCGCTGTGGACCTCCAACACGCGCTGGGTGGCCGTGACCGAGGAAGGCCTGGACGGCGGGCCTGTGATCCCCGACGCCTATGACGGCTCGCCCGCCAGCCTGGCCGGGCTGCGCGCCAACGTCGAGCGCTCGGGCGAGATCGGCCAGCTGGTGGCCGGCGACTTCAAGTCCAGCATCGTGTTTGTGCCCCTGCTGGACCGCAACCCCGAGACCGGCCAGGCGCTGGACTACGGCGAGCTGTCGCGCCAGATTGAAGCCTTGCGCGCCAAGTACGGCAGCGACACGCTGCAGATCCGCGTGACCGGCTTTGCCAAGGTGGTGGGCGATTTGATCGAGGGCCTGCACCAGGTGCTGCTGTTTTTCCTGCTGGCGCTGGCGATCACCACGGTGGTGCTCTACGGCTACACCCGCTGCAAGCGCAGCACGGCGCTGGTGGTGGCCTGTTCGCTGGTGGCGGTGGTCTGGCAGTTCGGCCTGCTGGCGCTGCTGGGCTACGAGCTGGACCCTTATTCGGTGCTGGTGCCCTTTCTGGTGTTCGCCATCGGCATGAGCCACGGCGCGCAGAAGATGAACGGCATCATGCAGGACATAGGCCGCGGCACGCACCGCGTGGTGGCCGCGCGCTACACCTTTCGGCGCCTGTTTGTCGCGGGCCTGACCGCGCTGCTCTGCGATGCCGTGGGCTTCGCGGTGCTGGTCATCATCCAGATCAAGGTGATCCAGGATCTGGCGCTGATCGCCAGCATTGGCGTGGCGGTGCTGATCTTCAGCAACTTGGTGCTGTTGCCTATCCTGCTGTCTTACGTGGGCGTGGCGCCCGCGGCGGCGGCACGCAGCCTGCGCCAGGAAGCATCGCAAGGGGCTCAACGTTCATGGCTCTGGGCCTTGCTGGACCACTTCACGCAAAAGCGCTGGGCCACGGCGGCCGTGGTGGTCGCGGCGCTGATGGCCGCGGGCGGTTATGCCGCCAGCCTGCATCTGAAAATCGGCGACCTGGATGCGGGCGCCTCCGAACTACGGCCCGGCTCGCGCTACAACCAGGACAACGCCTACCAGATCGCCCACTACGCGGCCAGCGCCGACATCCTGACGGTGATGGTGACCACGCCTGCGGACAAATGCACGGGCTATGAAACCCTGGCCAAGGTTGATGCGCTGGCCTGGCGGCTTGAGCAGTTGCCCGGCGTGGAATCCACCAACTCCATGGCGGCGCTCTCCAAGCTGGCCATGGTGGGCTACAACGAGGGCAACTTCAAATGGTTTGAACTGCTGCCCAACGAAGGCGCCCTGGGCGGCGTGCAGACGCGCGCGCCGCGCGAGCTCTTCAACCAGAGCTGCTCCTTCCTGGCCCTCTATGTTTACCTGAAAGACCACAAGGCCGAAACGCTGGCCGGCGTGGTGGACAGCGCGGAACGCTTCGCGGCCGTCAACAACACGCCCGAGGTCAGCTTCAAGCTCGCGGCGGGCAGCGCCGGCATTGCGGCCGCCACCAACATCGTGGTGGGCAAGGCCATGCGCGAGATGCTGTTGTGGGTGTATGCGGCCGTGGTGATTTTGTGCTGGATCACCTTCCGCTCCTGGCGCGCCGTGGTGGTGGCGGTGCTGCCGCTGGTGCTGACCTCGATTTTGTGCGAAGCGCTGATGGTAGGCCTGGGCATGGGGGTGAAGGTTGCCACCTTGCCGGTCATCGCGCTGGGCGTGGGCATAGGCGTGGACTACGCGCTGTATGTGCTCAGCATCACGCTGGCGCGCATGCGCGAAGGCGCCAGCCTCTCCGACGCCTACCACCATGCGCTGCAGTTCACCGGCCGCGTGGTGCTGCTCACCGGTATCACGCTGGCCCTGGCCGTGGGCACCTGGGCTTTCTCGCCGATCAAGTTCCAGGCCGACATGGGCATTCTGCTGGCCTTTATGTTTGTGTGGAACATGGTGGGGGCGCTGGTGCTGTTGCCGGCGCTCGCGCATTTCCTGCTGCGCCCGGCCATGCCGGCCGCGTTGCACATGCAGGCTGGCAAGCGCGCACTGGTATGACCGGATCCATCACTATGCGCGGCTTTCTTGCCGCAGCGATGTTCTGCTGTGCGGCGGCAAGTCATGCCGCGCCCGAACCCATCGTCATCGGGCAATCGCTGCCGCTGACCGGCCCGGGCTTTCCGGTCGCGAACCGCGTGCTGGCCGGCGCCCGCGCCCATGTGGAGCGCGTTAATGCGTCGGGCGGCATTCTCGGGCGTCCCGTGGAGCTTGTGACGCTGGACGACGGCGGCGACCCCGGGCGCGTGGCGGCCAACCTGCGCACCCTGGTACGCAAGCACAATGCGCAGCTCATCGCCAACTGCCTCGGTGAGCGCGCCTGCGGGGAAGCAGCCCAGGCCACGCGCGAGCTGCGCGTGCCGCTGGTCGGCCCGATGTCAGGCGCGGCGGCGCTGCGCGCACCCGACGTTCGCCATGTTTTCAGCCTGCGGCCCGACGATGCCCGGGAAGCCGAGGCGCTGGCGCGCCAGCTGGGCTCCATAGGCGTTTCCAAAGTGGCGGTGCTGGCCGATGACTCGGAGCCGGCGCGCACCGCGGCGCTGGTGGCCGCCCTGCAGCGCAGCGGCCAGCAGGTCAGCCGCGTCACGGCCGATGCGCGGCTTGAGTCGATTGAAAGAGCATTCCAGGACGCGGCAAAAACAGCGCCGCAAGCCCTGATCATGAACCTGGGCAACGAGGTGCTTGACGCACTGGGCCGGCTTCCGGCTTCGGCCTATGACAGCGTGCCGTCCACCGTCGCTACCTTATCGACCTCGGGGCTCACGCAGCTGACACGGCTGTTTCGCAACCGGCTGGTGGGCTACACCAGCGTGGTGCCGAACCCGGAAGTCGCGCGCCTGCCCATCGTTCGCGAACTCGAGCGCGACGCCGACGCTTATATAGGCCCCGAAGCCCTGACCTTCGAAGGCCTGGAGTCCTACCTGAACCTGCGTGTCTGCACCGAGGCCTTGCGCCGCGCCGGCCCGCGCGCCGACGGCCAGCGCCTGGGCGAAGCGATGGAGAGCCTGGGCGCGCTGGACCTGGGCGGCTTCAAGCTGTCGTTCAGCCGCGAGCGGCACCAGGCCTCGGACCACGTCGAGATCGGCATGCGCGCGCGCGACGGAAGACTCTTGCGATGAATAGACCCTCTACCAACAAGGACCCGCACATGAAAGCTGTTGTGAACCCCGTGCTGGAAACAGCCGACATGGACCCCGGCTTGGCCGGCTTCCTGGCCCAGGCCGCCATGCAAGGCAACCCGCCCATGGAAAGCCTGCCCTCTGCCATCGGCCGGCAGGTTTACCGCCAGCTCGCCGACACCTTGGGCCTGCCGGCGCCAGCCGTCGGGAAGGTAAGCGACATGAGCTTCCCCGGCCCCGGCGGCCCACTGCCCCTGCGCGTGTACAGCCCCGACACCACAGGCCCCTGGCCCGTGCTGCTGTACGCGCATGGCGGCGGTTTTGTGATCGGCGACCTGGAGACCCACGACAAGGTTTGCCGCACGCTGTGCTACCACGCCGGCATGCTGGTGGTGGCGGTGGATTACCGGCTGGCGCCCGAGCACCCCTTCCCCGCCGCACCCGACGACGTGGAGGCCGCCTTGCGCTGGGTGCTTGCGAATGCGGACGCGCTGGGCGGTGACGCCAGCCGCATCGCCGTGGCCGGCGACAGCGCCGGTGCGCAACTCGCGCTGGTGGCATCGCGCCGCGTCAACTCCGGGGCCGTGCGCGCGCTGGGCCTGATCTACCCGGTGGCGCAGCACCCCGACCAGCCCAGCGCGTCTTACCCCGAGAACGAAGGCAAATTCCTGACCATGGGCGTGATGCAATGGTTTATGGCGTGCTACCTGGGCGGAGATGCCGATGCGCAGAAGCATCCCGACTATGCCTTGCTCGATTCAGGCGGCTTGGCCAGCCTGCCCGCCACCTGGGTGGCGACCATGGGCCATGACCCCCTGCGCGATGAAGGCCATGCCCTCGCGCAGCGCGTGGCCGCAGCGGGCGTGGAGGTGGCACACCGGCACTACCCCGAGGCCATTCATGCCTGCATCCATTTCACGGCGGTATCGCCCGTCGGCTTGCGGGTCATGGTGGACCTGGCGCAGTGGTTGCGCGCGCGGGTGTGAGACTTCCCCGGATCAAGCCTGAGGAGCAGTCCCGGCGCGCCGGCGCGCAAAGTCCACATACCAGTCCAGGCAAGCGGGGTTGGCCATGGCGTCGCGGTTCACGACTTTCTCCAGCGGCTGGCCCAGCAAGAGCTTCTTGATCGGCAGCTCCTGCTTCTTGCCCGACAGCGTGCGCGGGATCTCGGGCACGGCGAAGATCTCGTTGGGCACAAAGCGCGGCGACAGCGCGGTCTTGACGGCCTGGTTGAGTTTGGCCTTCATGGCCTCGTCCAGCGCCTGGCCAGCTCGCAGCACGACAAAGAGCGGCATATAACTTTCGCGGCCCAGGTACTCGAGGTCGACCACCATGGAGTCCAGCACCTCGGGCAAGGCCTCGATGGCGCTATAGAGCTCGCTGGTACCCATGCGCAGGCCGTGGCGGTTGATGGTGGCGTCGCTGCGGCCGTAGATGATGCAGCTGCCCGAACGCGTGACCTTGAGCCAGTCGCCGTGGCGCCAGACGCCGGGATAGGTGTCGAAGTAGCTGGCCAGGTAGCGTTGATTGTCCTTGTCACCGACGAAATACAGCGGCATGGAAGGCAGGGGCTGAGTGCAAACCAGTTCACCGACTTCGTCGATCACAGACTCGCCCTTGTCGTTCCAGGCTTCGACGGCGCAGCCCAGGATGCGGCATTGCATTTCGCCGGGGACCACGGGCAGTTCGCGATTGCCGCCGATAAACGCGCCGGCGAAGTCTGTGCCCCCAGAGATATTGCACCACCAGATATTGGGGTTTCCCATCTTCGCGAACTGCGCCGTGCCCCAGCGCTGCGTGTCCTCACTCAGCGGGGAACCTGTGGTGCCCAGCGTGCGCAAGCGGCTCAGGTCTCCGCACTGGCCCAAGTCAATGCCCGACTTCATGCAATTGGCAAAAAAGGCCGCACCCGCACCGAAGAAGGTCGCACCGGTGTTCGCGACAAAACGCCAGAGCGTGGTCCAGTCGGGCTTGTCCTTGTTGGTGCCGGCCGGGTTGCCGTCGTAAATGCAGCAGGTCGTGCCGTTGAGCAGGCTGGCGGCCTGCACATTCCACATGATCCAGCCCGTGGAGCTGTACCAGTGAAAGCGTTCCGGCTTCGCCGGCTCGGCATGGCTGGGCGCCAGGTCGTTGTGCAGGCGCAGCAGCGCCAGCCCCACGAGCGCGACGCCGCCGTGGCCGTGGACGATGGGCTTGGGCAGGCCGGTGGTGCCGCTGGAATAGACGATCCACAGCGGATGCTCAAAAGGCAGCCAGAGCGGCTCGAAGGCCGCGACCTGCGCATCGTCGCGCGCGACGGCCTGCGCGAAGCTCGCCTGGCCGGGCGGCAGGCTGGAGGGCGGGAGGATCTCGTGGATCAGCACATGCGTGACGCTGGGCAGGGCCGCGGCCAGCTCGGCCACCGCCTCGTCGCGCGGCATATCGCGGCCTCCGTAGTGCACGCCGTTGCAGGCGATCAACACCTTGGGTGCTATCTGGCGAAAGCGGTCCAGCACGGCGGGCGTGCCCATGTCGGGCGCGCAGACGCTCCAGACGGCGCCCAAGCTGACCGTTGCGAGAAAAGCCACCATGGTTTCGGGCGTGTTGGGCAGGTAGGCGGCCACGCGGTCGCCGGGTTGCACGCCCTGTGCTTTCAGGTGCAGGGCCAGCGAGGCTGACTGCCGGCGCATTTCCGCCCAGCCCAGTTGACGCGCTGGCTCGCCCCTGGCCAGGCTGGCTTCGCCATGGCTCAGGATGGCGGGCACACCAGCCGCCTCGGCGGCCGCCGCATGGCGGAACACCTGTCGCGCGTAATTGCCCTGCGCGCCGGGAAACCATTCGGCGCCCGGCATGGCGCGCCGGCCCAGCACGGCGGTGTGCGCGGTGGGCGACTGGACCTCGAAGTAATCCCAGACGCTTTGCCAGAAGGCGTCTATGTCGGTCACCGACCAGCGCCACAAAGCTTCGTAGTTATCGAATGACAGGCCGCGTGTGGCCTGCAGCCAGTTCTGGTAATGGCGTATCTGCGGAACAGGGGTCATGCCAAGAGCTTACCCGGCGCAGGCTTCGCACGCGTCGGGGATTCCCCCGTTGAGGCCGTTCTTACACCAGGGAGCGCAACACGGTATCAAGCTCCACGGCGCCCCTGCGCGGCGTGTGCTCGAACGAAAGCCAGCCTTCATTGAAACCGTCCAGCATGCGCATGCGCGGCTCCGGGTTCTTCATGCCCTGCCCGCTGAAGCTGGCCTGCCAGGTCTCACGCGGCACCGCTTCGGCGCGCACGTCACTGCGCAGCAGACGGGCCAGGCCGGCTGCGATATCCCTGGGGGAATAGCGGCGGGGGCCTTCAAGCTCCACAACACGGCGGCCTTCCCAGGACTCTTGCAGCAGCCCAGCGGCCGTGCGGCCCACGTCCGCCGTGGCGACCATGGGAATCGCCCTGTCCAGCGGCTGGAGGAAGCCAGGGATGAGGCCGCTCTCGCGCGCGGGTGCCACGTCCCATGCGGCGTTTTCCATAAACCAGGCCGGGCGCAGAAAGGTGACAGGCATTGTGAGATCGCCCAGGCCTTGCTCCAGCAGGCCCAACTGGCTCAACAGGCTGGCTTGTTTCGCCTGCGCGCCCACCGTCGAGATGCAGACGACGCGCGCCGGCCGTGCGGCCGCCAGGGCGCCGTGCAGCGCGGCGACGATGCGGCGGGTTTCGGGGAACCCCGGTGAAGGGTCAAAGTTGGGCGGGAGCAGCACAAACACCGCCTCGGCGCCGGTGAAGGCCCGCGTGAGCGCCGCCTCGTCGTTCATGTCGGCCAGCGCCACGTCGCAACCCTCGCCAGCCCAGGCCCGGCCCTTGGCCGGATCGCGAACAACGGCCCTCACTTGCCGGCCTGCCTGCAGTAAAGTCCGCGCTACGACGCTGCCCACCTTGCCGCTGATCCCCGTGATCGCATACATACCCACTCCTTGGTTGCTGCGGCAAACGCCGCGATGGATGGATTCTGGGCACCCCGCATTCATTTGGCGATAACATGAATGGCATTTGATCCATGACAAGTTGGCATGTATGAGCGGATTTGATGAAAGAATGCTCAATGGCATGGGTGTGTTTGCGGCCATCGTCGACGCCGGCACTTTCGCCGCCGCGGGCGAGCAGCTGGAGATGTCGCAGCCCGGCGTGAGCCGCGCCGTGGCGCGCCTGGAAGCGCGGCTGGGCATACGCCTGTTCGACCGGACCACGCGCGCCATCTCGCTGACCGACGAGGGCCGCCGTTTTTACGAGCAGGTCATGCCGTTGATGGCGGGGCTGGAGGAAGCCGCCGCCACCGCGGCGGGCGGCGCGACGGCCGTGCGTGGCCGCCTGCGCGTCAACGTCGACCCCTTCTTTTCTCGGCTGGTGCTGGGGCCGCGGCTGGGCACCTTCATGGCCCGCTACCCGGAGCTGCAGCTGGACCTGGTGACCAGGGACCAGCTCGGCGACATGGTGGCCGACGGCTTTGACCTGGCGGTACGATTCGGCAATCCCGCGCCCTCCAGCCTGGTGTACCGCCGCCTGCTCGATTCACGCATGGCGACCGTCGCCAGCCCGGCCTACCTCAAGAAGCACGGCCGCCCGCTGACGCCTCAGGAGCTGGACCGCGGCGGCCCGCATGTCTGCATCGAGTTCCGCAATCCCGAAACCGGCAAGCCTTTCAGCTGGGAATTTCACCGCAAACGCAAGAAGCTGGAAATATGGCCGGGCGGGCGCCTGACTGTCAACGACGCGGGGACGCTGTTGAGCGCCTGCCTGGCCGGCTACGGCATCGCGCAGATCATGACGCTGGGCTCGGAGGCCTTGCTGGCCGGCGGCAAGCTGGTGGAGCTGTTTCCCGACTGGCCCGACGAGCATTTCCCGCTCTATGCGCTGCATCCCTCGCGCCACCACCCGCCCGCCAAGACCCGGGCCTTCCTGGACTTTGTGGTCTCGCTCGCGCAGGAAGCCCGCGATGCAGCTTGAGGCCGCACCGTGGAACATTTACTGCGACGGCAGCGCCGTGCCCAACCCGGGCCGCATGGGCTTGGGCGCGGTGCTCATGGCGCCGGACGGTACGCGGCACACGCTGTCGTCCCCGGCGGAAGGGCGAGGTTGCAACAACGAGGCGGAGCTGCGCGCGCTGATGGCGGCGCTGCAACATGCGCGGCAACACGGGGCCAGCGAGCTTGTCGTGCATTGCGACAACAGCGTTGTCGTGGAGCAGCTGTTGGGAACCGCCCTGGAGCCCTTCCTGCGGCTTGCATCGCTGTTCGACGAGGTGCGCGCCGAGCTGCGGTCTTTCGCGTCGGCGCAGTTGGTGTGGATACCGCGCCACCGCAACCGCGAAGCCGATGCACTGGCCAGGGCGGCCGTGGGCTTGATGCCCAAAGTCCCGGCGCCAGCGACCAGGCGCAGGCGCTAGCGCTGGCCATGCTTCGTCCTGGCGCGAAGCATGACCGGGCCCTTGGCGGGTACAAAGACGGCAGTACCCAACTCAACCGGAACATCGCCATGGCCAAAGAGATTGTTCGCGTCGAACCCCTTTCCACCTGGCTGGAGCGATGGAAAGCCCCCACCTCGGTCGTCACGCGCCATGGCAACACGGTCTATGTAGCCGGGCTTCCGCCCTTTGACCCGGCAACGGGCGAAGTCATCAATGCCTCCCTTGAACGCCAGACCGAACTGGTGCTGGAGCAGATGAAGCTCTGCCTGGAAACGGCGGGCTCCTCGCTGGGTCAGGTGCTTAAATGCAATGTTTATTGCACTTCGGTCGAGAAGTTCGCGGCGGTCAATGTCATTTACGCGCGGTACTTTCCCAAAGACCCGCCGGCCCGGATTTTTGTCTGCGTGCCTGCCTGGCCGGGCAACTTTGACATTGAGATCGATTGCGTGGCCGCCTGTTAAAAAGCGCCCAAGCGCGTCCAAAACCGGGTTTACAAGAGGGGATTGCTCTTTCGCACAATCGTGCTAATATCCGCGCTATGGACGCCAAAACCCAAAAAAGCGAAATGACCCGCGCCGCCATCATTGGCGCGGGCATAGACCTGGCCGCGGCGGAGGGCCTGGAGGCCATCACGCTGCAGGCCGTGGCCGACCGCATCGGGATTTCCAAGAGCGGAGTGTTCTCGCGCATCGGCTCGCGCGAGGCCTTGCAGAAGGCCGTCATTGAAGAGTTCGGCCGGCGCTTTATTGCCGACGTGTTTGTGCCCGCCATGCAGCAGCCCAAGGGCCTGCCGCGCCTGGATGCCATCGTGCAGCGCTGGATCGTGCGCATGCGTGACGTGGAAATCCAGTCGGGCTGTATTTACACCGCGGGCGCCTTCGAGCTGGACGACCGCGAAGGCGAGCTGCGCGACACGTTGCTGGGTGAAATCACCCGCTGGCGCGCCGCCCTGCGCCGCACCGTGATGCAAGCGGTGGAGGCCGGCCACCTGCAGGCCGACACCGACCCCGAGCAGCTGGTGGCCGAGATTTACGCCCTGTCCATGGGCTTGTTGCACGATGCCCGTTTCCTGCGCGACAACCGCGCGGCCGACCGGGCCCAGGCATCCTGGAAGCGCCTGCTGCGAAGCTACCAGACCGAGGCGAGCAACCCACAATAAGAGACGACTAGAAAAGCGCGGAGAGGGGCAGCCATGCCGTTTCCGGTGTGTCAGTAAATTCTAATTTCGCACGATTGTGCGGAGAAATGAGGAAATCATGTTGATCCTGATCATTGCCCTGGGTGTATTTGTCGGCGTTCGCGCCGTGACGGCGGCCCTGGCTTCGTTGCGCGGCCTGCCGCGCAGTAACGAAGACTGGGTCTGGTACTGAACACCGCGACAGAACGAAAGAACCCACGCCATGACACGCACCTCCCTGCAGGCCACCACGGCCTTTTACAACGCCATCCCGCTGACGCGCATCTTCCGCTGGGGCCTGGGCGCTTCGCAGCAGCTGTGGCCGGCGCTGGCCGTGCGCGCGGCCTACCGGCTGTTCGGCACGCCCCTGCCGCCCAAGTGGATCAGCCGGCGCCGCGGCTGGAGCCCCGACTGGCACATCGAGCAATGGCCGTTCGAGGACGCCAGCCTCACCCTGTATTCGCGTCCCGTCGCGCCGCATGGCCCGGTGGTGCTGTTGGCACATGGCTGGGGCGGCCATGCGGGGCAGATGCTGGCACTGGCGGAGCAACTCAGTGCGCAAGGCCTGCGCCCGGTGATCGTCGAGATGCCGGCGCACGGCCGCAGCGGCGGCTCGGTCAGCAACCTGCCGCAGTTCGCGCGCGTGCTGGAGTATGTGACGGCGCGCCTGCTGCAACAGGGCCACACGCTGCGCGCGGTAGTCGCGCATTCGCTGGCGGCCAATGCAAGCGCTTACGCGGCCAGCCGCGGGCTGGCAGCCGGCCGCCTGGTGCTGCTGGCGCCGCCGGCCTCGCCGCTCGAATACACGCGCCTGTTCGCCCATGTGTTTGGCCTGCGTGAAGCGACGCGTGCGGCCATGCAGCGGCGCATCGAAGCGCGTGAAGGCATTTTGATGCCGCAGTTCGAACCCGCCGCGGTCGGCCCGCGCATCAGCCTGCCCACGCTGGTGGTGCATGACCGGCAGGACAGCATCAACCGCTTCGCCGACGGCGTGGCCTACAGCGAGGCGATTGCCGGCGCGCGCCTGGTCGCGACCGAGGGGTTGGGGCATCGCAAGATCCTCAAGGACGAGGAAGTGCTGCGCGAAGTGGCCGCCTTCCTGGCTTGAGGGCCGGTTCTTTGTCTCTGCTTTTTAGTGCCAGTTCGCCGCCAGCACCGGCGCAAGCGCCGTCTGCTGCGAAGCCGTCAAGCTGGTCTGGCCCATGGCCGGCGGCGCGAAGGCGGCCATGGCGCTGACCAGCTTGTCCACATTGGTGTGCTGCAAAGTCTTGCCGTCGCCGCTCTTGATCTGCTCGACGTGGTAAGCATCGCCCAGGTACCAGTTCTGCACGGTGGCCTTGTCTGCCGTGCCTATGATGCTTACCTCCAGGTCGTTGCCTGTGTGGCGGAACCACAGTTGATTGCTGGCAATACCCGCGCCGAAGCACAACATGTCCGTTGTGCCTGGGGTAGTATCGTTTTCGACAATGCGGTCCTGTCCCATGCCGCGATAGGCCAGGTAGCTGTCGCCGCCGGCGCCACCCGTCAGAGTGTTGTTGCCGGAATTGCCGCTGAGCACATTGGCCAGCATGTTGCCCGTGCCGTTGGCATTGAGGCTACCCAGCAATGTCAGGTTCTCCACATTGGCGCCCAGCGTGTAGTTGGCCAGATAGCTTTGCACCGAGTCTGAGCCTTCGCCGGCGTTTTCCTGCACCAGGTCGCCCACGTCGTCTACCATAAAAATGTCATTGCCCGTGCCGCCTATCAGGGTGTCGACGCCCTGGCTTTGGGCCGCGAAGCTGGCATCAGCCGGATTGCTGCGCTGCGTGGTGTCGAGCACAGGTGCCGTGCCGTTGACGATGGCCGTCTTCAGGCTCAGCGTACTGATGGCGCCGTCGAGAAAAATCAGCTTGTCATTGGAAGCACCAGTGCCAGCCGTGACCTTGACCATTTCCTTCTGCCCCGGGGCTAGCCCACCTGTGCGCATCAGTGAAACGGTGCTGCCTGCCGTGCCCAGGCTGTAGTCCTGCAGGCGCCCCGTCACATAAACCTCGTCGATACCGCCGCCTAGCGGGAGGGCATCCACCGTCGTTCCGGCACCCACATACACTTTGTCTACTGCGGTAGTGCCCTGCACCTGAAGGTTTTCGCCAAGACGCCCGGCGCGGATGATGGAGTCGACCGTAGAAACCACTTCGCCGATGACTTGGCCACCTCCAGGGCTTTGGTTGAGATAGCGGGTCAGATAGCTGGTCGCCGAAGAGGCGGTTTGAACCACCTTGACCACATCGCCCGTGGCACCGTCGAGCACGTCGTCGCCGGCGCCGCCCATCAAGGTGTCGTTGCCGAAACCGCCATAAAGGATGTTGTTGCCGCTATTGCCGGTGATGGAATTGTTCAGGCCGTTGCCGACACCGTTGATCGCCGCCGCACCGGCAAGGTCCAGGTTTTCCACATTGGCCGGCAGCGTGTAGCTGGCGATGTAACTTTGCACCAGGTCCGTGCCCTCTGCTGCGTTCTCGACGATCACGTCGCCCGCGTCATCCGCCGTATAGCTGTCATTGCCTGTGCCGCCCATCATCGTATCGGCACCCTGGCTTGCAACGACAAAGCCGGTATCGGCCGGGTTGCTGCGCCGGGTGGCGTCCAGCACCGGCGCTGCGCCGCTGGCGATGGCTGTCTTCAAGTCCAGCGTATTGATGGCGCCGTCGAGGAAGACAAGCTTGTCGTTGAGAGTGCCGGTGCCGGCCGCTACCTTGATCAATTCGGATTGCCTTGCGGCCAACCCTGCAGTGCGGGTCAGCACCAGGGTGCTACCCGCAGTGCTCAGACCGTAGTCCTGCAGGCGCCCCGTCAGGTAGATTTCGTCGGAACCACCACCCAGCGAGGTGGCATCCACCGTCGTTCCCGCGCCCACATACACTTTATCCACTGCGGTAGTGCCCTGCACCTGAAGGTTTTCGCCAAGACGCCCGGCGCGGATGATGGAGTCGACCGTAGAAACCACTTCGCTGATGGCCTGGCCACTTCCGAAGCCCTGGTTGAAATAGCGGGTCAGGTAAGTGGTCGCCGAGGAGGCGGTTTGAACCACCTTGACCACATCGCTCGTGGCACCGTCGAGCAGGTCGTCGCCGGCGCCGCCCATCAGGGTGTCGTTGCCAAAGCCGCCCACCAGCACGTTATTGCTGCCGTTGCCGGTCAAGGTGTTGTCCAGCGCGTTGCCGGCCCCATTGATCGCTGTGCCCACCAGCGCCAGGTTCTCGACATTGGCCGTCAAGATGTAGGCCACCGAGCTTGTGACGCTGTCGATGCCTTCGTTCGGATTCTCCACCACTGCATCGCCCGCGTTGTTGACGCTATACCCGTCGTTGCCGGCCAGGCCCTCGAGGCGGTCCACGCCTGCGGTGCCAGCCAGCGTGTCGGCGCCGGCCGTGCCGAGCATGCGGTTGACCGCTGCAGTGGCTGCGGAGTTCAGGTTCTCCACAAAGCCAAAGCCGTCGGTGTAGCGCACGGCCACCCTCACTCGCTGGCCGGCCAGGCTGGAGGCCGGACTGAAACTGCTGGAGGTAGCGCCGCTGATCGTGTTCCAGTTAAGGCCATCCGTCGAGCTTTGCCACTGGTAGCTCAAGGCGCCCAAGCCGTCGGCGTCGGCCAGGGTGCTGACGGTGCTCAAGATATCGCCTTGCTGGACGGTGGTGGTATCACCCAGCGGGGTGCCACCCCGCAGCAAGCTGACGGTCCCGGTGGGTGCATCGTTGACATTGGCGACAGCCGCGGTGCTTGCGCTCATCACGCTTTCCGCCGTTCCCTGCAAGTCGATGTAACTGGCCTTGACGCTGATGGCCTTGCCCACCTGGGCCTGGGTCAGCGTCCAGCGGGAACTGACCGCACCTGCAATAGCGACCCCGCCCGCCATCCATTGATAACTGACCACGCCCAGGCCGTCCACATCGGCCAGCGTATGGGTTGCTGTCAGGGTCTGGTTCTGGGTGGGCGTTCCGCTGATCGTGGCTGTTCCCGTGGGGGCGTCATTTACCGGGGTGACGTTAAAGCTCAAGGTATTGGGTGAAATATCGAAAGCACCAAACTGGTCTTTGACAGAGAACGTCAGGCTGGCGTAGTTGTTGCCGTTGGCATTGGCGGCCGGACTGAACACCAGCCTACCAGCCGCCAGGTCGGCAGCACTGACGACTTGAGCCGTCGTGACATTAATGCCATCGAGTCTCAAGCTACCGGCTCCTGGCAGGCTGTCGATGCGTACAGCGCTCAGGCTGTCGCCGGGATTGGCATCGCTAAAGCCCAGGTCGGTAGCGGTGATGGCATAGCTGCCATCTTCGTTAAAGGTCAGCGTTTTGTTGGCGCCGGTAGGGGCTACGTTCAGTAAACCATTGAGCCAGGCCGCATCTTTCACGCTCCCGTCGGAAAACTCAAACTGCTCGATCGCGTAGCTGTTGATTGCCGGCGCGGCAAAACTCACGCTATCGCCAAGTGCTGCGGACAGGGTGACCTGGCCATTGGTCATGCTGGCGGTGATCTGCGCGGCGCTAATCCCTTTACCAAACACAATACGATCATTGCCGCTGGTCTCCACAATGGAGTCCTTCCCACTACCCAGACTGAAGCGATATCGGTCATCCCCAGCACCGCCACTCAGTGTGTCCGCACCCCCGCCACCGTCCAAGGTGTCATTGCCCTGCCCGCCATCCAGCACATTGGCCGCGCCGTTGCCAATCAGAACATTGTTCAATGTGTTACCGGTGCCATTGAGGGCCGCCGCGCCGGTCACGGTCAGGTTCTCAACATTGGCGCTCAGGGTGTAGCTGATGCTGGAAAGTACCGAATCCGTACCTTCATTGGCGTTCTCCAGAACGCTATCACTCGCGCTATCGACCACGTAAAAATCATCGCCCGCGCCGCCGCGCATTGTGTCTCCGCCGGCACCACCATTGATCACATTCGCCGCCGCCGTGCCCGACAAAATATCTGCGCCCGCCGTACCAAACACCAAGTCTTCCATGGCGTACTTCTGCCCATCGGAGAACTCCACGGACTCGATGCGCGCCTTGCTATTGGTCTGGTTTTTCAGTGTGATCTGGTCGCCGCTCGCTACGCCGTTGTTGGCGATGCTGAAAATCCAATCGGCGCCGTTTTTCGTCAACGCCAGGTCTTCCCGACCGATGCCCGCACCAAAGCGCAAGGTGTCTTGGCCTGCATCGACTTCGACTTCCACAGGCGTGGTCGTCGTAGTGCTTGTCGTTCGACTTCCGGTCGCATACTGCCAACCGTTCCTGAAGCTGAGGTTCAGCACATAGGCATAAGCAGCGCTGCCATAGGGGATACCTGCGGCGGTGAGCGAGCTCAGCGTCTGGTCAAGCAGAGCCTGATTGGGGTAGTTGATGGTAAGCACCCAGGGCTCCAAGACCACCGTCGGGAAATACTCCACACTCGTCGTGGTATTCGTGACCATGGTCACGCCGGTGGCCGCATCGGTGATGGTATCGGCGCCGTCGCCTCTGTTGAAAACATATATATCATTGCCCCGCCCGCCTTTGAGCGCGTCATCTCCCGTGCCGCCGTATAGCAAGTCACCGGCCGCACTGCCAGACAGGCTGTCGCTGCCCGCGCCGCCGGCCAGAATCACTCGGCCTGTGCCGCTGGTGCGCAGGTTGTCATTGCCGGCGCCGCCTACTGCTGCTTCTATGCCCGCTGCTCCCAGGTCCAGCGATACGGCTGCAGTACCCGCCACCACCGCCATATCAAAGCCCGCCCCGCCATTGAGGTTGGCTTGCGCATCCTGTGCATCGATCACCAAAGTGTCATCGCCGTCGCCACCCGAAAGCGTGTCCGAGCCGATGTCGCCCGCTAGCCAGTCATCCCCGGCACCACCAGTGAGTTTGTCGTCACCCGCGCCACCTTCGAGCAGTACGGCCATCTTGCTGCCGGCCGATAGTGTGTCGCTGCCGGTGCCTCCTATGGCCGCGTCCAGGCCCTGTGCGCCCAAGTCAAGGGCAAGCGCATTGTTGCGTGCAATGCCATAAACGAGGCCGCCGCTTTCCGTCATGCGCACCAGATTGCTTTCCACGCTGGCCCTCCAGCCCTGGGTGTCATAGCCCAGGCCTACGTCCGCGGCCCAGCCTCGCGTGCCGTCAGTCTTTTCATACGTGGCAAAGCCGGCCACGCGGTTGCCGCCGCTACTCCAGTCGGTCTGGGCCACACTGAGGCCTATGCTTTTGATACCGGCCTCGACCAGGGTCTTGAGCTCGCCTGCGTCGCTCACACCGTCGCCATTCTTGTCCTGCCACACCCTCAGGTCGGCAAAGCGCGCATCCCGGGCATCGAGTTTCTGGTCGTGGTTGGTGTCGAAGGCAGTCTTGAGGGCTTGTAAGTCAGTGTCGCTGGTATCCGCCGTCCACAGCGCAAAAGACAATTCCCGGGCATCAGTGATCTTGCCGTCGTGATTTTCATCAATGGCCAGGAGCGCGTCGTCGCTGCCGACCCAGCCGATGTTGCGCCGGTAACCATCACCCTTGACGTCGTACCAGGCATGGCTGTCCTCCTGGGTCACCAGTTCAATACCGTCTCCATCCATATCCAGCGCGACCGGCCACCAGCTGCTCCAGCCGTAGTCGTAGCTGCCGTAGTTGTAGGCGCTGTAGTCATAACTGTCGTAGGTATAGCTGCTGTAGCTATAGGCGCTGGTATCGTAGGTATAGCTGGCATAGTCGACCACGCTGGTGTCATACCCCCAATCGATGTAGTCGATGCCGCCGGCGGAGTTGTTTAAGTAGTTCCAGCTGGCAGAGGCATCGCTGCTGATGCCGTCCAGCACGTTCGCGCCGTTGCCAAGGTCAAACCCGCCCAGCAAACCCAGACCCTGGGTTTGCGGGTCGTCGAGCAGCAGGGGAATCACGGTGCCGGTCTGGACGTCCTGGTGATGGCGGAAGTAGTCACCCAGTGCGCCGTTGCCCAGCGTCAGCAGGCGGGCGCCACCCCAGGCCTCGCCTTCAGCTTGCGAACCGCTCAAGGCGCGCAGTTCCGCTGCGTCCAGCAGCATGTCGTCCAGATCGCCTGCGGCGTTGCGCAGGCCTTGTAGGGTGTTGGCCAGGCTGTCGCTGGTGGGCGTACCGTCTGCGTCACTTAGCGTCTTGCTGCGTCCGGTCAGGGTTCCGTCGCTGCCATAGAAGCTGCTGGTCTCTACGCCGTTCAGTTGCTCCGTTATCGAAACGGGCTTGACTTCGGCGGTCGGACTGTCTTGGCGCCCGGTGTAGTCGAAGATGGTGATGCCGGCTTGGTTGGTAGTGCTTTGCTTGACGATGTAGCCTTCGCCACCCAGGCCGTTGCCGTCGTAGGTGCGGCTGTAGATGGTCTGGCCTCCAGTGCCATCGGTATTGGGCACAACCATGTGGTATTCACCCGTGGTGGCGTTGTTGTTGATGCTGATGCCGCCGGCATAGTGGTAGGTGATGGAGCCATCGGTGAACCTCTCTGGCATGTAAAGCGTAGTGCCCGCCGCGACCTGATTCAGGTTTGGGATATTGGGGTTGCTGGCTGCGACAGCCGCCTGAAAGTCAGTCCAGTTGACAAAGCCATTGGGCTCAGTCTTTTGCACCATGTAGGCATCCCAGATCCGGCCACCGTCCCTGATGACCACCAGATGATCGTTTGCACTGGTATCGGTGATGTAGTTGTTGCTGTTGCTGTTGCGAGTGGGGGCGTCGGTGGGGGTGACGATATTTATGGAAGCATTTTCAGAGTCAGATCCGGGTTGCGCACTGGAGGGTGGCTGATAGTTGCCAATGACAGTGCGTGTGCTGCTTTCAACAGGGTAATATTTTCCGTCATTGATGCCCGATGCGGGACCGACATCCGCAACGGTTCCATTGATCTGAAGCGCGGTGTTTCCGCTAAAGGCAATTTGATATTTGGTACCAGGGCCTGCAAGCCAGCCTCCGGCTTCCTTTAAATTCCCGATAAAACTAAACCTGTTCTGTTCGTCACCGTTCCTGTTCCAGTCAAATTCATCTCCTTTGAGCTGGTAGGTGACGGTTCCTTGCACTACATGATCACTCACTTTGGTGAAGATCATGGTTGCAGTCAGAGTTGAGTTTCCGAGACTGTACGGTATACCCTCTGTAACTTGATATCCATAAGCTTTGTAGTAGTCCACGACATACGGCCCCGTTGCTTCATAAACAGAGCCAACTGGATATCTATTCGACTCTGTTGTTAGTATATTTTTAACGCCGGTAAGGTTGCTGATGGCCGGTACCTTCAATGCGACCTGATCCCAAACCAATGACGAAGGAATTACTAAGGTGGAGCCTAGACCATAGGACCAGTGAGCATCAAAAAAATCTTTGTTAGGGTACGTCGACCCCATGTAATACGTGACACCGCTTTCGACGCGAATTTGAGATTGGTAATTAGTCCAAGTAGTCATGGTTTTTTATCAATAAATTAAAACTTGCAATGTTCGATATCGAAAACGTGAAATACGCGATCGATGGCTTCCATGTTTTGCCAACGTGTTGGGACAACGATTGTTTTTTCAGGACAAGGACCAACTCGAAGACGCTTAAGTGATTGATCAAATTGCGACTGGTGCGCCTTGATTTCCTCTCCACTTGGACGGTTACTGCCGATGACATCTAGCTGTTCAGCATGTGGATTTTCAGATTCAAAAGTCTCAAATAATGTTCGAAGAAACGCGCGCTTTTTTGCGTCTCTGATGTCGCGATAGCTCGCGTCGACATTCGGGGTATAGCGAATCAAGGGCGTCCAATCCTGTGCCATGAAAAATCCACCAGCAATCACGCCTAAAAATATTGCAATCCATCTCATTTGCCCGTCTCCTTGATTGAAGGTTTCGCCGGGATTACTTTCATTTCTCGAAGAGGCCCAATGTCCACTAAAAATGGGATGCCAAACATGGGCGTTGTGGTATTGCTGTATCGGGCGGTGTATTGCCATTGCTGACCCAGCTGGTCTTCAGCCGTACACTGAACATCGGCCCAGTAAACATGCCATTTGTTATGCGACGTTATTTCGCAGGACGTCGGGTCAAAGGGTGTTTTTAGGGTGCGGTGGCCATGCAGCCAGATGTCCTCCCCGTACATCTCAACTGCAGCCGCCTCTTTGCGAAACCTGACATCCCAGTCACCGCTAAATCGGCGTTCCGCTGATAGCTGACAGAACGCCTCAAGCAAACACACCGTCGTTAGAAATGCCACAAAAAATGGCAGTAAAAATGGCCTTATTTTTCTGGCCTCAAAAGCTAGCTTTGACATTGCCGTCTTACCTTTCCAAATAAGCGTGAGTAAACTTTCTGGTGTATCCAGGCGCAAGGCCCACAAGATATAAGTAATAATTTTTGAAAATCATGGCGGGACGCTAAGGACGGATGTAGTTCGGGCCTTCGTTCACGCCAGCGCGCGTCACTTGAATCGGCTTCTTGGGTCCAGGTGCCGGCTTGGGCGCAACAGGCGGATAAATCCGCAGCCGCATCAGGTGGTTGTTGGTCGGGTAGACATACTCAAACACCTCCACGCGCTTGTTCTGGAAAACCACCTGGATGCCGCCGGTGGGGTAGAGCCCGTTGAGCCTGGACTTGATGGGTACGCTCACTTCATACCGTCGGCCACCCAGCACCCATTTCAGTGCCATGCCTTCGGGCAGTACCTCCATCGTCGTGATTGCGTAGCCGCCCAGGCATCTTTCATCGCCACCCTTGGCATGGGCGGGAAACGGTGGGATCGTCCACAGGGCCCTGCCGTAGTTGATGCGGATATCTGACACCATGGTGTCTTCCATGTTGCAGAAGTAAACCTTGTACTGGGCCTGCGGTTTTGTTGCGCAAGCTTGAAGGCATGCGATGCAAGCGGCGGCCAGCAGCAGGAGAAAAGTGCGACCCAGGCTCGCTGCTGCGGAATGTCCGTTCATGGTTTTTCCTCGCAAGCACTTTTTGCGGGCACGCTGCTGCACTGCCCAGGCACCACCCGCAGCCAGCCATTGGCATCCAGCGCCAGGCAGTCGTCCTGCGGGACGAGGATGCTGACGTCGATGGAGAAGCGCTTGACGGGCTTCTCGGCCGGCGATGCCAGCGGACGGCGCAGTTCGTAGCAAAGCTTGAATTTGTCCAGGCGATGCCCCGGCGGTATGGCGGGTTCGCTTGCGGTGATTTGAGGAGCGGGCTGACTGGCTTGATCATTGGAGGGGGCGTGCAGCTGAACGGTGGCACCGCACGCGGCGAGGATCACCGTGATGCAAACCTGCGCGGCGGCGAGCACGGTGCGGCTCGCCTGGGGTGTACGGATCCTGCTCATCAAGCCCGCTCCCCAAAGCTGCGCACGGGACTTGGCGCCGAACATCCTGCCAGCGTTAAATCCAGCTCGGTGGCCAGCGTGCTGGCGGGCTTGAACATCGGGTAGCTTGCCTTCACGTCGCGGATGACACGGGCCAGGGCCTCGTCGGCGGTTTTGCCGGGCAGCCAGCCGTTGACGAGCAGGGTGTCGAGGTCCTTGGCGCTGCTGCTCATAGCGGCGGAGACGATGTAGAGGGTGAGACCGGGCTTTCTGGGACTGCCCGGCTTGCCTGCGGTGCATGCGCCCGGCGGCAGGACGATGTCGGTTACCGTGGTTTGCGCAATCGCATAGCCCGGGTATTTTTCGAGTACCAAGCGTGTGAAGAGGCCGATGGCTTCGTCGACGCTGGATCCCGATTGCACCGAGTGGACCAGCCTGAAGGTGAAGTCCTGCACGCCTTCGCGCAGGATGGCTGAGACCAGGTAGTGGGTTTTGGGTGCCGCTTTCGTGGCGGGTTTCTTGGGGCCTGGCCCGGCGGGGCGGCTGGCGCCAGGCAGGGCCAGGCCCATGCCGAGGCAGCCCGCTCGCGCGAGCCATGCCCGGCGTGAGCTGGTGGCGTATTTACCGCCGCTTGTGTGTTTTCTCATGACTTCCCTGCTTCCCGAAAAACTCCCGCCGCTTGGGCCGCGGGACAAAGCCCATGGCGATCACGTTGGTGGGAGAGGGTTTTGGCTGAGCCAATCGCTGTTCGCCGTGTGGCGAGCCGAGCTTTGGTTGGCGACGCTGAACGGTATGCGAGGCCGCGAGGGAAATTCGCGCGGATTGTCCGCACGCGGCCTTTTTTTGTTGGATTTATCGATACCGGCTCGCTAAAGCCGGGCCTGTTTCACAAAGAGGGCTGGCTGCGCCTTGTTCGCCCTGTGTGTCCCGGGCCGCTGGCCCTCACCCTAACCCTCTCCCAGGGGGAGAGGGAACAAGATTTGGAATAGGGCATTTCCGAGCGCCTGCGTGCCGCTTTCCTTTATTCCTTTGCTGCCTCAGCTTGTGCACCAGCGCCATTCCCCCTAGCATTGCCTCACCTAGAACCTGGTTACGATCTAAGCGGGCCCGCGTTGGGGTGCAATCGGGATGAGTGGGCCGACCGGGCACGCCGCACGGGCTGATGCCCATGCAAGGGACCGGGTGGCTCAATCGCCCGATTTCACCCCAACCCGGAGGGCAAGTGCCTTCTCGGGCGGTCTGCGGCGTTGCGATGCTGGCCCATAGCGGTGCTATGGGCTGGCGCACCGCGCCTTGCATCTCATCCCGAGAAGGGGCTTGCGCGGGCCCGCTTAGATCGTAAACAGGTTCTTACAACAAGAGGAGCAAGCGATGGGAATGCTGGACTGGACGGAGAAAAGCAGCGCGGTACTGCAGCAAGGCGGAGTGATAGCTCCCGATGAACGCCTGCCCTGGCCGCAGACCGCGGTCATGGGCGTGCAGCATGTGATCGCGATGTTCGGCGCTACGGTGCTGGCGCCCATCCTGATGGGTTTTGATCCCAACATCGCCATCCTGATGAGCGGCATAGGCACGCTGATCTTTTTCCTCGTCACCGGTGGCAAGGTGCCGAGCTACCTGGGCTCGAGCTTTGCGTTCATCGGCGTCGTCATCGCCGCCACGGCCTACGCCGGCAAGGGCCCCAATGCCAATCTGGGCGTGGCGCTGGGCGGCATCATCGCCTGCGGCGCGCTCTACACGCTGATAGGCGTGGTGGTGCAGGCCATAGGCACAGGCTGGATAGAGCGTTTCATGCCGCCGGTGGTCACGGGTGCGGTGGTGGCGGTGATAGGCCTGAACCTGGCGAGCATTCCCGTCAAGAACATGGCGGCCGGCAACTTCGATGCGTGGATGCAGCTGGTGACCTTTGTCAGTGTGGCGCTGGTGGCGGTGATGACACGCGGCATGGTGCAGCGCCTCCTGATCCTGGTCGGGCTGATCGTGGCCAGCGTGATTTACGCGGTGCTCACCAACGGCCTGGGCCTGGGCAAGCCGATAGACATTTCGGGCATCGCCGGCGCGGCCTGGGTCGGCCTGCCGGGCTTCACCACGCCGGTGTTCAACGCCAGCGCCATGCTGCTGATCGCGCCGGTGGCCATCATCCTGGTGGCGGAGAACCTGGGCCACATCAAGGCGGTGACGGCCATGACTGGCAAGAAGCTGGACGTCTACATGGGCCGGGCCTTTATCGGTGACGGCGTGGCCACCATGGTCTCGGGCGGCGCGGGCGGCACGGGCGTGACGACTTACGCGGAGAACATCGGTGTGATGGCCGCGACCAAGATTTACTCGACGGCGGTCTTTGTGGTGGCGGCGCTGATCGCCGTGCTGCTGGGCTTCAGCCCCAAGTTCGGCGCGCTGATCCAGGCCATCCCGCTGCCGGTGATGGGCGGCGTGAGCATCGTGGTGTTCGGCCTGATCGCAGTCGCCGGCGCCAAGATCTGGGTCGACAACAAGGTGGATTTTTCGGACAACAAGAACCTCATCGTCGCGGCCATCACCCTGGTGCTGGGCACCGGCGACTTCACGCTGCGCTTCGGCCAGTTCGCGCTGGGCGGCATAGGCACGGCCACCTTTGGCGCCATCCTGCTGTACGCGCTGCTCAATCGCAAACACTGAGCAGGCCCCCAACAAAAGAAGCCCCGGCGGGTGATGCACCCGCCGGGGCTTTTTGACTTGCGGCTTGGCCGTTTAACCGATAAAGCGGCCGCCGTTACCCAGCACGCCGAGCTCCACAAACTTCGAACCCGCGAAGGGCGGCGCGGCGTAGTCGACAGTGAAGCCGCCGAGGTCGAACTTCTGCAAGCCGGCCAGCGCGTTGCGCAGCTTGGCGCGCGTCAGCTCGCGGCCGGCGCGCTCCAGGCCCTCGGCCATGACGAGGGTATTGATGTAGCTCTCAAAGCTGACCGGCGAGAACTCCTGCTGGCCGATGGCGCGCATGGCGGCCTGGTAGTCGCGCACCACCTGCAGCTTGGCGCGATACGGGTCGGGGAACACCATGGTCAGCGCCAGGCCGGAGCCGGCCGCGCCCAGCGCCTTGATGCCGTCGCCCGACAGCGTGACGCTCAGGCCCGCGATCGGCAGCATGGGCGACGCCTTCTTGAGCGCACTGATCAGGCCGACGGACACCGAGCCCGCGGTGCCCAGCAGCACGGCGCCGGGTTTGCCGGCGACAACCTGGTTCACGACCTCGGTGAGGTTCTTGCCGTCAACGGCCAGCGCCGCCTGCGTCGCGGCCTTGGCGCCCTGCGCCTGCAGCGCGCGGCTGACGTCGACCAGCACTTCCTTGCCGTAGTCGTTGTCCAGGTAGACGACGGCCAGGTCTTTGATGCCCATGCTCACGACTCGCTGCACCAGGCGCTGGGTTTCGTCGGTATAGCTGGCGCGCACATGGAAGACATTGCGCATGCCGGGCTTGCGCAGCGAGGAGGCGCCCGAACGCGGGCCGACGTAAGGCAGGTTGGACTCCTCAATCAGCGGCACGATGGCGGTGTTGTTGGGCGTGCCCACGCAGGACATCAGCGCAAAAATGCTGCCGTCGCCGATCATCTTCTTGACGTTGTCGGCGCTGCGCTGCGGTACATAAGCGTCGTCCATCATCTGGAACTGCAGCACCCGGCCGTTCACGCCGCCCTTGGCGTTGATCTGGCCCATGGCGGCGTCCACGCCTTGTTTGAGTTCTGCGCCGACACCGGCCAGCGGGCCGCTGGTCGCACCGGTGCAGCCTATGGTGACGGCCTTGGCTGTCAGGCCGTCCTGGGCATAGGCATTGCGGATAAAAGCGGGGGCGGCCGACAAGGCAGCCAATTGAGGGGCGAGCGAAAGGAAGCGGCGGCGAAACATCGCGAAAAATCTCCAAGGGGCGGCCGTGAAGCCAGAAGAACAAGGCCGTGCGGCCTTGGGGGTGAACAACCAGCCACCGCCCGGCGCAAAAGCGCGGGCCGGCAGCGTAAGCACCGGAGTGTAATGGATTCTAGGTAATAACCCTGATAAACCGTTCAACAATGGGGGCGATCAGGGACAGCCCGCGTGGGCTGCTGCCTTATTTGGCCTGAGCTTGCCCCGTCGCCTTGGCCAGGGCGGCCTTGGTGGCCCTGAGTTCGCGCTCCAGGTCGGCGCGCTCGTCGATTTGCTGCTCCAGCACCTCGTTGACTTGGGCCAGGTCTTCGGCGGACTCCTGGATGCGGGTTTCCAGCGCGTCGGTTTTTTCCAGTGCCTGGGCCACCTCGCCGCTTTGCACTTCGGGCGGGATTTCCTGTTTGAGCACCGTGTTGATCACCAGCAGTTCGGCGGCCGACTGTTCCACGGTGTCTTTCACGGACTCGTTCTGGTCAAGCGCGCGTTCCAGTGGCGTGGGTACGGCGGAGAGCGGCTGGGGCATGTCAGGGTCCTAGATGAGGGGAGGCAGGACCGTTGCCGTGGCAAACCTGTGCAAAAGCGAGGGCTTACAAACGGCACGCGGAATCCGCGGACGATTCTACGCTTGCGGCCCGCGGGAAGCTCGCCAAAGGCCTGGCGCGCGCCGGGGTCTCCATCCCATGCAACGCTTATCGGCTTGTGGCGGGCTTGGCCGCGCGTGCGGGCGACGGCGCGGATGCGGGCGACGCCGGCCCCGGGCTGAGAATTTTCCCCAGCGTGGCCCCTATGCGCGCGCCTATGGCCGTGCCTACGCCCGGCAACACGGCCGTGCCGACCACCGCGCCCGCGATGGCGCTGTTAGGCACGGAGAATTTGACATTGTCGAGCGGGCCGCTGACGCTGAGCGGGACGCCGATGATGCCGTCCACCAGGTCGACGGCGAACTCGGCCTCGATCTGGCGGTTGGCAACCTTGGCCTGGCCCGAAGCGCTCAATGAGCCCGACGTCGCCTTGAGATCTGTATAAGTGACCACCATGCCCTGCGGCGTGTTCTGCGTGTCGAGCCGGCCGGTGACCGAGTCCAGCGCTGTCTGGCCGGCGTGCTCTTTGCCAGCGCTGCGCACGGCCTTGTCCAGGTCAAAGCGCAGCAAGGTGGACTTGCCCATGCTGAAGGGCGTGCGCGTGTGCAGCGAGCGCGCAAGCTCGCCCACGGTGTCGCCGTTGGCCGAGAGCGTGGTCTCGCCCGAGGCCTTGCCCGCGATGACGGAGCGGCGGTTGAATGCCGCCATCATGCTTTCGACTTCCACGCCCTGCGGCTGCAATGTGCCCTCCAGGTGCATGCGGCCATTGGCGCGAAAGTCCAGCCTGACTTCGCCGTTGGCCGTGCCCCCACCCACGTGGATGCGCGCGGCCCAGCGATCCTCCTGGCCCTGGCGCGCCAGGCTCAGGTCGGTGGCGGGCTTGAAACCGGGCCGGCGCAGCTCGGCCTTGCGCGGGCGCCAGCCGGGGTCGAAATCGACTTCGCCCTCATAGACCACCGCGATGCCGCGCCGCGAAACCCAGGTCAGATCGCGAAACACAAAGCGCGCCAGCGGCAGCTCTTCGGCCGCCGTCTCGTCCTTCTCGCGCCCGCTGCCCAGGCCGTGCAGCGAGAGCTGGGGCACCACGGCGCCTTCCAGGTCGGCCCGGTCTATCTTGACGCGGCGCTGCGCCAGCGCGAACACGTCGGGATAGGCAGTGAGCTTTTTGATCAGTATGGGCTGAGGCTGCTCGGTCGCGACATCTTCAATCACCACGGCGGGCGAAGGCAGCAGCCGCCAATGCAGCGCGCCCACGCGCACCTTGGTGCCCAGCCGGGCTTCCAGTTCGACGGAGGCGCGACGTGCCAGCTCTTCGTCGGACGGCAGCAGGCGCAACAGCGCAACCCAGGCGGCGCCCAGCAGCACTGCCGTGATGCCCAGACCCAGCAGCCACTTGTTCGCGCGCGTCATCGAATCATGTCTCTCATGCGAGCCAGCTTAAGCCTTGGCGCCACTGTTGCCGAGGCGACAAGTGGCCCACCTGCTGTAGGCCGCAAGCTTATAGTCCTGATACCTGAGAAAGCCCAACACCATGCGCATCTGGAAACAGCCCATCTCCGTCGCACTGCTCACCGCCGCCAACGCCGACAGCGCGGTGACGCATCTGGGCATAGAGTTCCTGGAGGTCGGGGACGACTTCATACGCGCGCGGGTGCCGGTGGACCGCCGCACGGTGCAACCCTACGGCTTGTTGCACGGCGGCGTGTCGGTGGTGCTGGCCGAAACCCTGGGCTCCTGCGGCGCGGCCTTTGCGGTGCCGGCGGGCCATCGCGCCGTGGGGCTGGACATTAATGCCAACCACCTCAAGGGCACGACCAGCGGCTGGGTCACAGGCATCACGCGCCCGGTGCACATAGGCCGCAGCACCCAGGTCTGGCAGATAGACCTGCACAACGACGCGGGTGAGCTGACCTGCGTCTCGCGCATCACCATGGCGATGCTGCAGCCGGGCTGAGGCGGCCGGTTTACGAATAGCAACGAATTTTCGGCGCCGGGCAAGCGCCTCCACGCTTGCCCCCGGAGGGCCCTTCATGGCCGGGGTGCAGGCAAGCGCCTATAAGCTCCGCGACAGCCTGCTCACCCACGCAGAGCGAGGCGGCAAGCCACTCCCAGCCGCATCGCCCCGGCCAGCACCAGGACTCTTCCCATACTTTTTGAGTCTGGAAAAGCCGTTTTTTTCGTATTTGATCTGATGAGTATTCGTCCCTATTGTTCGGCGACGAGAGGCTCAAAAGTAACAAATGGACACGAAAACACTCCAAAGATGCGCGGCGGCGCTGCTGGCGGCCGCCCTGTGCGGCGCGGGACACGCCCAGATCCTGATCGGCCAGACCGCCGGGTTCACCGGCCCCGTGGCCGCGGGCGTTAAGGAGACAACGGACGGGGCCCGCCTGTGGCTGGACGCGGTGAACGCCAAGGGCGGTATCGCGGGCCAGCAACTGGAGCTGCTGTCCATGGACGACAAGTTCGACCCCAAGCTCGCCGCCGAGAACGCGCAGAAGCTGGCCGAGCGCGGCGCCGTCGCCCTGTTCCTCACGCGCGGCACGCCGCCCACCGAAGCCGTGCTGCCCGTGCTGCAGGCCAACCGCATGCCGCTGGTGGGCCCGTCCACCGGCGCGATGGTGTTGCACCAGCCGGTGCAGCGCTACGTCTTCAATGTGCGCGCAACCTACCAGCGCGAGGCCCAGAAAGCCATTGAGCACCTGAATACGCTGGGGATCACGCGCATCGCCCTGGTTCATGCGGACGACTCCTTCGGCCGCGACGGCCTGGAGGGGGCCAACAAGGGCTTTGCCCAGGCCAAGCTGAAACCCACGCATGTCCTGAAAGCCGACCGCAGCAAGCCCGACTACAGCCAGCTCGTGCCGCCCATCCTGGCCAGCGATGCGCAGGCCGTACTGTGGATAGGCTCGGCCAACGCCGTGGCCGACGGGGTGAAGGCCTTTCGCGCCGCCAAATCGTCGGTGCGTGTGGTCACTCTGTCGAACAACGCATCACAGGGCTTCGTCAAGGCGCTGGGGGAATATTCGCGCGGCGTCATCGTCACGCAGGTCTACCCGTCCGAGCGCTCTTATGCCTACACCATGGTGCAGGAAGCCACCGAGCTCGCCAAGGCCAAAAAGATCATGCTGTCGCCCGCCATCCTGGAAGGCTATGCCGCCGCCAAGGTGCTGGTGGAAGGCCTGCGGCGTGCCGGCAAAAATCCCACGCGCGAGACGCTGCAGGCAGCCCTCGAAGGCATGAAGCGCTACGACCTGGGCGGGCTGGAGGTGAGTTTCGGCCCCGACGACCATACGGGCCTGGACTTCGCCGACCTCTCCATCGTGGACCTTGAAGGCCGCTTTGTGCGCTGATGGCCGGCCTTCTGAACCCCCCTGTCGCATCAGCGCCCATCCACAAGGGGAACCGCCATGGCCTGGAAGAAGTCGCTGCACAGCTGGCTGCACGAAAGCGTTGCCGCGGCAGGCAAACCGCAGCACATGGAGCCACTGCGGCTTCAGCTCCACGAAGCGCTGCAGCACTGCGAGGGGCCCATGTGCGAACGCATGCGCTGGCGCATCGATGACGCGCACAGCGCACAGCAGCTGTGGCAGCTGCGGGGGGAAATATTCCAGCTGGTCGCGCGCCAGTTCTGCCAGGAAGAGGCCGTGCGGCGCATCAACGCGCTGCTGCCCGCCTTCCGCGGCAGCTTGCCGGCGCGCATGCTGACGCGGGTCTAAGGTGTCTTGGTCACAGGTTCTTAGGATGTTTTGGTGATTTAAAACGAACTAATCAGTAGTTCCTCAAATAAGGGCGCCTGCCCACAATCCGGTGTTTGACTTCTTCAACACCGCGCGCCCCGCGCCTTCGCCACCATGAATTTCCAGCAGCTGCGTTCCATGCGCGAGGCCGTGCGATGCAATTTCAACCTCACCGACGTGGCCAATGCGCTGCACACCTCGCAACCCGGCGTGAGCCGGCAGATCCGCGAACTCGAAGAAGAGCTGGGCATTGAACTCTTTGTGCGCGCCGGCAAGCGCCTGACGGGGCTGACCGAACCGGGCGCCCATGTACTGCCCATCATCGAGCGCCTGCTGCTGGAGAGCAGCAACCTGAAAAAAGCCGGCCAGGAATTCATGGCCCAGCAAAGCGGCCTGCTGTCGATTGCCGCCACACACTCGCAGGCGCGCTACGCGCTGCCGCACGCGGTGCAGGAGTTCCGCAGCCAGTTTCCCAACGTGAAACTGCACCTGCACCAGGGCTCGCCCAAGCAGGTGGCCGACATGCTGGTGTCGGGCGAGGTCGACGTGGGCATCGCCACCGAGGCGCTCAACGACTACCCCGAGCTTGTCGCCCTGCCCTGCTACCGCTGGACGCACTCGGTCATCGTGCCGCCCGGCCACCCGCTGCTGGACGGCCCGCTCACGCTAGAGAGCCTGGCGCGCTTTGCGCTGATCACCTACGACACCGGCTTCACCGGCCGATCACACATCGACGGCGCGTTCACCCAGCGCGGCCTGGCGCCCAACATCGTGCTGACGGCCATGGATGCCGACGTGATCAAGACCTATGTGGAGCTGGGCATGGGCGTGGGCATCGTCGCCTCCATCGCCTACGAGGCCGAGCGCGACACCGCCCTGCGCGCGCTGGACGCGGGCGCGCTGTTCGGCATCAACCTCACCAAGCTCGCGGTGCGCCGCGGCAGCTACCTGCGCGGTTACGTCTATGCGTTTATCGAGTCCTTCGCACCCACGCTGACACGCGCCGTGGTCGAGAAGACCTTGAGCGATGAGCCGGGCGCCGCGAGCTACGACATCTAGAGCCGCTGGTTCATGTGGGCTGAGTCCTAAACCTGTTCAGCGCTTGGCAGGTGGCATCTCAAGGATGCGTGCAAACACGCCGCGCTATTCTGTGGCCGCGCGCGCCATGCGCTCACTCTTCCAGTACACATCGTCGCCGCCATTCATGCGGTTGAGCACACGCGACAGCACAAACAGCAGGTCGCTCAGGCGGTTGAGGTACTGGCGCGGCGCTTCCTTCAAGGGCTCGGTCGCGCCCAGTGCCACCACGGCGCGTTCGGCGCGTCGCGCCACGGTGCGGCACACATGGGCCAGCGCGGCGGCGCGTGAACCGGCCGGCAGTATGAACTCGGCCAGGCGCGGCAGTGCGGCATTGTGTTCGGCCAGCGCTTCGTCCAGCAAGGCCACGGCCTCGGGCTTGAGCAATTCAAAGCCCGGGATGGACAGCTCGCCGCCGAGGTTGAAGAGCTGGTGCTGCACCTCCACCAGCAGCTCGCGCACGCCGGTCGGCAGCTCTTCACACAGCAACACACCGATGTGCGAGTTGAGTTCGTCGACGTCGCCCATGGCATGGACGCGCAGGCTGTCCTTGGATACGCGCGTGTTGTCACCCAGGCCGGTGGTGCCGTTGTCGCCGGTGCGGGTTGCGATCTGTGAAAGTCTGTTGGCCATGGTGCGGAGCGCGATGAGGCGCTGTGTAGAAAAGTCAATGAAGCAAAGGAACTAATGAGAGACCAAAGCGGCAAGCGTTACGCCGGGCAAAAAAATGTGTCGTCCTAGGACATCATGTCAGTGAGGCAACACCCTGAAAAACTGCTGGCCGCGAGGCGCCGGCTGGGTTGCAATGGCGGCTTGTTCACTCTTTGAAAGACTCCTCGCATGACCCTACACACGACGGCAACATCCCCCGTAAAACATTCAAAACATTCTATTCCCGGCTTTGAGTTGCGCAGCGTGCTGCTGGTGGCCGCTTTGGCCGCGGGCGTTGCCGGCGCCGCACGGGCCCAGACCGCCCCGGCTTCGCCGGCCAGCCCCGGCAGCCCGCCGTCCCAGATGGCGCCCTCCGCCACCCCGGGCGCCGTTCCGCAAAACCGCACCACTCCCAAGGACGTCGAGGCGGCTTTCAACCGCGCCGATGCCAACAAGGACGGCAAGCTGGACCGGCAGGAGGCCGAACACCTGCCGGCCGTGGCACAGCGTTTCGAGCAGATCGACACCAACCACGACTCCTTCATCTCGCTGGCCGAGCTCACCAAGGCCGCCACGGGCTCGGGCTCCTGATCCCTCGCGGGGTGACCATCGCCCCGCTTTCATGCTCTCCTCCCGCGGCCACGGCCGCGGGGTCTTCGGGCCGCCTTGGCGGAAAATGGCGAAATAGCGGAAAGGGCACACACGTCGTAAACTGTGCCACCGACCCGGAGACAACAATGAACGCCCCCCTTCCCCAACACCTGCTTCCCGAAATCCAGCAACGTGAAACGCCCGCTGCGCTGATAGACGCGCTGAAGGCCCGCTTTGCCGAGCGCTGCTCCACGGCCCTGGTGGTGCGCGAGCAGCACGGCCGTGATGAGTCTTCTTTCGCCGCGCCGCCGCCTTCGGCCGTGGTGTTCGCCGAAAGCACGCAGGACGTGGCCGATGCGGTCAAGCTCGCGGGCCAGTACAACGTGCCCGTGATCCCCTTTGGCGTGGGCACTTCGCTTGAAGGCCATTTGCTGGCGGTGCAGGGCGGCATCAGCATCGACGTGAGCCGCATGAACAAGGTGCTGTCCATCAACGCCGAAGACCTGACCGTCACCGTGCAGCCGGGCGTGACGCGCAAGCAGCTCAATGAAGAAGTCAAAAGCACCGGCCTCTTCTTCCCCATAGACCCGGGCGCCGATGCGACCCTGGGCGGCATGAGCGCCACGCGCGCCAGCGGCACGAACGCCGTGCGCTACGGCACCATGCGCGAGAACGTGCTGGCGCTGGAAGTCGTCACCGCCGACGGCAGCGTCATACGCACCGGCACGCGCGCCAAAAAATCATCGGCCGGCTACGACCTGACCCGCCTCATGGTGGGCAGCGAAGGCACGCTGGGCGTGATCACCGAAGTCACCGTGAGGCTTTACCCGCTGCCCGAGGCCATCTCGGCCGCGGTGTGCTCCTTCCCGAGCATAGAGGCCGCCGTGCGCACCACCATCGAGGTGATACAGCTGGGCGTGCCGATCGCGCGCGTGGAGCTGATAGACCACAACACCGTGCGCATGGTGAATGCGCATTCCAAGCTCACGCTGCGCGAAGAGCCCATGCTGCTGATGGAGTTCCACGGCACGCCCAGCAGCGTGAAAGAGCAGGCCGAGCTGGTGCAGGAGCTCGCCAGCGGCCACGGCGGCAATGCCTTTGAATGGGCCAGCACGCCGGAAGAGCGCACGCGCCTCTGGACGGCGCGGCACAACGCCTACTTCGCGGCCATCCAGTCACGGCCCGGCTGCCGCGCGATCTCCACCGACACCTGCGTGCCGATCTCGCGCCTGGCCGACTGCCTGCTCGAGTCGGTGGCCGAGGTCGATGCCAGCGGCATTCCCTATTTCCTGGTGGGCCATGTCGGCGACGGCAACTTCCACTTCGGCTACCTGATAGATCCGACCATCCCCAAGGAACGCGAAGTGGCCGAGGCGCTGAACCACAAGCTGGTGGCGCGCGCGCTGGCGCTGGAAGGCACATGCACCGGCGAACACGGCGTGGGCCTGCACAAGATGGACTTCCTGGTGACCGAAACCGGCGACGGCGCGGTCGACATGATGCGCACCATCAAGCGCGCGCTGGATCCGAAGAACATCATGAACCCAGGCAAGATTTTTTCGCTGTCCTGAAGCCGCATCGCCTCAGACCCCGGCCTGAGTGCCGGGATCGCCGAGCGTGAAGAAAAACGTGGCGCCCCGGCCGGGCTCCGAATGCGCCCACACCCTCCCCCTGTGCCGCGCCACGACGGCGTGGACAATCGCCAGGCCGGTGCCCAGGCCGGGGAATTCGTCCGCCGCGTGCAGCCGCTGGAAGGGCATGAACAGCTTGTCGGCATAGGCCATGTCAAAGCCCACGCCGTTGTCCCGGATCCACCACATCGGCGCGCCGGATTCATCCTGGCCGCAGCCGACCTCTATCTCCGAAACGTCGCGGGTGGCGCTGAACTTCCAGGCATTGCCGACCACATGCCAGACCACCACCGCCAGCAGGCTGCGGTCGGCGTGCGCGGGCCGCGTGGGCCCGGCAAAAAGCCTCACCCGCCGGCCCGGCTCCTGCTCGCGCAGCTGCTCGACCATGGCCTTCACCAGCCCGCTGACATCGACCGTCTGTATCCACAGGCTTCTGCTGGAGACGCGTTCCAGTTCCAGCAAGGCGTCGGCGCAGGCGTCCACCTGCCTGGTGGCGCGCAGGATGCGCTGCATGAGCTTGCGGCCTTGCGTGTCCTTTGTTTCAAGCAGCCGGCGGTCCAGCAGTTCGCCGAAGCTGCCCAGGGAGATCAGGGGCTGCCGGAGGTCATGGGCCAGCAGGCTCATGAAGGTGTTCAGGCGCTCGTTGGTTGCGTTGAGTTCGGCGGCGCGTTCGTGCACACGCTGCTCCAGGTGCTTGTTGAGCGCGAAGATCTCCGCGCGTGCCAGGATGTTGCGGCTCATCTCTCGCCTGACCGACGCCATCAGCACGACAAACACCCCCACCGCCAGGCCTATGGTGACGAGGAGCGACACCAGCATGGTGGTGCGGCCCTTTTCGAGGGGGCCGGCCTGCTCGCGCCGCAGCGACTGCTGCACGGTTTCAAGCTCCCGCCCCAACCGGGAGAGCTCCGCGAACAGCACCACGCTGGCGAAGGAGTCGCCCGCATCGCCGTAGCCGGCCGGCAGCGGCGCACCCGGTGAGGCGGACAGCGCGTCGGCCGTCACGCGCTGCGTGCGCACCAGCGAGGCTTTGAGCGCCGCGACACGCTGCTGCTGGCCGGCAGCCATCTGGTCCGCGTGCCCGGTGAAGGCCACCACCGAGCGATAGGTGTAGCTGGCCGATGCCACCAGGACCACCAGCGTGCCGGCCATGGCGAGCACCACCTTGATCTCCAGCGGAGAGAGTTCGGTTTCGATGCTGCTGAGCGAGGTGTCGCGGGCATGTGCGGCGGCCACGGCCAGCCCCAGGGCGGTGAAGGCCAGCGCGGTGTTGACCGCCACCGGCGGCAACCAGACGTCCGTGACCAACTCGCTGGCATGCCAAAGGTAGCCCAGCAGGCTGACCGCGCCTATGCTGGCAACCTGGCCGCCGCACACATAGGCCAGCCAGCCCGCGTAGCGGCAGCGCACAAAGCCCAGCCCTATGCCCAGCATGAAAAATGTCCAGGCGCTGAAGGGCGACATGCGGCCGGGGGTCAGGTTGTAGGCGATGGCCCCGTCGCGAAACAGCAGCTCATCAATCCCCAGGTCCGCCGCGAAGAGGTATTCAAACAGCGTGGCCGCGCCGATGGCGCTGACGGCAGCGGCCAGGGCGTAGCCCCAGTAGCGCATTCTTTTTTCATGGCGGCGCAGACCCACGAGCAGGGCCGCGGCGGACAGGCACAGTCCGACGGCCGTGTTGGGTTTCATCTGGACAGCGCCCGGTATCAGGCTTTTCAGGATGTCCAGCTGCAGCACCCAGCCCAGGAGCGCCACGACACCCGTGGCCATGGCCAGGCCCGCGGCAACCAGAACGGTATGCCTTCTGATGTGGCTCAGATTAAAGGTGCGCACGGCGGACCCCTCTGCTTCTTCGCCGGCGCGGCCAACTCCGGAGGGAGGTCCGAAGACCTGGCCGCGCCCTTGAGCACAAAGATTAGCACTTAATTACTCAACCAGGTTGAATAATTAACACTATTGGGGTATCACCCTCCGCACCGGAGCGGAAAAGAAAAGGCCCCCGAAGGGGCCCGCAGCACAGCGTGAAAAGACCCTGCCCGGGCCGGCCAGGCGGGCTATTTGTTGCCGCGCAGGCGCTCGATCAGCCCGTTGAGTTCGTCCATGGAAGCGAACTGTATCGCCACCTCGCCCATGTCCTCGCGCTTGCCGTTGCGCTTGACCTGTTTCTTGACGCGCACTTCCACATCGGCCATCAGCAGGTCGGCCAGTTCCTCTTCCACACGGCGGGTGTCGCGCGACTTTTCCTTGGCGGCTTTTTGCGGCTTGAGCGAGAACTCCGCGCTCAGTTTTTTGACCAGGCTTTCGGCCTCGCGCACCGACATTTTTTTGGCCGAGATCTGGTTGGCCGCGGTGATCTGCGCGGCGCGGTCCAGGACCAGCAGCGCACGCGCATGGCCCATGTCCAGGTCGCCGGCCATCAGCATGGTCTGCACCGGTTCGGCCAGGTTGAGCAAACGCAGCAGGTTGGAGGCGGCGCTGCGCGAGCGGCCCACGGCCTGCGCGGCAAGCTCGTGCGTGAGGCCGAATTCCTTGACCAGGCGCTGCAGGCCGTGCGCTTCTTCAAGCGGGTTGAGGTCTTCGCGCTGGATGTTTTCGATCAGCGACATGGCGGCGGCCGACTCGTCGGGCACGTCGCGCACCAGTACCGGCACGCTGTCCAGGCCGGCCAGTTTGGCCGCGCGGAAGCGCCGTTCGCCGGCGATGATTTCATACTTGCCGTCGTTGGCGCCGGATGTGAGGCGCCGCACCAGGATGGGCTGCATGATGCCCTGGACCTTGATGGATTCGGCGAGCTCGTAGAGCGCGCCCTCGTCCATGCGCGTGCGCGGCTGGTACTGGCCGGCGACCATGTCCTCCAGCCGCAGGGAGGCCGGCAGCCCCGGGCTGTTCGCCGTGCTGCTGGCGTTCTCGGCGTCGGTGGCGCTCTCGCTGACCTTGGGGCCCAGCAATGCTTCCAGCCCGCGGCCCAGGCCTTTGGGTTTTTTTGTGACCATGGTTTTCTATTCCTTCAATCCGTCAATGTTGTGATGTATGGCGCAGTGTTATTGGGGCGTGAGGCTGCCGCCCAGGGACTGCAGCACGCCGCGCCACAGGGCGTCGCGCTCTTCGTAAGCTTGCGGGTCTGGCTTGCCGCCCGCGTATTCCCAGACCGAGGTCAGCACCAGTACGATGCCGGTGGAGGGCTGCACATAGACCGTCTGGCCGTGGACGCCCTGCATGGCAAAGGTGCGGGCCCTCATCGGCAAGAGCCAGAACTGGTAGCCGTAGCCGAAATAGGGCGTGGCCGTGCGCGGCCTGAATGCCGGCGGCTGGCGCGTCGCGTCGGTGGCGTCCAACAGATACTCCAGCGGCAGGACCTGCAGCGCGCCGGGCTTGCCGGTGGTTTTGTCGATCGCGCGCCCGTCATTGGCCAGCAGCTGGCCCAGGCGTGCCCAGTCGCGCAGGCTGGCGTTAAAGCCGCCATAGGATTGCTCCTGCCCGTCGGCAAAGACGCGCCAGAAGGCGTCATGCTCGGCGCCCATGGGTTTCCAGATCCACTCGGTGGTGAGCTCGGACATGCTCTTGCCGGTGGCGGCTGCCACCACGCGGCCCAGCACATCGGTCTCTCCACTCGCATAAACAAATTTTTCGCCGGGCGGGGAATGCCGGTCGGTGATGGACTTGAGCACGTCCATCGGTTTGCCCGCACCGGGCGCACCGGCGCCGGCGCGTGTGAGGCGCGCGACGTCGTCCTTGCCGTCGTAGCGCTCGGTGAAAGTGAGGCCCGAGCTCATGCGCAGCAGCTGGCGCAGGGTGGTCGCGCCATAGGGGCTGCCGGCGAATTCCTTGGCGTATTTCTCGGCCGGGTCGTCGAGCGATGCGATCAGCCCCAGCGAAAGCGCCTTGCCGATCAGCAGCGAGGTGACGCTCTTGGCCATGGAGAAGGACAGGAAGCGCGCGTCGTCCTTGCGGCCGTAGCGGTAGTGTTCGGCGACGATCTCGCCATTCTTCAGTATCAGCAGGCCAGTGGCGCGCTGGCGGTCCAGGTAGTCGGCCAGCGTGTAGTTGGTGTTCTTGTAGCGGTAGTTGATGGACGCGGGGCTGGCCGCGCGCGGCAAGGGGCTGGCCTCAGCCGGGCGCGCCACCGCGCGGACCTGCACGCCGGTCACCTTGTCCATGGCCGACCAGGAGCCGATGCGGTAAGGATTGCTGTACCAGGTGCTGGCGTTGCCCAGCGGGTAGCCCTGCGATTTTCCAAGCAGCTCTTCGTCGGGCTCGGCATGCAACGCGGTGCAGACGAGCGGGGCGGCCAGGGCGGCCACGGCCAGTGCGGTGGACGCCAAGTGAGAACGGGAGCGGACGAATAAGCGGGGCAAGGGCATGGGTTCTCTTGTCATGAATGGCTGTTTGGGAGAGAAGCAGGCAATGCCTGAAGGCGCTGCAATTTTTCAAAGGCCTCGGGCCAGTCGCCCAGGCCGCTGTCGGCATTGAGGTGACCGCGCGGCCCCGCTTCGACAAGCTCGGCGCCCCAGGCCGCGGCGAACCGGCGGGCACGCTCGGGCGCGCAGAAGGGGTCATCGCTGCTGCAGAACACCACGGCGGAAAAGGGCAGCTTGCCCAGCGGCACGGGCGCCCAGCCCGGCAGCATCTGGCACACGTCTTCGCGCTCCACGTCGGGCGGCGCGACCAGCAGCGCGGCCTTGACGCGGTGGGTGTTGCGCGAATGCGAGGCCCAGGCGGCGGTGAGCATGCAGCCCAGGCTGTGCGCGACCAGCACGGCCGGCTCGTCGCAAGCCAGCAGCACCTCTTCAAGCCGCGCGCTCCAGTCGCCGCGCAGCGGCCGCATCCAGTCGTGCTGCTCGACCCGCGTATAGCCGTGGGCCTTCTCCCAGCGGCTTTGCCAGTGGTCGGGGCCGCTGTTCTGCCAGCCGGGAAGTATCAGGACGTTGCGGGGGTTCATGGTGCGCGAAGGCCGATTGCTACTGTATTGATAGCTATAAACCGCCTACTCATGCGAGTTTGAGCCAATTCTGCTTACATCGCCTTGATACGGTCGACCATCTCTTCGGCAAAGGTGATGAAGGCCTGCGCGCCCCTGGAGGACGGGTCGAACACCACGCCCGGCAGGCCGTAGCTGGGCGCTTCGGCCAGGCGCACATTGCGCGGGATCACGGTGTTGAAAACCTTGTCGGCGAAATGCTCCTTGAGCTGGTCGCTGACCTGCTGCTGCAGGGTGATGCGCGGGTCGAACATCACGCGCAGCAAGCCGATGATCTGCAAATCCTTGTTGAGGTTGGCGTGCACCTGCTTGATGGTATTGACAAGGTCCGTCAGGCCTTCGAGCGCGAAGTACTCGCACTGCATGGGCACGATCACGCCGTGCGCGCAGCACAGGCCGTTGAGCGTCAGCATGCTGAGCGAGGGTGGGCAGTCGATGAGCACGAAGTCGTACTGGCTGTCGACCTCGGCCAGCGCGAGCTTGAGGCGTTTTTCGCGGCGCTCGACATCGACCAATTCAACCTCGGCGCCGGCCAGTTCGCGGTTTGCGCCCAGCACGTCGTAGCCGCATTTCTCGCTGTGCACCCGCGCCTCGGCCACCGAGGCGGATTCAAGCAGCACGTCGTAGACCGTCATCTCCAGCTTGCGTTTGTCCACGCCCGAACCCATGGTGGCATTGCCCTGCGGGTCCAGGTCGATCATCAGCACCCGCTGGCCGACTTTTGCCAGCCCCGCCGCCAGATTCACCGTAGTGGTGGTCTTGCCCACCCCGCCCTTTTGGTTGGCAACGCAGAATATTTTGGCCATGTGTGTTTTTAGTTTTTGTTCGAAAGAGGACGCGAAATGCGATGGCGGCTTATTTGGAGACCGCGAGCTTGAGGCCGAAGCCGATCAGGAAGATACCGGCCAGCTTGTTGAGCGCCGCCGTGATTTTCGGGTTGGCACGTATGCGCTCGGCCAGGTGGTAGGTGATCATCACCGAGGTCAGACCATACAGAAAGGTCAGCCCGGCAATCGTGGCCGCCATCACGGCGAAAGTCTTCAGTCCCTGGTGCAGGGCCGGGTCGACAAACAAAGGGAAGAAAGCCATGTAAAACACGATGGCTTTTGGATTCAGCAAGGTGATCATCATGGCCTGCTGGAAGTAGTGGCACGGCTTGATATTGAGCAAAGGTGCGTCGCCGGGTTTGGCCATCAGCATCTTGATGCCCAGCCAGGCCAGATAAATCGCCCCAGCCCACTGGACGATGTGGAAAGCCGTGGGGTAAGCCGCCATGATGGCCGACACGCCGGCCACCGCCGCCCAGAGTAAAACCTGGTCGCCGGCGATCACGCCAAAGGTCGCACCCAGGCCGCCGGCAATACCGCCCTTGCTGGTCGAGGTGATCAGCGCGAGGTTGCCCGGGCCGGGAATCAGCAAAAACACAATGATCGCGACGACAAAAGCACCGTAGTCGGCGATGCCGACGAATGAGCCCAACATGGAGGTTCTCCAGAAAGTAGAGAAAAGAGAGAGGAACCGAGTTTACGACAGGGGTGTGCCGCCCCAACGCCAAATCGGCCAATCAGGACCGATTCGGTGTTCGGGACGGATTCTTTTTGTGCCCGAACAACGAACCGGGCAGCATCGCCCTCTCCCCGCTAGCCCTCAGCCGGGTTCAGGGATCGGTCTTTTTCCGCATCCAGACAATGCAGCGCTCGGCATCCAGCCCGGGAACCTGTAGCTGTTCCACGTGAAACACCTCAGCGCCGGCCGGCAAGGCCGCGATTTCCTCGGCCGGGTGTTTGCCTTTGAGCGCCATCCAGACACCTTGAGGCGCCAGGGCATTGACCGACCAATTGCTGAAATCAGCCAGCGAGGCGAAGGCCCGGGAACAAATCACCTCAAATGGCGTAGCAATGGTTTCGACCCGTGCATGCAATCCCGAGAGATTGGGCAGCTTGAGCGCCAGCGCCGCTTGTTTGATAAAGGCGGCTTTTTTGGCGACCGTGTCCACGCAGGTCACGGCCACTTCCGGGCAGCAGATCGCAATCACCACCCCAGGCAGGCCAGCGCCCGAACCCACGTCCAGCAATCTGGCGCCCTGCCCCAGCCCGGCTTTTTGCAGGTGGCGGCGTAGCGGAAGCACCGCGGCCAGGCTGTCCAGCAGGTGGTGGGTCAGCATTTCGGCCGGGTCGCGCACCGCCGTCAGGTTGTAGACCTTGGTCCATTTACCGATCAGGTCCTGGTAATCCAGCAGCTGGCCGACCTGGGCGTCAGCCAGGTCCAGTTGCAGCGCCTTCAGGCCGGCGCGCAAATTCTGTTCACCGGCCCGCATCAGGCTTTGGCTTTTTCGTTGCCGGCGTCGGCTGCCTGGAGCGGAACCGTGTTCTTCCACAGGTTCTTTTTCAGGTGCACCAGCAGCAGGGAGACGGTGGCCGGCGTGATGCCCGAGATGCGCGAGGCCATTCCCAGGGTTTCCGGCCTGTGCTTGGCCAGGGTCTGGCGCGCCTCAAAACTCAGGGCCGAAACCTGCAGGTAGTCCAGGTCGGCCGGCAGCTTGAGGTTTTCATAATGGGCGGCGCGCTCGACTTCGGTCTTCTGCAGGTCGATGTAGCCGGCGTACTTGGCGGTGATTTCAATCTGCTCGATCACGCTTTTGGCCAGGTCGTCGCTGGCCGCAGCTTCGGCCGCCAGCTCCGGGTTGGCGTACTTGCCCTCCTCCAGCGACATCAGTCCGGCGTAGTTCACATCGGGGCGGCGCAGCAGGTCCAGCAGGTTGTACTCGCGCTCAATCGACTTGCCCAGCACGCGCTCGGCTTCGGCCGCTGGCAGGTTGTTGGGGTTGACCCAGATCGCCCTGAGCCGGGCTGTTTCACGTGAAACCGTGTCGCGCTTGCGGTTGAAAGCGTCCCAGCGGGCGTCGTCGACCAGGCCCAGCTCCCGGCCTTTTTCGGTCAGGCGCATGTCGGCGTTGTCCTCGCGCAGCATCAGGCGGAACTCCGCCCGGCTGGTGAACATGCGGTAAGGCTCGGTCACGCCCTTGGTGATCAGGTCGTCGACCAGCACGCCGAGGTAGGCTTCATCGCGCTTGGGCAGCCAGGCCTCTTTACCTTGGCATTGCAGCGCGGCGTTGATGCCGGCGAACAGGCCCTGGGCCGCCGCCTCTTCGTAACCGGTCGTGCCATTGATCTGGCCGGCAAAGAACAGGCCGCCAATCGCCCGGGTTTCAAAGCTGGACTTGAGCGCCCGCGGGTCGAAGTAGTCGTACTCGATGGCATAGCCGGGCCGCAGGATGTGGGCGTTTTCCATGCCAGCCATGGAGCGCACCAGGTCATATTGGATGTCGAAAGGCAGGCTGGTCGAGATGCCGTTGGGGTAGATTTCGTGGGTGGTCAGGCCCTCGGGCTCCAGGAAAATCTGGTGGCTGTCCTTGTCGGCGAAGCGGTTGATCTTGTCTTCCACGCTAGGGCAGTAGCGCGGGCCGACGCCGTCTATCTTGCCGGTGAACATGGGGCTGCGGTCAAAACCGGAGCGGATGATCTCGTGGGTGCGCTCATTGGTGTGGGTGATCCAGCACGGCACCTGGCGCGGATGGGCGATGCTGCCGCCCATAAAACTGAACACCGGCACCGGCCCTTCAATGCCGCCGGGCATGCCGTCGCCGGGCTGCTCAATGCACTTGCTGAAGTCAATCGTGCGGCCGTCTATGCGCGGCGGCGTGCCGGTCTTGAGCCGGCCCTGCGGCAGCTTGAGCTCCTTAAGCCGGCTGGACAGCGACACCGCCGGCGGGTCGCCCGCCCTGCCCGCCGAGTAATTGTTCAGGCCCACATGGATCTTGCCGTCCAGGAAAGTCCCGGCCGTCAACACCACGGTGCGCGAGCGAAACTTGATGCCCACCTGAGTGACGGCGCCCACCACCCGGTCGCCCTCCACCATCAAATCGTCGACGGCCTGCTGGAACAGCCAGAGGTTGGGCTGGTTTTCCAGCCTGCGGCGAATCGCCGCCTTGTACAGAATGCGGTCGGCCTGGGCCCGGGTGGCGCGCACGGCCGGGCCCTTGGAGCTGTTCAGGATGCGGAACTGGATGCCGCCTTCGTCGGTGGCCAGCGCCATCGCGCCGCCCAGGGCATCCACTTCCTTGACCAGGTGGCCCTTGCCTATGCCGCCTATCGAGGGGTTGCAGCTCATCTGGCCGAGCGTCTCGATGTTGTGCGAGAGCAGCAAGGTCTTGCAGCCCATGCGGGCTGAAGCCAGAGCGGCCTCGGTGCCGGCATGGCCGCCGCCGACCACGATCACGTCAAATTCTTGGGGGTAAAACATATCCAACCTTCAGCTTTCTATCAATTCAGTGGCCAGGCCCATGCCGCGTGCCACCTGCGCCTGGCGCCTGTCCGCCGTGACGAACAGGTCCACGCGGCTGGCCAGCGCGCTGCCCACATGCAGGGCGTCCATGCCGCGCAAAGGGCCCTGCTCCATCGCGGCAAAAGCAAAGCGCTCGACATGCGCGTCCAGCGGCACCAGCGTCATGTCGGCCACATCGCGCTGCGCCGCCGCCCAGGCCCGGTCAAACTCGGGCGCGGGCAGGCTGCCGTCGCGCCGGCGCCGCAGCAGCGCCGAGGCCACCTCGGTCTTGCAATGCGCCGCCACCAGCAGCTCGCTGGCCGTCTCGAACAACATCAGCACCCGGTCGCGCCCGGCCTCGCTGGCGTAGCGTTTGGTCAGCGCCGAGGCGTCAAACATCAGCCGCGCGTCGCCATCGCGCGCCACCACGCGGGTGGCGGAAACAGCCTGCGGCACATAAGCGGCTTGCGCCCTCTTCACCATGGCGATTCATTCCGCTCGTCCAGCACCGCCTGCGACAGCGACACGCCGGGCGGCAGGACCACGGGTTCAAACGGCTTTTTCCAGCTCGGTACCTTGGCGGCGTCTTCTTCGGCCTTCAGGGGCACGAGTTCGGCCACCGGCTTGCCGTGCCGGAGTATGCGGACGGTTTCGCCCTGCTCCACCAGGTCGATCATGGCGGAGGCATTGGCGCGAAACTCGCTGAGTGCGATGGTATGCATTTTGTACAAATTTTAGTGTTTTGTACATTTTAACGGGTTTGTGCTTGCAAGGCGCTCCGCACGCAGTTTTTCACCCTGCGGCCTGTGGTGAAATCGGACGATGAACTCCCCCCAAAAACTCCTGATCTTCGCCGGTAGCACCCGCCAGAACTCCTACAACCGCAAGCTGGCCCATGTCGCAGCCGGCCTGGCCCGTGCCAGCGGCGCCGAAGTCACCCATATTGAACTGGCCGACTTCGACATCCCCATGTACAACGCCGACCTCGAAGCCAAGGGTACGCCGCCCGACGTCATGAAACTCAAGCAGATCATGTACGAACACCCGGCCTGGATCATCTGCTCGCCCGAATACAACGGCAGCTACACCGCGCTGCTCAAGAACACCGTCGACTGGGTGTCCAGCCCCGCCAAGAGCGACCCGGCCTGGCACGACGGCTTCAAGTCCTTTACCGGCAAGGTGGTGGGCGTGCTCAGCGCCTCGCCCGGCGCGCTGGGGGGCCTGCGCTCGCAAAGCCACCTGGTGCCGCTGCTGCTCAACGCGCAATGCTGGGTCGCGCCCAAGGCCTTTGCCCTCAGCCGCGCTGGCGATGCTTTTGATGCCGAGGGCAAACTGGTCCACGAAGCCAGCCTGCAGAACGTGCAGGCCGTGATCGACCAGGTGCTGTTCGCCTCGCAACGCCTCGCAGCATGATCGGGCACCCAGGCCGTTGGTGGTGCAGCCTGGCGGCGTGGTGCCTCGCCTCATGCGCTTATGCCATGGACGTGGAGATCAGGGAGCCTTTTATTTTTCTGTCGGGCAAGGTGGCCGGCAATGAGCAGCGGATCCTGCAGGCCGCGGTAGAGGAACACCCCGGCATCACAACGGTGGTACTCAAAAACTCTTCCGGCGGGGATGCCCGGGCCGGGTATGCCACCGGCGAATACATCCGTGAAAAGGGCCTGGCGACTTTGTTATCGGGCTACTGCCGCTCTTCCTGTTCACGCATGTTTCTTGGCGGCAAAACACGCGCCTACTCCGACGACCAGCCTCTCGACAAAACAGCCGTAGCCTTCCATGGCAACTACGCGCAGGACGGCAGCTTGCAGCAGGTGCGCATGCCTGCGCTGAAAGCCTGGATCATCAAATACAGCGACGGCAAAGCCAACCCCGAGCTGGTTGAGCAGTGGGTCAATCTGCCCAACCGGAACGGCTTTGCGTATTTCTATCACCCGCAGGTGCCCGGCATAGGCCCGGAAGGCGTGATGCTGTGCCAGGGAAGCGAAGACGCAAAACTGCGCAAGGAACTGTGCGCAAAACCGCAACAGGGTGACGCGCTGGCCAACGGGATCGTGACCACGCTGGAAATCGCAAAAATACCCCGGTGACGGTCGCATCAATCTGTAGCTGGCAGCTCTATATAGAGCAGATGGGTCATGGGGCTTCTTCTTGCCGGGGGCCCTCACGCCGCACCGTCCAGCAGCCGTAGCCCTACCATGCCGGCCACGACAAACGCCACGCACAACAGGCGCAAGGCGGAGGCGCTCTCGCCCATCCAGAGGATGCCGATCAGGGTGACGCCGACCGAGCCTATGCCGGTCCAGATCGCGTAAGCCGTCCCCACCGGCAAGGTCTTGACGGCATGCGTCAAAAAGAAAATGCTGGCACCCGCCGCGGCCACGCCCAGCACGCTGGGCAAGAGCCGGGTCCAGCCCTGGGAGGATTTGAGAAGCAAAGCCATCGCGATTTCGACAATGCTTGCGGCGAGCAGGTAGAACCAGGCCATGGGGAGTCTTTCTTTTAAAGAACAGGGTTAAAGATTGAAGAGCCGCCAGCTTAGGTTTACGATTACCCATAGGCAAGTACGCACCTTTTGGTAACCATGACAATTCCCGACGCGCCCGACACCGATTCCTCCACTGTGTTTAGCCAGGCCTGCCCTTCACGCCAGGCGCTGGAGCTGGTTGCGAGCAAATGGGCGTTGCTGGTCATCCCGGCGCTGGCCGAGGGCCCAGTGCGCAACAACGAGCTGATGCGCAAGATAGAAGGCATCTCGCAAAAAATGCTGACGCAGACCCTCAAGGAACTGGTGCGCAACGGCCTGGTGCTGCGCTTTGATCGCCAGACTGTGCCGCCCCATGTCGAATACCAGCTCAGCACGCTGGGCCAGTCGCTCAGCGAAACCCTGATCCCGCTGGACAACTGGGCCGAGCGCAACCACCAGAACCTCAAGGCCGCCCGCGAACGTTTCGACGCATCTTTTCATTAGCCGCCCGCTGGCAGGGTTAGCCTCATCAGAGGAATCACGTAGCGGCCCCCTCCCCCCCGGTCCTATATTGGGCCCACGACAACGATACGGAGACATCAGATGAAACTCACGAACACGCGCCGCGGCGCATTGCAGTCCGGCCTCAAGGCCGGCGGCGCCATCGCCGCGGCCTCGGCCTTTCCGGGCCTGTTGCACGCGCAGGCCGCCTGGCCCAGCAAACCGATTCGCCTGCTCGTGCCCTTCGCGCCCGGCGGCAGTTCTGAAATCGTCGCCCGCTCGGCCGCCAATGAACTCGGCAAAAGCCTGGGCCAGAACGTGTTTGTCGAAAACAAGCCCGGCGCCAGCGGCAACATCGCGATGCAGGAATGCGCGGCCTCCACCGACGGCCACACCATCATCCTGGGCCACATCGGCACCATGGCGGTCAACCCTTTCATCTTCGACAAGCTGCCCTTCGACACCAACAAGGACTTCAAGCCCATCTCGCTGCTGGCCAAGGTGCCCAGCCTCTACGTGATCAATTCCAATGTGCCCGCCAACAACCTCAAGGAATTCATCGCGCTGGCCAAGTCCAGGCCCGGCCAGCTCAATTACGGCTCGGCCGGCAACGGCAGCGCCGGCCACCTGGCCTTTGAATACCTGAAGATGGCCACCGGCATCTTCGTGCTGCACGTGCCTTACCGCGGCACCGGCCCGCAGCTCACTGATTTGCTGGCCGGCCGGCTCGAAGCCGCCAGCGTGGGCGCGCCCGCCATCCTGGCCCACATCAAGTCCGGCAAGCTGCGCTGCATCGCCACCGGCACCAAGGAGCGCCTGCCCCAGCTGCCCGACGTGCCCACGGTCGCCGAAAGCGGCTACCCGGGTTTTGAGATGACCCAGTGGTACGGCCTCAACGCGCCCGCCAACATGCCGCAGGCCAACATAGACCGCATCGCCGAAGCCTGCAACAAGGCCATGCACAACCCGCAGGCCACCGAACGCCTGCGCGGCGACACGGCCCAGCCCGTGGGCGATACGCCGGCGCAGTACGGCGCTTTCATCAAGACCGAGCAGGCGCGCTGGAAGCTGGTCGCCGAACGGGCGAAAATCAAGCCTGATTAAACGGTCCGCCGCATTCCCCTCCTTCCCAACCGCGAGCCCTCTTCATGAACTGCCGCCCCGGCTGCGGCGCCTGCTGCATCGCGCCCTCCATCAGCTCCGCCATTCCCGGCATGCCGCAAGGCAAGCCGGCCGGCGTGCGCTGCGTGCAGCTGGGCGATGCCAACCAGTGCCTGATCTTCGGCCGGCCCGACCGGCCAGCATGTTGTTCCGGACTACAGCCTTCCGTGGAAATGTGCGGGACATCACGCGAACTGGCCATCCAATGGCTGGATGACCTTGAGCGTTCCACGTCTACAACGCCGGCTACGTCCCTCACAGACTGATGGCCTGAGGCCATCGCTCTGCAGCCCCCCGAGGTGCCGCAGGCTCCTTGGGTCGGCCCGGCACCCATCGCGTTCTACCCGTTTCGATAGCGCCTACGGTAGCCCGCTACCGTAATCGCGGCCTGCACCAACCGTAATTTTCCGACTGGGCTGCGGCCTGGTTCCATCGCACACTGACGTCACAGCTTCTTGTGTGTGGACGGACCCCTCGTATCCAATATCGCCATCCAAGCCGGCTTCCATTTCCATCGATCAACAAAGGGCACCCGCCATGAAGAGGTTACTTGCATTTGTATACGGCTTGACGGCCTATGCCATTTCCTTCGGCACAACCTTATACGCCGTCGGTTTCATTGGCAACTTCCTGGTCCCCAAGACCATGGATTCCGCACCGCATATCCACTGGACGCAGGCACTGTTGGTGAACGTCTTGCTGATCGGCGTATTTGCGCTGCAGCACAGCGTCATGGCCAGGCCCGCATTCAAAAAGGCCTGGACGCGGATTGTTCCTGAACCCGTGGAGCGTAGCACCTATGTCCTGGCCTCAAGCCTGGCCCTGATTCTGCTGTTCTGGCTGTGGCAGCCCATGGGCGGCGTTGTCTGGAGCGTGCAAGACACCAACGGCAGGGCGCTGCTCTACATCCTGTATGCGCTGGGATGGCTGACCGTGTTTGGCAGCACCTATGCCATCAACCATTGGGACTTGTTTGGCCTGCGGCAGGTTTACTGCTACTTGCGCGGCGAGTCCTACCAAACCATCTCGTTTGCCTCGCCAGGCCCTTACCGGTACGTACGCCACCCCATCTACCTGGGTTGGTTGCTGACTTTCTGGGTGACGCCCACCATGACGATCGCGCATCTGGTGTTTGCTGTTGCCGCCACGCTGTATATCCTGATCGCGATCCGGTTCGAAGAACGCGACCTGATCGACTATTTCGGTGATACCTACCGGCAGTATCGCAAGCGCGTGGCGATGATCATTCCATTTCCCGGAAAGACGCTTCGCTAAGGCCAAGGCGTCAACATGGCTGCTCGTGAACTGATGAACATGCCTTGGACATGCTTTTAAGCACAGGCTATCCGCCCCATTGAAGCGACGCTGACTCTGGGCCAGATGCCGTTGGACTGCGCCCTGGTCGCCTCTTACAATCGGCGCGATGCACCGGGAACGACAACAGCAGATTCGTTTTTGCACCAGCGCAGACGGCACGCGACTGGCCGTTGCGACGCTCGGTGAAGGCGCGCCTTTGGTCAAGGCGGCCACCTGGCTGACCCATGTCGAGAAGGACCCGAGCAACCTGTTCACCCGGCACTGGGTGTCCGAGTTGAGCCGCGGCAATACCCTCATCCGCTACGACTCCCGCGGCTGCGGCTTGTCGGAACGGCAGGTCGAACGCATTTCCATGGAAGCCTGGATCGAGGATCTGGAGGCCGTGGTCGCCACCCTGGCCATGGACCGCTTTCCCCTGTTTGGCATGTCCCAGGGCGCAGCCATCGCCGTCAACTATGCGGCGCGCCACCCGGACAGGGTCAGCCACCTGGTGCTCTATGGCGCTTGCGCTCGCGGCCTGTTGAAACGCGATCCGCCGGCCAAGGTCATCGACGCGGCGCTGGCCATGCTCAAGGCGGCAGAACTGGGCTGGGGTTCCGACAGTTCGTCGTTCAGGCAAGTGTTCATTTCCCAGTTGCTGCATGATGCAACGGCGGAACAGCAACGCGCGGTCGACGAAGCGCAGCGGCTGACGATCTCCGGCGCGAACGCCGTGCGTTTCCTCAAGGAGGTCTTCGAGATCGACTTGCTCGAATCGGCGCCCAAGGTGCGCTGCCCAACGCTGGTGTTCCACGCCAAAGACGACCCCTGTTTTCCCTTCGAGGAGGGCCGTCTGCTCGCATCGCTGATCCCGAACGCGCGCTTTATACCGCTAGAGAGCAAAAACCACCTGCCGTTCGAGACCGAGGCCGCCTGGCCCGTGTTCCTGTCCGAATTTCGGGCCTTCCTGCCCGGGACCGGTGCCGAATCCGCACCTCGTGATGCGAACGCGCCAACAACCACCAAGCCGCTGCTGACACCGCGGCAAATCGAGATCCTGCGCGAGGTTGGGCAGGGCCAGACCGACAAGCAGATTGCCCGCAAGCTCGCCTTAAGTCCGCGCACCGTTGAAATGCATGTCGCGAACGCACTGCTGGCCTTGAAGTGCCGCACGCGCGCCGAGGCGGTGAGGCGCGCAACAGAACTCGCGTTGATCACCTCGGCCCCCGGGTGACCTTGGCCACCCAGCTCCTTGGGCCCGCGCCTTCAGGTGCGCACGGTGGCGAGGATTGGGCTCACAGTCAACGCACCCTCAGCACCGTGCGCCCCTGCGCCAGGCGTTGTGTGACCTTGTGCATGCCGGTGCGAAACTCCTCCAATGGAAGGCTGGCACTGACATGTGGTTTGATACTGCCCTGCGCCACCCATGCGAGCAACTGGGCATCGGCATCAAGACTGGCCTGCGGAAAGCGCTCAACCCAGGCGCCCCAATAGGAGCCTACGACGGAATAGTTCTTCAGCAACGGGAGGTTCATGGGGACCGAGACTATTTCCCCGCTGGTGAAACCAACCGGCAGCATCCGCCCGCCCCAGTTCATCAACCGTGTCATGGTGCTGAAAATTTCCCCGCCAATGTTGTCGAAGAACACGTCAACCCCTTTGCCGCCGGTGATGTCCTTGATCCGTTGGCGCAGGTCTTCGCTGCCATAGACAATGACTTCCTGCGCTCCATGCGCCCTGGTGATCCCGGCCTTGTCCGGCGTCCCGACACCGGCGATGATTGTTGCGCCTAGGTGCCGCGCCAGATCAACCGCCGCCAGCCCCACGCCGCCGGCCGCGCCGGATATGAAGATAGTCTCACCGGCCTGCAGCCTGGCGCAGTCAAGCAGCGCGTAGCGGGCGGTTCCATAGCAATGGCGAACGGTGGAGCCGGTCTCGAAATCGACGCCGTCCGGCAGCAAAACCGTCGCGTCCTGCGAAGCGACCACCCGTTCCGCATAACAACCAGACCAATTGCCGCAAATCACCCGGTCACCCGGCTTGAAGCGGGTGACCTCGCTGCCGACTTCGGCCACCACGCCCGCCGCGTCCGTCCCTGGCACAAAAGGGGGCTGCGGGCGCAACTGGTACTTGCCGGCAACCATCAGGCAATCCATGAAGCTGATGGAGGCGGCATGCACGTCGACCAGTACTTGATGAGGGCGCGGCTTCGGAGAGTCCATGGTTCCAAGCACCAGGGAATCGACGCCATCAAAGGTGTTGCAAATAACGGCGCGCATCATCAGCCCATCCCTTTGACACGAATGGCCACGACTTCTGCACTGGCGCACTCGGCGCCATTCTGCAAAACCCGGCATGCCACCACAAATTTCCGGTCGGTTTGCTCCTGGACCCGCGCGTAGAAATCCAAGGAAGCATCAATTGCCACGGGTTTGAGGTAGTTGACGGTCAATCTGCCGGTGACAAATGCAAACGGCGGGGGACCGCCTGCCAGATCATGGCCCAGTTGCCGGCAAGCGGTGGCCAGCGCGGTCCAGATGGCATGGCAATCAACGACAGAGGCAATTGCTCCGCCATACACAAAACCAGGATGGCCGATGTGAAAGGGTTGCGGGCGCCAGCGGCACACCAGCTCCTTACCCACCCAATGGCTCTTGATTTGCAGGCCGTGCGCGTTGAGAGCGCCGCAGCCGAAACAATGGACTTTGAACTGATCCTGCAGCGCCTGTCCGGCCTCGGCCTGCATCTGATCTTCGACAACGGATTCCTGAACGCTCATCACAACTCCATGAAAATGCATGGAGCCAGTGTTGCATCGCCCGCCGGACCAGGTAACTGTGCCTACTACGGTATTGGCATCCGACGCTACGGTACGCTTACGGTAATCCGAACTCGCGCGGGCTTTCCCGACGTCAATTATTGAGGCGACAACAGCAGGCAACAGCTCTACTCAACCCGCCGCCCCAGCACCTCCAGCCGGTCCATCGCCAGGATCTCCATGCGCCCATAGCGCAGCGCCAGCACGCCTTGCGCCGCCAGCGCCTTCAACTCTTTGGACAGCGTCTGCCGGCTGATGCCCAGCATCATGGCCAGCGCCTCCTGCGACACCGGCACCACAGGCCGCGCCTTCAGCGCCATGGTGGCATCGCCGCGCGCCAGCAGCAGCAAGCGGCGCGCCACGCGCGCGCGGGTCGAGCGCAGCGCCGCGTCCTCCACCATGCCGTAGAGCGAGCGCACGCGTGCCGCCAGCAGCCCCGCCACCGCCCGCGCGAAGGGCGCGCCCTCCATCAGCGCGGCAAAAGCCGCCTGCGGCACCACCAGCACCTCGGCCGCCGACAGCGCCGTAGCATCGTGGGTGCGCGGCTCACCATCCATCAGCGAGATCTCGCCAATCCAGTTGCCCGCCTCCAGCACCACCAGGATGGCCTCGCGCCCGTCTTCGCGCAACGAGGAAATCTTGAGCAGCCCGCCCAGCAAGCCGTAAAAGCCGCCGGGCGCATCACCCTGGCGGAACAGCATCTCGCCGGGCCGCAGGCGCAGCAGTTCCGCGGAGTCGAGCAAGGCCTGCCGGTCCGCCAGGGGCAGCGCGCCAAACCAGGGGTTGGCCGACATGCGGTCCACCAGGGAAGAAGCCGAGGCTGTCGCGGGAACGATAGGCATGTGGTCAATTGTCAAATTTTTGACAGTTCGCCGTCAAGCACGGACGTATCGTGCAGCTTGAACCCCAGAACCACCCAAACATTACAACCCCCCGGAGACAAACCATGCACATCCCTTCCCTCAAAGAAGTCGTCAGCGCCGAAGAATGGCAATTGCGCTGCGACCTCGCCGCCTGCTACCGCCTGGTTGCGCTCTACGGCTGGAGCGACCTGGTCTTCACCCACATCAGCGCCAAGCTGCCCGAGTCGGTCTCGGGCGCAGGCAATCACCACTTCCTGATCAACCCTTACGGCCTGATGTTCGACGAGATCACGGCCTCCAGCCTGGTCAAGGTCGACGGCCAGTGCAACAAGGTGATCGACTCGCCCTTCCCGGTGAACCCGGCCGGTTTTGTGATCCACAGCGCGGTGCATGAGGCGCGCGCCGATGCCGGCTGCGTGCTGCACACCCACACGCGCGCCGGTGTGGCCGTCAGTGCCCAGCAGTGCGGCGTGCTGCCCATCAGCCAGCAGTCGACCTTTGTACTGGCCTCACTCGCGTATCACGCGTACGAGGGTGTAGCCTTTCGCGACGAGGAAAAACCGCGCCTGCAGGCCGACCTGGGCAGGGCCAATTTCCTGATGCTGCGCAACCACGGCCTGCTGGTCGTGGGCAAGACGATTGCCGACGCGTTTCTGAGCATGTACACCTTTGAGAACACCTGCCGTATCCAGCTCGACGCCCAGGCCGGCGGCCCGCTGACAGAGGTCAACCCGCTGATCGTCAAAGGCGTGTCCGAGGCCATGCGGGTGCAGACCGGCGGCATGGGCGGGGCGTTTGTCTGGCCCTCGCTGATCCGCAAGCTCGACAGGCTCGATGAAAGCTACAAGTCATGAGCGGCTCCCCCATCGTCGCGCAGCTGCTGGTGGCGGCCCTGGCCCTGGTCATGCTGGGCCTGGGCCTGACGCTCAAGGTCGAGGATTTCACCCGCCTGCTCAAATACCCCAAGGCCGTGCTGGTGGCGCTGGTGCTGCAGGTCATCGTGCTGCCCATCGCCTGCTACGCCATCATCATGCTGCTCAATGTGCCGCCGCTGTTCGCCGTGGGTCTGATGCTGCTGGCGGCCTCGCCCGGCGGCATCTCGGCCAACCTGTTCAGCCACCTGTTCGGCGGCAACGTCGCGATGAACATCTCGCTGACCGCCATCAACACCTTGCTGTCCATCGTGACCATGCCGCTGATCGCCAACTGGGCCATCAACACCTTCGCCAAAACCGGCCAGGTCGTGCCGCTGCAGTTCGGCAAGGTGGTGGAGGTCATTGTCATCGTGCTGGTGCCGGTGGCCGTCGGCATGTGGCTGCGCACCCTCAGGCCCGGCTGGGCCGCGCGCAGCGAGAACCCGACCAAGGTCTTCAGCATCATCGTGCTGGTCGTGGTGGCCGTTGGCGCGGTCGTCAAGGAATGGCAGGCGCTGAGCGCCGGCTTCGCGGCCATAGGCCCGGCCGTGCTGGCCTTCAACCTCGTAAGCCTGCTGGCGGGTTATTACGTGTCGCGGGCGACGGGCCTGGACAAGCCGATTTCCACCGCCATCAGCTACGAGATCGGCATCCACAACGCGACCCTGGCCATCTTCATCGCGCTGGCCGTGCTGAACAACGTCCAGCTGGCCCTGCCCGCGGCCGTCTACTCCTTCAGCATGTATGTCACGGCCACGCTGTTCGGCCTGCTGGTGCTCAAGCGAAAGAGCGTGCCGGTGCCAATCAAGGCGCCGGCCTAGGCGCTCACCACGGTCAGCAGGGGCGGCGCCTGGGACGTGCCGGGCGGGCGCGGCGGCATGTCGCCCTCCTCCACCGTCAGCTCCTTGCGCGTCATGCGCACGTCGCCGAAGATGGTGGCGAAGGCCACGTCCTTGGCGTCGCGCCCCGTGCCCACGCGCACCAGCCGGTCTATGGGCGCCATGCGCGTCGGGTCGAAAAGTACCCAGCGGCCCTCCAGCCAGGCTTCGAACACCGCGTGGAAATCCTCCGGCGGCTCCTCGAAGTGCACATAGCCCACGACCAGCCGCGCCGGGATGTTGAGGGCGCGGCACATGGTGATGCCCAGGTGCGCGAAATCGCGGCACACGCCCGCGCGCTGCACAAACACTTCTTGCGCCGAGGTCGTGGAGTCGCTGAAGCCGGGCAGGTAGTTGATCGACTCGTAAATCCAGCTTTCGATCGCGCGCACGCGGCCTATGCCGGGTGGCAACTGGCCGAACAGCTGCTGCGCCGCGCGGCTCATCACGTCGGACTCGCAATAGCGGCTGGGCATCAGGTAGCGCAGCACGTCGTCGGGTACACCGGTCACCGGCGTTTCCTCCAGGTGCAGCGGCACAGGCGCGGGATGCAGTTCCACGCGCGTGCGGTAGTTGACCGACAGCAGCCCCTTGGGCGCATCCAGCCGTATGAAGCGGTTGCCGCTGCGCTCGTCGCAGAAGTTGCGCACCTTCATGCTGGGTGTGATGGTCAGGCGTTCCTCCACCACATGGTGGCCTTCGTGAAAAGCCGTCTCGATATTGAACAGAAAATGCGCAGGGCTGCCGACTTCGTATTCCAGCAGGGTTTCAATCAGCGCGGTGTGCATGGGTCAACCCTGGAGGCCATCAAAGGCGGGTGCGATGGTCGGGCGCGCCACGGCGCGGCTGGGCAAACCAGTTCTGGCAGGTCACAAACACAATGCGCGCGGCGCGCTCCAGCACGTCCGCCGAAGGCTGGGCGCGCCGGCGCGCGCGCAGGCGGTTCACCAGCAGGAACTCGGCAATGCTGGCCTGGAAAGTGATCTTGCGTTTGGCGACAGGCGCGGGCGCACTCGCCGGCGCAAGCGGCCCGGACCAGGGATGGAACAGCCGCTGCCGAAAGCGCGACGCCAGCGATGCCGGCGGCGCGGGGGCACTATCCACTTTTTGTGGCGTCATCTACTTGAGCACCTTGTTCGCCGCGCCCACGCCCAGGGCGGCCAGCAGCAGGAAGATGACCGCCAGGATCAGGAACAGCCCGAACAGGATCTTGGCGATACCGGCAGCACCCGCCGCCACGCCGCCGAAGCCGAGGGCGCCGGCAATCAGTGAAATCAGCGCAAAAATAATCGCGTACTTGAGCATCTTGGCCTCCTGTGCAAGGTAGGGCGGCCCGGTTCATGCGCGAATCGGCATGCCAGCCGGGGCCGGGACGGCCGCGACAAGGCGCCGCGGCGAATCTTCATGCTAAAAGTGCGCCGGCCCGTGCCCCATCAGCAGCACCCGCCAGGCGCTGTAGGACAAGGGCGCGGCGGTGCCGGCTTGCTATATTTTTAGCAGCACACAAACCCCAGAATACCGAGACCGCGGGGCTTACTTGCCAAACAGGCTGCGAAAACCCTCACCCACGCGGTCGCCAAGGTTGGCGCCGGCGCCGGTGCCCACGCCGGGCATCAGCGCCGTGCCTATGGCCGCGCCCAGCAGGGCCGAGCGTGACAGCGTGACCTCGGGGTTGTCCAGCGTGCCGCCCACCGTCAAAGGCACGCCGACCGCGCCGCCAATGGCGCTGCCCAGCTTGCTGTCACCGGCCACGTTCACGCTCACGCGCCCGCTCAGCGCCTTGGCCGGCGAGATGGCAACGTTGCCGGTTGCGCTCAGCGCGCCCGAACTCGCCACCAGGTTGGTCAGCTGCGCCGACTTGCCCTGGGTGCTGACCTGCCCGGCCAGGGTGTCCAGCGGGGTCTGGCCGCCGCGGCTCAGGCCTATGGTCCTCACCGCCTTGGCCAGGTCCAGCCCGTTGAGCACCGCATTGCGCACGGTAAAGGTGGTCTGGGTGTTCAGCGCCTCCACCAGCGCGCCCGTGGTGGCGGCCCGGGCGTGCAGCGTGGTCGATGCCTCGAGCCGGCCCGTCAGCGATTTGCTGGGCGCGGTCAGCGCCGACACCTCGACATCTTTGGTCTGCAGCTTGCCCTGCAGCTCCAGTTCCTCCCGCGCGGCGGCCGCCGGCACTTTCTTCAGGCCCAGCTTGCCTTCGACCTTGCCGCCGCCCACGTCCACACGCAAAGCCCATTCGTCGCCCGCGGCGCCGGCCTTGGATTCCTCGCGCTTGAGGCTGGCCTCCAGGCCCTGCAGGTTGCCCTTGATCAGCTTGAGCGAGACGCTGTCCGGCAGGCCGTCGTCGCCCAGCGCAGCTTCGGCATTCACCGTGGTGCGCGCGCCCGCGGCGCTGATCCAGGTCACCTCGTCCAGCACCGTGCGGCGCGGCAGCCAGTCCATGGAGGCTTGCCCCGCCGGTGCGGAAGGCGCGGCGGCTGCGGCCTGCGCCGGGGTTTTCTTCTTTTGCAGCAGGAGCAGCACGGCGTCAATGCCCTGCTGCGGCAGCACCGCCTTGCGCACCAACAGGGTCGCCACCGCCAGCTTCCCCGTCAGCAGCGGCTGCCAGCGCGGCCGCACTTCCAGGCGCTCCAGCGTGAGGGGCGGCTTGCTTTTGATGGAGATGCCGCTCAAGGCCACCGCCGGCAGCGGCCAGACGTCCACCGCGACCCGGTCCAGCGCCACCGGCACGCCCAACGCGGCCGAGGCCTCGCGCTCCACGCGCTGGCGGAAATCATCGGTGCTCACCCAGCGGTGCAGCGTGAAGGCCACCACGGCCAGCAGCACCATCAAACCCAAAGCCAGGAACACCAGCCATTTGAAAACTTTTGCCATGCGGCTATTGTGGCGCGGCGCGGCGATCCGCATCCCGGCCTACAGCAAAAATCCACGGTTGCGGCTAGCATCAGGGGCTGTACCGCATTTCACCCGCACTACAAAGGACCCACCATGAAGCTTTATTACTCCCCCGGCGCCTGTTCCCTCTCCCCGCACATCACGCTGCACGAGTCCGGCCTGAAGTTCGAGCACGTGGCGGCGCCCACCAAAACCCACCAGCTGGATGACGGCACCGACTACTACACCATCAACCCGCTGGGCTATGTGCCCCTGCTGGAGCTCGACGACGGCACGCGCATCGCCGAAGGCCCGGCCATCGTGCAGTACATCGCCGACCAGGTGCCCGAGAAGAAACTCGCGCCGGCCAACGGCACGCTCGATCGCTACAAGATGCAGTCCTGGCTGACCTTCATCGGCACCGAACTGCACAAGGGCTTCAGCCCGCTGTTCAACGCCGCCACGCCGGCCGAGTACAAAACCATCGTCATCGACAAGCTGCTGTCGCGCCTGAAGTGGGTGGACGGCCAGCTCGCCGGCAAGCAGTACCTGATGGGCGATGCCTTCAGCGTGGCCGACCCCTACCTCTTCACCGTCACCAACTGGGCGCCGCGCGTCGGCGTGGACATCTCCGGCTTCGCCAACCTGGCGGCCTTCCGTGAGCGCATGGCGGCCCGGCCCGCCGTCCAAGCGGCCATGAAGCACGAAGGCTTGACCAAGTAACACTCCCGTCCAGGCTCACTGCGTGTAGCCTGTTCCCCCTCTAGGGGGCGGCGCCTGCGGCCTGGCAAAGCCAGTTCCGCGGCCCCTGCTGCTTGTGTCCGCGAGGGCTCTAAATACCATGGATTTAGCAACCCGTGTTGGGCAAGCCAATCGAAACAGGGCCAAACTGGCCCTGTTTTCATTCAGCTTTTCAGGATCCAAGCCATGCCCACCTTATTCGACTCCAACAAAGCCGGTGACCTTGTCCTTGCCAACCGCATCGTCATGGCGCCGCTCACGCGCAACCGCTCGCCCAATGCCGTGCCTCCGGCCATCGCCCGGACCTATTACGCTCAGCGCGCCAGCGCCGGCCTGCTGATCACCGAGGCCACCGCCATCAGCCACCAGGGCCAGGGCTATTCGGACGTGCCGGGCCTCTACGGCAGCGAGCAACTCGACAGCTGGAAAAAAGTCACCCATGCCGTGCATGACAAAGGCGGAAAGATCGTCGTGCAGCTGTGGCATGTGGGCCGCGTCTCGCACAACAAGCTGCAACCCAATGGCGGCAAGCCGGTCGCGCCCTCGGCCATCACGGCCAAGACTAAAACTGTGCTGATCGAGGACGGCGTGCCGACTTTTGTCGACACCTCGGAGCCGCGCGCGCTCGACCTCGGCGAAATCCCAGGCATCGTGCACACCTTCGCGGCGGCGGCGCGCAACGCGGTCGAAACCGCCGGCTTTGACGGCGTGGAAATCCACGGCGCCAACGGCTACCTGCTGGACCAGTTCCTCAAGGACGGCAGCAACCACCGCCGCGACGACTACGGCGGCAGCATCGAAAACCGCGCCCGCCTGCTGCTGGAAGTCACGCGCGCCGTGACCGACGCCGTCGGCGGCGGCCGCACCGGCATACGCCTGTCGCCCGTCACCCCCGCCAACGACGTGCACGACAGCAAGCCCCAGGCCTTGTTTGAATACGTGGTCAAGCAGCTCGCCAGCCTGAACCTGGCCTACATTCACATCATCGAAGGCGCCACCGGCGGGCCGCGTGAAATTGACGACCGCCCCTTCGACTACCCGGCGCTCAAGGCCGCCTACCGCAAGGCCGGCGGCAAGGGCGCCTGGATGGTCAACAACGGCTACGACCAGGACCTGGCTGAAAAAGCCGTGGCCGACGGCGCCGACCTGGTGGCGTTCGGCAAGCCCTATATCGCCAACCCCGACCTGGTGGAGCGCCTGCGCGCCAGGGCGCCGCTCAACACGCCCGACAAAAACACCTTTTACGGCGGCGGCGAAAAAGGCTACACCGACTACCCCGCGCTGTCGGCTTAAGTGCCGCGGGCCTGCGCCGCCAGGGCCATGCCCTGGCGCGCGGCCTCCTGCGGGTCGGCCGCCAGCGTCACCGCGCTGACCACCGCCACGCCGTCCACGCCGCAGGCCAGCACGCCCGGCATCAGCGCCAGCGAAATGCCGCCTATGGCCACCACCGGATAGGGCGCGGCGTCCTTGGCCCATAGCGCCAGGCGCTCCAGGCCCACAGGCTCATAAGGCATGACCTTGAGCGTGGTCGGGTAGATCGGGCCTATCGCGAGGTAGGAAGGCTGCACCGCCTTGGCCCGCGCCAGTTCAGCCGGCGTGTGCGTGCTCAGGCCCAGGCGCACGCCGGCTTTGCGCAGGGCCGCGATGTCGGCCGTGTCCAGGTCTTCCTGGCCCAGGTGCACGCCGTAAGCGCCAGCCTCCAGCGCCAGCTCCCAGTGGTCGTTGATAAACACCTGCGCGCCCGGCACCTCGCGCCCCGCCGCCACCGCGGTGCGCACTTCCCATGCGATCTCGTCCGCGTCGTGGTCCGCCGCCTTGATGCGCAGCTGGATGGTGCGCACACCCCAGCCCAGCAGGCGCCGCACCCAGGCGGCGTCGGGAACGACGGGATAAAAACCAATGGGGCCGGTAAGTGGCTTAAAGGAACTCATAGCGGCCTCAAGAGGAATGCCAGAAGGGCACACCGACTGTCGGTGTCGAAGCCTGCGCCGCCGCGCGCTCAGGCATGGGTGTGGACTCGTAGGCCGCACGGCCGGCCGCCACGCCATCGGCAAAGGCGCGCGCCATGCGCACCGGGTCGCCAGCTTGCGCCACCGCGGTGTTCAGCAGCACGGCGTCAAAGCCCAGTTCCATCACCTGCGCGGCATGCGAGGGCCGGCCCAGGCCGGCGTCGACCACCAGCACCGCATCGGGCAAACGCCGGCGCATGGTCTCGAGTGCGTAAGGGTTGAGTGGCCCGCGGCCCGTGCCAATCGGCGCGGCCCAGGGCATCACCGCCGCGCAGCCGGCCGCATGCAGGCGCTGCGCCATCACCAGGTCGTCGGTGGTGTAGGCAAACACGGCAAAGCCCTCTTTGGCCAGCGTGGTCGCGGCTTCGAGTGTGGCCACCGTGTCTGGCTGCAGTGTGTAGTCATCGCCTATGACTTCCAGCTTGATCCAGGGCGTGCCGAAAATCTCGCGTGCCATCTGCGCCAGCGTGATCGCTTCTTCTGCGCTGTGGCAGCCCGCCGTGTTGGGCAGGATGCGGCAGCCCATGGCCTGCACTCGCTGCCAGAAACTGTTGCCGCCGCCGCTCTCGGGTTGCAAGCGGCGCAGGCCCACCGTCAGCACCTCGGTGCCGCTGGCGCGCACCGCGTCGGCCAGCACCTGCGGCGAAGGGTAATGCGAAGTGCCCAGGAAAAAGCGGCTGGACAGGGTAACGCCGGCGACCGTCCAGGGCTTGCCATGGGCGATGGGGGAAGAAGTGACGGACGTGTCCATTTAACCTCCTGTGATCGGGGTGACGATGTCTATGCGGTCGCCGTTATTCAAGACGCGCTCCGGCCACTGGGGGCGCGGCACAAAACTGTTGTTGATCGCGCAGGCAAACGCGCCTTGCAGCTGGTAACCACGCGCCAGCAGCAAAGCCTGCAAGGTGGGTGCGTCGGTTTGAATGGCTTCGCCGTTCAGCGAAATGTGGAGTCTTGTCATGTCATTCATTTTCACTGCCCCAACAGTTGATGAACCAGGTCTTCGACCAGCGCCGGCGCACACAGGTAACCGTGGCGGTAGAGGCCGTTGATATGCCACACGCCATGCCGCTGCGCAATCGTTGGCCGGTGGTCATCCAGCGCCGGGCGTAACGCTGCTGCCAGACGCAGCACCCTTGCCTCGCCAAAAGCCGGGTGCAGGCTGTGCAGCGCGCTGCCCAGCTCCAGCGTGGAGCGCAAGGTCACTGGCCCGGTGTCTTCCGACTCCAGCTCGGTCGCGCCGACCACAAACTGGTGGTTGGGGCGCGGCGCCACATAAAGCTGGTAGCGCGGGTGCATCAGCCGCACCGGGCGCTGCAAAGTCACGCCATCGCATTCAACCGTCAGCACCTCGCCACGCACACCGCGCAGCTGCGGCCAGCTTTCTTTCGCGCCCACGCCGCGCGCATCCACGGCCACATCCACGCCATATGTTTGCCCGCCGCATTCGATATGGTCGTCTTCGACCGCATCGACAGCCCGGCCTTCGAGCCAGCTGCCGCCCAGCCGGTCTATCTCGGTCGCCAGCGCGGCCATCCACTGGTCGTTGGCCAGCTGGCCTTCGCCGTCCAGCATCAGCCCCTGGCCAAAGCGCCCGGCCAGCGCCGGTTCGGCCTGGGCCAGCGCGGCCGCGTCCAGCGTGTGCACTTGGGCGCGCGCGGCCTCGGGCAGCTTGTGCAGCAGCAGGCCGGTGAAATGCGCCAGCGAACTCTGGTCGGGCGCATGCGCGACGACCAGCGTGCCTTCGCGCCGGAAATACACCGGCAAGCCCCGATCGGCCAGCTCGCCGATCCATTGCGGCCACAGCTGCATGGAGCGCTGGCCCAGCGCGAACACGACATCATCGGATACCGCAAGCTCGGCCAGCGGCGAGAGCATGGCCGCCGCCGTCATGGACGCCGTGGCCAGGTCGCCGCGCGCCCGCGCATCGAACAGGCTCACACGGCAACCGGCGCGCAGCAGGCGCCAGGCCAGCGTGCGGCCGGCCAGGCCCGCGCCTGCGATGCCGATGTGCAAGCTGTTCATCTCAGGAATAAATCTCGCTGCCGCCCTCGCGGAACTCCTTGGCCTTTTCCTCAAAGCCAGTCGCGATCTGCTTGATGGGAATCGTACCGGCGGCCGGGGCCAGCGTCGTCGTGGCCGGATTCAGCCGCGCGAACTCGCGCACCTCCTGCGAAATTTTCATCGAGCAGAACTTCGGCCCGCACATGGAGCAGAAATGCGCGACCTTGGCGTTCTCCTTGGGCAGGGTTTCGTCGTGGTAGGCCATGGCCGTGTCGGGGTCGATCGCCAGGCGGAACTGGTCTTCCCAGCGGAACTCGAAGCGTGCCTTGGACACCGCGTTGTCCCACATCTGCGCGCCCGGGTAGCCCTTGGCCAGGTCGCCCGCATGCGCGGCGATCTTGTAGGCGATCAGGCCCTGCTTCACGTCGTCGCGGTTCGGCAGGCCCAGGTGTTCCTTGGGCGTCACGTAGCACAGCATGGCCGTGCCGTACCAGCCGATGTTGGCTGCGCCCATGGCCGAAGAGATGTGGTCGTAGCCCGGCGAGATGTCGGTGATCAGCGGGCCCAGCGTGTAGAACGGCGCCTCGAAGCAGGCCTCCAGCTGCTTGTCGACGTTTTCCTTCACCAGCTGCAGCGGCACATGGCCGGGGCCTTCGATCATCACCTGCACGTCGTGTTTCCAGGCAATTTGCGTGAGCTCGCCCAGGGTGTGCAGCTCGGCGAACTGCGCTTCGTCGTTGGCGTCGGCAATCGAGCCGGGCCGCAGGCCGTCACCCAGCGAGAAGCACACGTCATACGCCTTCATGATCTCGCAGATCTCTTCAAAGCGCTCGTACAAAAAGCTTTCCTTGTGGTGCGACAGGCACCACTTGGCCATGATGGAGCCGCCGCGCGAGACGATGCCCGTCAGGCGGTTGGCCGTGAGCGGCACATAGGCCAGGCGCACGCCGGCGTGGATGGTGAAGTAGTCCACGCCCTGCTCGGCCTGCTCGATCAGCGTGTCGCGGAAGATTTCCCAGGTCAGGTCTTCGGCCTTGCCGTTGACTTTTTCGAGCGCCTGGTAAATCGGCACCGTGCCGATGGGCACCGGCGAGTTGCGCAGAATCCATTCGCGGGTTTCATGGATGTTCTCGCCGGTCGAGAGATCCATCACGGTATCTGCGCCCCAGCGAATCGACCAGACCAGCTTGTCGACTTCTTCCTCAATGCTCGAGGTGACCGCCGAGTTGCCGATGTTGGCGTTGACCTTGATCAGGAAGTTGCGGCCGATGATCATCGGCTCGCTCTCGGGGTGATTGATGTTGTTCGGGATCACCGCGCGGCCGCGCGCCACCTCGTCGCGCACGAACTCGGCCGTGATCTCTTTCGGGATGGCGGCATTGAAGGAATGGCCGGCCTTGGGCAGGCGCTCGGTCTTCAGGCGCTCGGCCAGCTGCGCGCGCACCAGGTTCTCGCGCACCGCGATGTATTCCATCTCGGGTGTGATGATGCCTTTGCGCGCGTAATGCATTTGCGACACATTGGCGCCCGCCTTGGCGCGGCGCGGCACCGGCGCATGCGCCATGCGCAACGCGGCCAGGGCCGGGTCGTTCAGGCGCTGGCGGCCGTAGGCGCTGCTGATGCCGGCCAGGGCCTCGGTGTCCTGGCGCTCGTTGATCCAGGCGCCGCGCAGCGGCGGCAGGCCGCGCGTGATGTCGATGGGTGCAGCAGGGTCGGTGTAGATGCCTGAGGCGTCGTACAGGCGCAGCGGCGGGTTGGCTTCACGGCGTGGCTCACCGGCGCCTTCGTGCACCAGGGTATCGGTCAGCGTGACCTCGCGAAACGGCACGCGGATGTCGGGGCGCGAGCCCTCGATATAAATCTTCGCCGAGCCGGGAAAGGGCGCGCGCGTGATGCGGCCCGTGAGGTCTTGGGTGTCAACGGTGAGTCGGGTTTTGGCCATGTGGTTCTCCAGGAGGTGGGGTGCCTGCTGGGGAGCCGGAGGGTCCTTGGGCGGCCTCTGGAGGTGCCGCTACGGAATGCCGGAGCCAATTGCGTTGTTCCCTACGCGGGGATGACCCCGATCAGGTTCAGCGGGTCTCGCAAACTGCGATCTCAGCCTTGACACTCCCTAAGGAAATCTTGGCACCCCGACAAGCTGCAGCCATTGTAGGCACCCCCAGGCCGCATGGCAAATAACCAAGGTCACAAGTCGTCCAAGCCCGTGGGGGCCGCGGAACTGGCTTTGCCAGGCCGCAGGCGCCGTCCCCTGCAAGGGGAAAAGGCACTACACGAAGTGAGTGCCGATAGGGGTGTATCCATCCCCCGTCCCCTGCAAGGGGAGAGGGGGCTACACGCAGTGAGCCCCAACAGGGGTGTGCTTTTTCCCAAAACTTTACAAAACCTCATCGCTCGGGCAACCGCGGGGATACAGAGCGCCGCCACACTTGCTCCCAACCTGAACCCAAAACCGTATGTCACGGCCGCGGATTTCAGGCATCTTCTCTTCGAAAGGAAGTCCCCATGAAATTCGCATTCAAGCCCTCCGCTTCCCTCAACAGCCTTGTACTGGCCGGCCTGCTGGCAACGGTGGGCGCCGGCGCCATGGCGCAAACGCCTCCCGCCCCCCCGGCCGGATCGCCGCCCGCAGCCGGCAAACCCGCCGGCCCCCACGGCGAGCGCATGGGCCGCCATGACCCCGCCAAGATGCAGGCCATGATCGCCAAGCACCAGGCCGAACTCAAGGCCAAGCTCAAGCTCACCCCGGCCCAGGAAGGCGCATGGACCAACTACACGGCCGCCATGCAGCCGCCTGCGCACGGTCCCCGCCCCACGGCCGAGCAGCGCGCCGAGTTCGACAAGCTGACCACGCCCCAGCGCATCGACAAGATGAAGGAAATGCGCACCCAGCGCATGGCCGAGATGAACGCGGCCATGGACAAACGCGGCGAAGCCACCAAGGCCTTTTACGCCGTGCTGAGCCCCGAGCAGCAAAAAGTCTTTGATGCCGAACACAAAAAGCACGGCCCGCGCGGCGGCCACCGCGAGCACGGCGGCCCCGGCCCGCAAAAGGGCTAAGCCAGGCCCCGGCGCCAACGCCCCCAGCCCGCACCGCAAACCGGTGCGGGCTTTTTTGTGCCCCCTTGGTAATGAATGGGGCAGCAAAAAGCCGGGCCGCGGGACATGCCCGCGCCCGGCCTTGCAAGCTGGTGGCGCCGGCCGCGAACGGCCGGCCCAGGCTCTAGCCCTTCTAGCCCTTAATGAGCACCGCCGCTGACGGCCGCGCCACCCTGGACACTGCCCTGTACGCCGCCCTGGAGGCTGCCCACGCCGCTGCTCACGCCGTTGTAGGTGCGTTTGGCGCCGCTCTTCACGGCGCTGCCCGTGCGGGCCACGGCCCGGCCGGTGGCGCGTGCGGTGTCATCCACCGCGCCCGTGGCCCGGCTGCTCAGGCCGCCGGCACTCTGGGCCGCACCCGAGACATTGGCGCCCGCGCCGACGCCGGCAGCAGCGCCCACACGGCCGGCGGTTGCGCCGGTGCCGCTGTCGCCACCACCGCCCGCATTCGCGCGGGTGGCGGCATCAATGTTGGCGTTCTGGCCGGCATTGACACCGAGGTTCACGCCCAGGCCGGCCCCGGCGTTGCCGCCGGCGCTGTTGCCACTCAAGCCGGCACCTGCGCCGGCGCCCACACCCACGCCTACGCCAAGGCCTTGGGCAAAAACAGCAGGCCCGGCCAGCGCGGCAGCCAGGGTCAGCGCCACGGCGCCGGGAATCGAACGAATCAGGAACTTGGACATTTCAGTCTCCTTCAAAAAACGATGGGCTTGCTCAACATGGCAACCCACCCAGCAGGGCCGCAACGAAAACCGCTGTGGCCCGCCCGCGCCGCCTGGGGCCGTGGATCACCACTTCGCCCCAAAACGGATCGGCGGTCTTAATGGCTGTCGCCCTTCGCGGGGCCTTGCGCGCCGCCGGTGGAAGTGGCGGCCGCGTCACGCGCGGCGGCGTTCTTCGCCCGTTTGGCCGCGCGTTTTTCGCGCTTGGCGGCCTTGGCTGCCGCACGGTCGGCCTTGGCGGCCGTGCGTGCCTCGGGGGTCTTTGCCGTACCGCCCATAGGGGCCGCCGAGTTCTGGTCCTGTGCCTTGGTGCTTCCGGGCGGCGTCGTGGTATCGGTCTGCGCATGGACTTGCGCGCCCAGCAACAAGGCGGAAACAATCGCAGCCGCTGCGGGAATGGATTTCATTGAAATTTTCGTCATCGTGATTTCCTCTTCGGTTGGCCCCATGGATAAGGCGCGTTGGATAAACAACCCCTGATGTGTGGCGGGGCTGGTTTCAATTTAGGGGCCGGGCCGCGGCGAACTTGCCGGAGAGGCCCGCCGCGCCGTGTAGGACACTGCGCCCGCGGCGTGTGGTTGCGGCCATTTCCGTGAAACTGTTCACGCGAAAGGGTCAACCAGGCTCGTGTACAAATAAGTTTCTGTCCTACACCTGGGAAAAGACGCGCGGGGCCACAATGGCTGTCCGGGTGACCGCCCTACTGCCTGCCGCACTCCTGCGCGCTTCCCCGACTGCCTTATGCAACAACCGCCCTTCGACTCCTCCCCCCGCCGCAGCGCCCCCGATGCGCTGTCCGTCGCCG